>NZ_LRMO01000012.1:0-198905 GCF_019266135.1 Bacillus sp. F2HM
TCACGCTGAAAAGAAGACAAAGGGATAAAATAAAGATCATTTTAGCCCTTTGTCAACAATCAGAGAGCAGCCTTAGGCTGCTTTTTTTATCGAGATTGGAAGAGACCAGTCTCTTCATCATAGCGGATCGGTGAGGTTTTAAATTCTGCTTCTGTTAACTTTGTTTGCATTGGTTCGCTGATGGGAAGGCTGAAGACGCGGGAAGCGCGAATGTCAAGATCAAGGGCAGGATGTGAAAAGGAAGACAGCTTGCTGACAAGCGGTACGTCCAATTCCTTTTTTACAAGAGATAAGTATTGCTGACCTTTCTTTGACATGCCAAGTAAACGAATGTATGGTGCTTGTTTCTCCTTTAGCAGCTCATGCATGACCGTTTTCTTCACCCTCATTAAAAGGTGCGTATTCATCCGCTGCAGCCTTGTCCACGTATATCGTTTTGTTTTCACAAGTGATAGATATTCCTCGTAGGTGGACGCATGTGTGATCGCCTTTTGCATGCGGTGTTCGATGCCTTCTTCAATTTCATAGATGCCCTCTAGTTCTGCTGTATCCATTGTGTGAAACACATGTTTTAAGAAGCTGAAATAGTCTTCTTGCGTATGTAAAAGATCATAAGAAGAATAATAGTCATGTAATTGCTTAAGCGAGGCTTCCGGGAGATAAGAGGCGACAGTTTCAAATGACCCATTCTCTTTTAAGGCTTTTCGGATGCTTGTAGCGCTTGCGATTTTCTGATGTTTAGGAAGCTCTTGATCATGATAACCGGATGCAATTCTTTGAGAGGTAAAGGGCTCTATGTGAGGAGATCTCTCTAAGATGGCTTTGACATAATGGAAGCCTAAAATGTTATTAGGCCTAGACAGATCCAGTAAGTGTTTAGGATCAATGACCTCTTGAAACGCAGCGGCAGCGGCTGCCGGATAACTAAGGCCTTCTTTGACCTTTGCTTTTGTGAAAAGGTCAATTTCTTCTTTTTTCTCATGCCAAGCGTGAGCTGTTCGCTCAAATGCTTTGATGTCTCCGTCCTCACTTCCGAAAAAAAGGGAGCGGCATTTTAAAGCATCTAGAATAGACACAGCGCCATTTGCAAAGGTTTCTGCCTTTTGCACTGCATAGATGTATGGAAGCTCACATACGATGTCTACACCGTTTTGCAATGCCATTTTTGTACGTGCCCATTTAGAGACGATGGCAGGCTCTCCGCGCTGGAGGAAGGAACCGCTCATGACGGCAATGGCTACATCTGAGGAGGTATGTGTTTTTGCCTGGCGAACATGATAGGCATGTCCATAATGAAATGGATTGTACTCGACAACGACTCCTGTTGCTTTCAATAGATGTTCCGCCTTTCTTGCTATGGTTAAATGGTCTATGCTACAGTAGCATAAGGGAAAAATGAAGCCCATTTTTTTCAGTGTAGGCATTCCGTGAACTGATGTCAAACAACGCTCTGACATCACAAAGGACTGTAAAGAAAAAATATTGACAAATAGCATGATGAAAGCTATAATCATGTTTGTTGCTCTTAGAGGTGATACAATTGAAATGGACAGTTTATCAGTTACATCAAAAAGCTAAAAACAGCTTCGATTTTCATGAGACGGTTGACTTAAATGAACTTACTAGCCTTCATTCAGATATACGTCGCATTTCACCAGTAGAGGTGAAAGGGACTGGAGTGATCGAATCAAAGCAAGTCGCATTTGATTTAACCATCACAGGTGAAATGACATTGCCTTGTTCAAGAACGCTTGTTGATGTAAATTATCCATTTGCGATTTCAACGAAAGAACTATTTGTACTTCATAAGACAGACGATATAGAAGATGAAGACGTATCTGTTGTAGAAGACGATATCATCGACTTAACGCCTATAGTCAAGGAAGAAATTCTTCTTGAAGTGCCGATGCAAATCTTTTGCGACCAAACAGACGTAAAAGGTGCTGCACCACAGGAAGGGAATGACTGGGCGGTCATTTCGGAAGATGCACATCAAAACCGAATTGATCCGCGTCTGGAAGGCTTGAAGAAGCTCTTAGAAGAAAATAATGAATCTTAACTCTTTAAGGAGGTGGGAATAATGGCTGTACCTTTTAGAAGAACTTCTAAAATGAAAAAAAGATTGCGTCGTACGCATTTCAAACTACAAGTACCTGGTATGGTAGCTTGCCCAGAATGCGGTGAAATGAAAATTTCTCATCGTGTCTGCAAATCTTGCGGAACATACAAAGGCAAAGACGTAAAAAGCAACTAATGCTTGATAAAAAAGCGTAAGGGAATCTTCCCTTGCGTTTTTTTATTTGTCTATTTTTTAGGTTTCTCTCCTGCAAATAGTCTATCTACTCTAGTAAGCGCATATGATGTGGTATTCAGATTCAGGGGGGATGATCAATTGACGATTACAAGGCAGGACGCATGGACGCAAGATGAAGATTTACTTTTAGCAGAAGTCGTCTTAAGACACATTCGAGATGGAGGAACGCAGCTTTCCGCATTTGAAGAAGTCGGAAAAGCGTTGTCAAGAACGGCTGCAGCATGTGGATTCAGGTGGAATTCATACGTCAGAAAACAATATCAGGCAGGCATTGAGCTGGCGAAAAAACAGCGGAAAGAACTGCGTAAAAAGATTGGGATTCATTCCTCGGGTTTACCACAGAATACGTTAACGATAGAAGAAAAGGCAACTTCAGATCAGGCTGAATTGACCTTGCGAGAAGTGATTCAGTTCTTAGAGCAGCTTGAAAAAGAACCTGCTGGCTCTGCTGATTTACGCGAAGAACTAGCGGACACGCAGCATCAACTGAAGTCGCTCACGGAAGAAAATGAACACTTGAAGCGGCAATTAAAAATGACAGAAGAAGATTACCGGGCACTCATTGGGATTGTTGAAAGAGTCAAACAGAATATCAACTTAAAAGAATATGCTAAATAAGAAAGCGCCCCTCACAGAGAAAGGAGGGGCGTTTTGCCATCAGTATTAAGCGGATTCACCTGTATTTTTTTGGATATGGGCAGGTTCCCAGATGAGTGGATTTTCACCTTTATCGCGTTCCATATCATATTTGACCGCTTCAAAGCCCATTTTATCCCAAAAACCGGCAGATTTGACGCGTGGATTGGTTCGGATAGGCAATCCGAAAGATTTGGCGAAATCAACAAGTGCCTCGCCGTACCCTTTACGCTGATACCCAGGAAGCACTTCCAGCTTCCACAGCTCTAAATAATCATGATTGTGGTCAAAATACGTTGTCGTCGAGCCGTCCACTTGATAAAGGCTCATACGTGCGACCAGCTTATCTCCAAAATAAATCCCGTAAAATGGAGAATTGCTGTCATTTTCAATCATATTACTTTCAAGGTCTTCAAGCATGGATAGTTCTTGTATACCATATTCCTTAAATTGTTTAAATTCCTCTAAAGTTTTGTAATTGATTAGAAGTCGTTTTACTTGTGTCATATGATCTTCCCCCTTACACACATAATGTCGACAGTGATGTCATTGAAGGCGTTTTCATCCCATCCGCCTTAAAAAGTTTTTACACTTATTATTATAGTTTTTAAATTAAAAAAATTCAATCGCGGTGCGCTATCTGCTTTTTGCATCGCGGCTTGAAACTGTTAAAATGGTTGATATGATGAAGTAAACAGAAAAAGGGAAGTGCGGCAGTTGAACATTGGAATCATTGGCGGCGGTGCGATTGGTCTGCTTTGTGCCAGTTATTTATCACAGCATCATGACATCACTGTTTTGACAAGAAGAAAAGAACAAGCAGAGGAGATTCGAACATCAGGAATTAAGCGAACGGTAAAGGGAGAGACATTCCGGGCGTCTGTCAAGGCACGGGTAGGGATTACAGGAGTATTTGATCTGCTGATTGTGACGGTGAAATATCACCATCTGCAAGAGGTGCTTGATGACCTATCAACATTACCTCGTCAACGAATCTTATTTTTACAAAATGGCATGGCCCACTTATTAGATTTAGAAAACTGGGACACGTCGCATTCGATATATATAGGTGTCGTAGAGCACGGTGCCATGAAGGTATCAGACCATGCAGTGAACCATACAGGGATCGGTGTCATCAAGTGGGGGGCTTTTCATCCTGAGGATACAGCTGATGTGAGAAATGCTTTGAATGAAACGCCGCCCCAATTTCAGATGATTTATACGGATGAATGGAAAAAAGTGCTGGAGGAAAAACTGCTGGTCAATGTCTGTATTAACCCGCTCACGGCTTTATTGCATGTGAAAAATGGGGAATTGATCGCAAATCCTGCATATGAATACATGATGAAATGTGCATTTGAAGAAGCATTGTCCATTTTAGGTCTGGCTGAAAAAGAGCGACTCTGGTCACACGTCGTTTCCATTTGTAAAAAAACGGCTGCCAATCAATCGTCAATGCTTCAAGATATCGTCAAAGGCCGTGAAACCGAAAGAAAAGCCATCGTTGGCTATCTTTTAAAAAAGGCTCAAGCTCAAGAGATTACGGCGCCACATCTTACTTTCTTTAATCGAAGCTTGGAAGTATTGGAAAAAAAGCAAACAAAATCTTTTGAGTGAGCTCATTTACATGCTATACTTTTTTCGGGAAACTAACTATTTATTGAAGAAAGGAAGTTCTAAACATGCAATTGACTGAACTTTCCATCCGAAGTCAGAATTTATTCATACGTGATTATATAGAAGAAAAAAAAGAGATGACTGCTTTTTTTGATTATGATATACATTCTGAGCACACATGGAAAAAAAGATACGACGATCTCATGGAAATGAGCTTCCCGCGCGAGGCTTTAGCGGATTATATGAGTGCATACCACGCAAAGTTTGAATCGGCAGCGATGCGTCAGAACATTGAAAAGATCCGTGATGAACGGAGTGTCATGGTGGTTGGAGGACAGCAGGCAGGCCTACTGGCAGGACCGCTTTATACCATACATAAAATCATATCCATTATTCAGTTCGCAAAAGAAAAAGAATCAGCGCTTGGCGTTCCTGTGATTCCAGTCTTTTGGGTAGCAGGTGAGGATCATGACGTAGATGAAATTAATTTTGTCTACACATCCGGCGAAAAAGGTCCAGTTAAGCAAAAGCTGCCATTACATAACGTCAAAAAAACTGCTGCCAAAAGAACACCTCTGCATCAAGAAAAAACAGAGAAATGGCTCCGCGATGTGTTTTCAACGTATGAGGAATCTGCATATACAAATGACTTGCTTGATCAGCTTCTTCGATGTTTACGCAAATCACAAACATTTACGGATTTCTTTGAATGGATTGTATGCGACCTTTTTGAAGAAGATGGACTGCTTCTATTTAATTCAGGAGACTTAGGTGTCAAACCACTTGAGCGTACGTTATTCAAGCATATTGTCGAGACAAATGATGCGGTCACAGCTCGTTTGAATGAAACGCAGGCTGCCATGAAACGAGCGGGATATCAGCCGATCATTGAAGCTGGCGACAATCAGGCGAACCTGTTTTACGAATATGATGAAGAGCGTTTCCTTATTGAAAAAGCAAACGGCCAGTTTTCTATATCAGAAGTGGGGCTTACGTGGACAAAAGAAGAGCTTTTGCAGGAAATTGAGGAGCACCCAGAACGGTTCAGCAACAATGTGGTGACGCGTCCCTTAATGCAGGAAACCCTTCTCCCAACACTTGCTTTTATGGCAGGACACGGTGAAGTCAATTATTGGGGAGAACTGAAAGGAATCTTTGAGCATTTTGAATTAAAGATGGCACCCGTTCTTCCAAGACTGCACGTGACCATTCTTGAAAGGCACATCGATAAGAAGCTGCCGGTCAGAGAGCTGTCGGTAGAAGAAGTGCTCACAAACGGAGTAAAAGAAAAGAAGGAGGCTCACTTTGAGCAAAGCCTTCCAGACAGTTTTGTTCAAGCCGTTGATCAGGCGAAACGTGAATTAGCGAATGTTCATGGTGTATTGAGGCAAGAAGCACTGAAGGTTGAACCAAACTTCGAGCAGCTGCTAGATAAAAATGCCAAATTTATCGAAGACCAGCTTCAATTTGTTTATCAAAAGGTGGCGCAGCGTGTGGAAGAGAAGGAAGAATATATCCTTCGAGATTTTGAACGGATTGAAAACAGCTTAAAACCATTAGATGCCCCGCAAGAAAGAATTTGGAATATCATGTACTTTTTAAACAAATATGGTCCAGAATTCTTCAAAACGTTCAAAAATCTGCCATTTTCATTTCAAAACAAGCAGCAAATTGTCAAACTTTGAAATAAAGTTTTAATGAACCCTGACTAGTTCAGGGTTTTTTTTTATGTAGAAACAGTGTAAAATAAGTTTTGTGGAGAGAAGTGGTGGATAGTGGAGAGTAAGGGTGAGAAAGTGGGGCTCTGATTATCATGTTCATGGGTGAATACCAACATACGATTGATACAAAAGGGCGCATGATCATCCCTGCTAAATTTAGAGACGGTCTCGGAGAACAGTTTGTGCTGACGAGAGGGCTTGATCAATGTTTATTTGGCTACCCTATGAGTGAGTGGAAACTAATCGAAGAGAAACTCAAAGCACTGCCCCTAACGAAAAAAGATGCACGTGCGTTTACCCGGTTCTTCTTCTCTGGCGCAGTCGAATGCGATCTGGACAAGCAGGGGCGCATTAACATCGCATCAAACCTACTCCAATATGCAAAACTCGAAAAAGAATGTGTGGTCATCGGCGTTTCAAATCGAATTGAGTTGTGGAGTAAGTCGATCTGGGAACAATATACAGAAGAGCAAGAAGATTCTTTTGCTGAAATTGCTGAAAACATGATTGGATTTGATATATAATAATCCCTTGTGCAGCAAGCTTTCTACACATTCATTTCTATTTGAAAAAGGTGGGACCATAACATCATGTTCCAACATGAGACAGTATTATTAAAAGAAACAGTTGACGGTTTAAACGTCAAAGAAGACGGTACATATGTAGACTGCACGCTGGGCGGAGCAGGTCATAGCTCATATTTACTATCTCAACTATCAGAAAAAGGTACATTGATTGGATTTGACCAAGACGATGCTGCACTGGATCATGCACGAGAGAAGCTCGCGGATTCTAAAGCGAACATTCTTTTCATAAAGAGCAACTTCCGATATTTAAAAGAACGTCTGAATGAACAAGGCATTACAAGCGTAGACGGTGTGATTTTTGACCTTGGGGTTTCATCTCCTCAGCTCGACACACCAGAGAGAGGCTTTAGTTATCACCATGATGCACCTCTTGACATGCGAATGGATCAAACAGCCGCATTGTCGGCAAAACAAGTGGTGAATGAATGGCCATTTGAAGATCTAGTTCGGATTTTCTACAAATATGGGGAAGAAAAATTCAGCAAGCAAATCGCACGCAAAATTGAAGAAGCTAGAAAAAAAGCACCAATTGAAACTACAGGTGAGCTTGTCGACATTATCAAAGAAGGAATTCCCGCACCTGCAAGACGAACTGGCGGACATCCAGCAAAAAGAGTGTTTCAAGCGATCCGAATTGCCGTAAATGATGAATTGAAAGTTTTTGAAGAAGCACTAGAACAAGCAATAGAGTTACTCAATCCGAAGGGGAGAATTTCTGTCATTACATTCCATTCACTTGAAGACCGGATTTGTAAAAGTACATTTAAAGAAATGTCTTCTCTTCCAGAACTTCCGCACGGACTACCAGTGATTCCAGAAGGACTTGAACCAAAGCTGAAGCTGATCACGAGAAAACCAATCGTTGCATCAGAACAAGAGCTGGAACATAACAACCGTGCCCGTTCAGCGAAGCTCCGAATTGCAGAAAAAAAGTAAAACGACACCATAGATGATGATAAAAAGGAGGTTTCTTATGAGTAATTTGGCTTACCAAAGAGAAGTAAAACAATATCAAACAGAGCAGCAAGGCCAATCGGTTGTTATTAAAAGAAGAGGTTCTATCACACTTGGTGAAAAAATCTTACTTGTCATGTTTGTCATGGCTCTTATGTGCAGCTCCATTCTCATCATTTCTAAAGCCTTTGCTGTCTATCACGCTAATATTGAAGTCCAGAAATTAGAACAGCAAGTATCTTTAGAATCGAAGAAGATCACTGAGCTTCAAAAAGAAAAAGACTTGCTGAGTGAACCCGAGAGAGTCATTGATACTGCGAAAAAAGCAGGCTTAAGCATTTCGAAAGATGTTAAGAAGGTCGATTAAGATGGCGATGCCTAAAAAGAATAAAATGATGAACAGAGGCGCGGCAATTGCGAGTATTTGCTTCGCCCTGTTTTTCTTTATCATCCTTGCACGTTTTATCTATATTCAGATTACAGGAACAGTCGATGGCCAAGTATTAGCCGTAAAGGCAAATGAACAATATCAATCGAAGAAAACACTTGAAGCCAAAAGAGGGTCTATTTTAGACCGAAATGGGAATGTGATTGCAGAGGATACGTCTGTCTATAAGCTCATTGCGATCATGAGCAAGAAAATGACGGTTGATCCCAAGCACCCAATGCATGTCGTCGACAAAGAAAAGACAGCAAAAGAGCTGTCGAAAGTCATTGATATGAGTGAAAGCGAAATTTTAAAGCGTCTGAATACTAAAGGTGCGTTCCAAGTTGAGTTTGGTAAAGCTGGAAAAGACATCAGTTTTTCAACAAAAGAAAAAATTGAAAAGCTAAAGCTTCCAGGGATCGCATTTGAAAAAGACACGAAGCGATATTATCCAAACGGCATGTTTGCGTCGAATCTGATCGGTTATGCAAGATTAGATGAGGCAACGAAGGACATGTCAGGCGCGATGGGACTTGAGAAGGCGCTGAACAAATTTTTAAAAGAAAAAGACGGCTATGTGACATATAACAGTGACAGAAGCGGATGGGCTCTTCCGAATAGTAAAGAAGACATTGTCGCTCCGAAGGATGGAAAAAATGTCACGCTGACCATCGATCAAAAAATCCAAGCGTTCCTTGAAGAAAGTATGACGCAGGTTGCCAAAAAATATAAACCGAAGAAAATCATTGCCACAGTCGTTGACCCAAAAACGGGAAAGGTGCTCGCGATGGGACAGCGGCCAAGCTTTAATTTAAATGAATTAGACATTACGAATTATAACAATGATGTCATTTCATATGCGTTTGAACCAGGTTCAACGATGAAAATCTTCACACTTGCTGCAGCAATCCAAGAAGGGGTCTACCAAGGCAATGACAAATATCAATCTGGTACTTATAAAGTAGGAGGCGGCCTTGTAAGAGACCACAACAATGGAAATGGCTGGGGAAAAATTGACTTTCATGAAGGGGTTCTCCGTTCGTCTAACGTAGCTTTTGCAAAGCTGGCAAAAGAAAAATTAGGCTTCACGCGCTACGAACAATATTTGCAGAAGTTCCATTTCTATGACAAAACAGGTATTGACTTACCGAACGAAGCGTCTAGTAAAATCAATTACAGATACGAATATGACAAAGCATCGACGGCTTACGGTCAAGCGTCTGCCATTACACCGATTCAACAAATCGAAGCAGCGACAGCGATAGCAAACGGCGGAACGATGATGAAGCCATATGTCATTGATCATATTACAGACCCAAACACAAACAAAACAATTTTACAGCACGAACCAACAGTAGCTGGAAAACCAATTTCCTCTGATACAGCAAAGCAAGTCCGTGACATTTTAGGTGAGGTGGTTTCCTCGAAGATTGGAACAGGCCAGCCTTACCAAATCAAAGGATTTGACGTTGCTGGGAAAACAGGAACAGGACAAATTGGCGGTGCCGGCGGTTATCTCAAAGGAAGAAACGATTACGTCTTTTCATTTATGGGAATGGCGCCAAAAGATGATCCGAAGCTACTCGTTTATGTAGCTGTACAGCAGCCGCAGCTGTCTGACACAGAAACTGGCTCTGCCCCAGTTGCACAAATCTTTAACCCAGTGATGAAAAATAGTCTGCTATATTTAAATATTGCACCAACCAAAACAGACGATAAAAAATCAGGCGAACAAAAAGTGAAGCAAGAAACAATGCCTTCATTCTTAGATTTAGAAGTGAAGCAGGCGGAAACAGAAGCCAAAAACAAAAACTTAACGCCTGTTGTCATCGGCGACGGCCTCTCCATTAAACGACAGTGGCCAAGTGCAGGATCTGAATTCTCTGAAAGCCAGAAAGTTTTCTTGAAAACAGCAGGAAAAACGATAAAAATGCCTGATATGACAGGCTGGTCGAGACGGGAAGTCCTTCAATATGCATCCATTTCCGGTGTGCATATCGAAACAAAAGGACAAGGATATGCTGTCAAACAAAGTGTGAAAAGTGGAGCGGAGATTTCAGATAAAGTCGTCACTGTGACATTTAAAAGCCCGAATTAACTGCAAAACCTAGCAAACCACTTGCTAGGTTTTTTCTTTTGCTGGGCGGGATAGACGAAACGTTCTACATAAGGACGGGCCTGCATATGATGGAAACAAGCCATATGTATGTAAGGAGTGAACCGGGCGTGCGAGTATCAAGTGTAACAGTGAGAAAACGATTGCTTTTCGTGCTGCTGTTTGGGGTGATCATTTTTTTCATCATAGATACTAGATTAGGATATGTACAGTTTATTATGGGCGAGAAGCTCACAAGCTTAGCAAAAGATTCATGGAGCCGGAACCTCCCGTTCGAACCAGAAAGGGGAGATATTTTGGACCGAAATGGGGTAGAGCTTGCGACGAACAAAAGTGCCCCATCTATATTGGTCGTCCCGCGGCAAATTAAAGATCCGGCAGAAACAAGCAAAAAACTGGCGGCAGTACTGAATATGTCTGAAGAGAAAGCGTACAAGCACGTCACAAAGAAAACATCCATCGAACGAATTTCTCCAGAAGGCAGAAAAGTATCTCATGAAAAAGCAAAAGAAGTCAGAGAGCTTGATTTAGATGGCGTTTATGTTGCGGAAGACAGCATCAGACACTATCCGTTTGGCAGTTTTCTTTCTCATGTGCTGGGCTTCGCTGGAATTGATAATCAAGGGTTACTTGGACTGGAAGCCTATTATGACGATGACCTAAAAGGTGAAAAAGGCTCTGTCAAGTTCTATTCCGATGCAAAAGGGCAGAAAATGCCAGATGAAGCAGATGATTATACACCGCCTAAAGATGGTCTTGATATGAAGTTAACTGTCGATGCGAAGGTGCAAACCATTATAGAACGGGAATTAGACAATGCGCAGGCAAAATATAACCCAGATGGGATGATTGCAATTGCGATGAACCCAAAGAACGGTGAAGTGCTTGGGATGTCGAGCAGACCGGATTTTGATCCAGCGGATTATCAATCAGTTGACTCGAAAGTGTTTAACCGAAATCTACCGGTGTGGAGCACATATGAGCCAGGTTCGACGTTTAAAATTATTACGCTTGCAGCAGCACTAGAAGAGAAAAAAGTCAATTTAAAACGCGATCATTTTTTTGACAGCGGTTCTGTGACAGTTGATGGTGCAAGACTTAGGTGCTGGAAAAAAGGCGGCCACGGATCACAGTCATTTTTAGAAGTGGTTCAAAACTCCTGTAACCCCGGTTTTGTTGAACTAGGCGATCGTCTAGGAAAGGATAAATTATTTTCCTATATTAAAAATTTCGGGTTTGGCCAAAAAACAGGAATCGATCTTCAGGGGGAAGGGCGAGGCATTTTGTTCCCGCTGGACCGGGTTGGCCCTGTAGAGCAGGCGACAACTGCCTTTGGTCAAGGTGTATCTGTTACGCCGATACAGCAAGTAGCTGCCGTAGCAGCTGCGGTAAATGGCGGAACACTTTACACGCCGTACATTGCAAAAGAATGGATAGATCCAATCACAAAAGAGGTAGTGAAAAAGCAATCACCGATTGCCAAAAAGAAAGTGATTTCAGCAGAAACATCCAAAGAAATCAGATATGCGCTTGAAAGTGTAGTCGCTCAAGGAACTGGCCGAAATGCATTTGTTGAAGGATATCGAGTTGGCGGAAAAACAGGGACAGCCCAGAAGGTAAAAGACGGCAAGTACATGGAAAATAACCACATTGTGTCGTTTATCGGGTTTGCGCCTGCTGATGATCCGAGTATCGTTGTATATGTGGCTGTAGATAACCCAAAAGGCACTATTCAATTTGGCGGGACAGTTGCTGCGCCAATTGTGGGTCATATTATGCGGGACAGCTTGCCTGAGATAGGTGTGAAAAAAAGAAAAGGACAAATTGAAAAGAAGTACCAGTGGCTGGACACAAAAACCATTGAAGTACCGAATCTTGTAGGGGGATCTGTTTCAGACCTTGAATCCCTCTTGATTAACCTTAAGATCGATGCTTCTGGAACTGGCAGTAAAGTGGTGAAGCAATCGCCTGCTGCTGGGACAAAAGTCAAAGAAGGCTCCACCATCAGATTATACTTAAACGATGAATAATAAAGAATGAACAGAGGGTAGCCGCACTCATTCGGCTGCCTCTTTTTGTTGAAAGAGAAGGCCTGTTTGAAAAAAAGAGCCTAAAGTGTGTTTTTTCCAAGAGAAACTTAAGGAATACGCTGGATGTATCCTTTTTTTTACGATAAAATATAGACTGTGTGTTTTTTTCACAAGACATGCACGTGAACGAATTTGAGAGGTTTGATATGAAATGAAATTACAAGAACTCCTTACATACTTTAAAAGTGAAAACAACGAATTAATAAACGAAAATCCTGATATCACTTCCATTGAAATGGATTCAAGAGAGGTGAAAAAAGGAAGCCTTTTTGTCTGTATAAAAGGCTATACAGTAGATGGACACGATTATGCTGAAAAAGCGGTGAAAAGCGGGGCTGCAGCGATTGTAGCAGAACACCCTCTTAACATATCAGATGTACCAGTCATTATTGTAAAACACTCTCAAAGAGCTCTTGCAAGAATAGCTGATGCGTTTTACGAGCAGCCAACTCATAAGCTGAATCTCATCGGGATCACAGGAACGAACGGAAAAACTTCGACAACACACATGATTGAACAAATGATGAGAAAAGCTGAAAAGAAAACAGGCTTAATCGGTACGATGTATATGAAGGTGAATGATGACATTCTCGATGTGAAAAACACCACACCTGAAAGTGTCACACTTCAGAAAACCTTTAAACAGATGCTTGACCAAGATGTAGACACAGCCATTATGGAAGTATCATCACATGCACTGCATCTTGGCAGGGTACATGGATGTGATTATGATATTGCCGTTTTCACAAACCTTTCGCAGGACCATCTTGATTACCACAACACAATGGAAGAATATAAACATGCGAAAAGCTTGCTATTCTCACAGCTTGGCAGTGCCTTTCATCACGATAAGCCGAAGCATGCGATTTTAAATGCAGATGATGACGCTTCGAGTTATTATGAAAAAGTGACAGCTGCTGAAGTCATGACATATGGCTTAGAGCAAAAAGCAGATGTGATGGCAAAGAATATTCAAATCAAACCGAAGGGAACTCAATTTGATTTGATCACTCCAATTGGCACAAAAAATGTGACAGTTGCCCTCATCGGTAAGTTTAATGTGTACAACATCCTAGCAGCTGTATCAGTAGGGATCGTATCTGGCTTAACATTTGAAACGATTGTAAGTGCTATTGAAGAGCTGGAGGGAGTCAAAGGCCGATTTGAACTTGTGAACTGTGATCAAGATTTCCCTGTTATCGTCGATTACGCCCATACACCTGACAGCTTAGAAAATGTCCTGACAACGTGTAGAGAATTAACAGAAGGCAAAATTTTCTGTGTGATAGGCTGCGGCGGCGACCGTGATAAAACAAAGCGTCCTCAAATGGCCCAAATCGCTGTGAAGTATGCAGATGAACCTGTATTTACATCAGACAACCCAAGAAGCGAAGATCCTTCAGCTATTTTAAAGGATATGGAAAATGGGGTGCCAGACGCATATTATCATAGTTTTGTGAATCGCAAACAAGCCATCTTTTTTGCAATTGCCAATGCGAAAAAAGGCGATACAGTCTTAATAGCGGGTAAAGGTCATGAGACTTATCAAATCGTTGGCGATCAAGTTTACGATTTTGATGATGCAAAGGTTGCTATGGACGCTATTTTAGATCTAAACAAATCTTAAAATGATGAAAAGAGTGTAATGAAATGAAGCATTTTGTACAAAAACAACATACGAAGAACGCGAATGAATACCTTAATAATGAATGTAATTTTCTGATGGAAAACGGTTTTGGAAATTCGGAAGGAGTAAAGAACGATGCTTGAACAGGTGATATTGTTTACAATCATAATGGGATTTTTAATCAGTGTTCTTTTATCCCCGATTTTTATTCCGTTTTTAAGAAGGCTTAAATTTGGTCAAAGTATTAGAGAAGAAGGACCACAGTCTCACCAAAAGAAATCAGGTACTCCGACAATGGGCGGAATTATGATTATCTTTTCTATTACCATTACAACGATTGTGATGATCAACAAATTTTCTGAGATTAGTCCAGAAATGTTTTTATTGTTATTTGTCACGCTTGGCTACGGTCTATTAGGATTTTTAGATGATTATATTAAAGTAGCGATGAAACGAAACCTAGGTTTAACATCGAAACAGAAATTAATTGGTCAAATTGTGATCGCAGTGATTTTTTATGCAGTCTTCCATTATTATCAGTTTGCAACGACGATTCGCATTCCAGGAACAGATGTGAGCTTCGATTTAGGATGGGCTTACTTTATCCTTGTCGTTTTCATGCTTGTCGGAGGTTCTAATGCCGTGAACTTAACGGATGGACTGGATGGTCTATTATCTGGAACCGCGGCTATTGCCTTTGGAGCCTTTGCTATACTGGCTTGGAATCAATCACAGTACGATGTAGCGATCTTTTCAGTAGCTGTTGCTGGAGCCGTTCTTGGGTTTCTTGTGTTTAACGCGCATCCTGCAAAAGTATTTATGGGTGATACAGGGTCGCTTGCTTTAGGCGGAGCGATTGTAGCAATTGCGATTTTAACAAAGCTTGAAATTTTACTTGTCATTATTGGAGGAGTATTTGTTGTCGAAACGTTATCCGTTATTCTTCAAGTGATCTCCTTTAAAACAACTGGAAAAAGAATCTTTAAGATGAGTCCGCTTCACCACCACTATGAGTTAGTTGGCTGGTCTGAGTGGAGAGTAGTTGTCACCTTCTGGACAGCTGGTTTATTACTTGCTGTTTTAGGAATTTACATCGAGGTGTGGTTATAATTGAATAAGATGCAAATGTTAAAAAACGAACATGTACTAGTATTAGGTCTTGCAAAAAGCGGATATGCGGCAGCTTCAATTCTTCATGAGCATGGCGTAAATGTTACAGTAAATGATCAAAAGCCGTTTGAAGAAAATGAACCTGCTCAGCTTCTATCCGAAAAGGGGATTGATGTCATTTGTGGCAGTCATCCTCTTCGAATATTCGATGATAAAGAAATTACAATTTTAATTAAAAATCCGGGAATTCCATATGAAAATGTGATGGTTCAAGAAGCGCTTCGCCGCCAAATTCCAGTTTGGACGGAAATAGAATTAGCTTATCATTTAACCTCAGCTCCTTTTATTGGGATTACTGGATCAAATGGAAAAACCACTACCACGACTTTGATTTATGACATGCTGAAACAAGACAGTCAAAAAACTTTAGTGGCAGGTAATATTGGCACAGTTGCCAGCGAAGTCGCTGCAAAGGCAGCTGGCGATGAGTGGATCGTAACTGAACTCTCTTCTTTTCAGTTAATGGGAACAGTTGATTTCAGACCTAAAATCAGCTTAATATTAAATATTTTTGATGCACATTTAGACTATCACCACACTCGTGATGAATATGAAAAAGCAAAGCAGAAAGTATACGCACATCAACTTGAAGATGACATAGCTGTTATTAACCTCGATGATCCATCAGTCGTAAAACTGGCTGAAGCTTCAAAAGCAAAAAAAGTGTTTTTCTCGGTGAAAGAGCAAGTAGAACATGGTGCATACATTAAAAATGGTGCGATCTACTACATGAATGAACATATTATCGATTTAAAGGATGTTGTTCTTCCTGGTGAGCATAATCAAGAAAATATTTTGGCAGCTATTTGTGTGGTGAAAAATGCAGGCTGTTCAAATGAAGCAATCGCACACGTTCTCACGACATTTAGTGGAGTGAAGCATCGTCTGCAGTTTGTAGATACAATTCAAAGCAGAAAATTCTATAACGATAGTAAAGCCACCAATATACTAGCAACAAGTAAAGCATTGTCAGCTTTTAATCAGCCGACCATTTTACTAGCTGGCGGGCTTGACCGCGGCAATGAATTTGATGAATTGAAACCTTTTATGAAAAATGTAAAAGGAATTATCACATTTGGTGAGACGGCACCTAAGTTTGTGAAGCTTGGTGAAGAACTGGGAATACATCACGTAAAACATGTCGATAATGTTGAACAAGCAGTACCTGCGGCGTTTAACATTTCTGAAGAAGAAGACGTGATTTTATTATCCCCGGCTTGTGCAAGCTGGGATCAACATAAAACATTTGAAGAACGTGGAGACATGTTTGTAAACGCCGTGCATATGCTTAAATAAGGGCTTGTCTCTCGTATGACTGACAGCCCAAATGAAATTATGCTTGGGGTGTCGGTCTCTTGACGAATAAGAAAACTTCTCCGGACTTTTTGCTTGTTGTCATTACGTTACTTTTATTGACGATTGGTTTAATTATGGTGTACAGCGCTAGTGCTGTGTGGGCATCGTATAAATTTGATGATTCGTTTTATTTTGCAAAAAGACAGCTTTTGTTTGCCGGAATCGGAGTTATCGCGATGTTTTTCATTATGCGAGTCGATTATTGGACGTGGCGGACTTGGTCAAAGATATTGATTGCTGTTTGTTTTCTCCTTTTGCTGCTTGTACTTATTCCTGGTATCGGTATGGAGAGAAATGGATCAAGAAGCTGGATCGGTGTCGGTGCGTTTAGTATTCAGCCCTCTGAATTTATGAAGCTTGCGATGATTGCGTTTCTTGCAAAATTCTTATCTGAAAAACAAAAAAATATCACATCCTTTCGTAAAGGTTTCGCACCAGCATTAGGCATTGTGTTTTCTGCATTTGCCATCATCATGCTGCAGCCAGATTTGGGAACAGGGACGGTAATGGTTGGAACCTGTATTATTATGATATTTGTTTCAGGTGCGAGAATTGCTCACTTTATATTTCTCGGTCTTATAGGGCTCAGCGGATTTGCTGCACTAGTCTTATCAGCGCCCTACCGCATAAAACGAATTACATCGTACTTAAATCCTTGGGAAGATCCACTAGGCAGTGGGTTTCAAATTATTCAATCCTTATACGCTGTTGGTCCAGGCGGTCTGTTCGGAATGGGTCTCGGTCAAAGTAGACAAAAATTCTTTTATTTACCTGAGCCTCAAACAGACTTCATCTTTGCAATATTGTCTGAAGAGCTTGGCTTTATTGGAGGATCACTCATTTTGCTGCTCTTTAGTGTTCTATTATGGAGAGGCATACGAATAGCACTTGGAGCCCCAGACTTATATGGAAGTTTCCTAGCAGTTGGTATTATTTCAATGGTTGCCATTCAAGTGATGATTAATATCGCAGTTGTTACTGGACTTATCCCTGTGACAGGTATCACGCTCCCATTCCTAAGTTATGGCGGCTCATCACTGACATTAATGCTGATGGCAATTGGGGTACTCTTGAATGTAAGCAGGTACGCTAGATATTAATGCTGCTCTAGTTCATGAAACCATGATGACATTTATTTTGCAAAAGTACAAAAAAATGATTTGAAGAGTAGAAATGACAGATTTTGTATTGGAAACATGTTTTTTGACTCTTCTTTACAGGTTTTAACGGAGCCCTGTTGTTTAAAACAGGGTTTATACTTTGTTCAGAGCAGAAAAAAATTGAGGGGAAATGGTATAATGCGTATAGTAATCAGTGGAGGCGGAACAGGCGGACATATTTATCCGGCCTTAGCTTTTATTAAAGAAGTGAAAAGACTGCATCCTGATGTAGAATTTTTATATATTGGTACTGAAAATGGACTTGAAAAGAAAATTGTAGAAAGAGAAAATATCCCTTTCAAGTCCATAGAAATTTCAGGTTTTAAAAGAAAGCTTTCCTTTGATAACGTAAAAACGGTGATGAGATTTCTAAAAGGCGTTCAAAAAAGCAAATCTTACTTAAAGGAATTTAAGCCAGATGCGGTCATTGGAACAGGTGGTTATGTGTGCGGCCCTGTCGTTTATGCAGCTTCTAAGCTGAAAATCCCGACCATTATTCACGAACAGAACAGCCTGCCTGGTATCACAAATAAGTTTCTAGCAAGATATGTTGATAAGGTAGCCATCTGCTTTGAAGAAGCAAAGGCACATTTTCCTTCTGAAAAGGTTGTATTTACGGGAAACCCTAGAGCCTCTGAAGTCGTCTCTATAAAAGAGGGGAAATCTCTGAAGGAGTTTGGGCTGGATGAAACGAAAAAAACGGTTCTTATTTTTGGCGGGAGCCGGGGGGCTGCGCCGATTAATAGAGCAGTCATTGACATGCAAGATGAATTAAAGGCTAAGAACTATCAGCTTTTATATATCACGGGTGAGGTTCATTATGAAAAAGTGCTGAACGAACTAAAAGAAAAAGGTGCAGCACCTAATATGATCACAAAGCCTTTCTTGCATCAAATGCCGGAGTACTTGAAATCGATTGATGTGATTGTTGCAAGAGCCGGTGCCACAACGATTGCTGAAGTGACAGCCCTTGGAATTCCAACTATTTTTATCCCAAGCCCATACGTGACGGCAAATCACCAGGAAATCAATGCAAGATCACTAGAAAAGCATGACGCTGCAATCGTTTTAAGAGAATCAGAGCTTTCTGGAGAAAGCCTCCTTCATGCCATTGATGAAATTGCTGGTCATGAAGAAAAATTAAACGAAATGAGCCGATTAACAAAAGAACTTGGAGTACCAGATGCGGCTGGACGTTTATATAATGTATTAAAAGAAATTACGACTACATGATGGAATGATATTAGGTAAGGCGGAGGGTAATATGGAGAACTTGAAGAATGAATTATTAGAAGCGCAAGTCGGTAAAGTGCTTGAAAATGAGCCGCTTGCAAATCATACGACAATGAAAATAGGCGGGCCGGCAGATCTATTGATCGTTCCTAAAGATATCGATTCAGTTAAAACGATCATGGATCAGATAAAAAAACACCACGCGGAGTGGACGGTTATTGGAAGAGGGTCAAATTTACTCGTACTTGATAAAGGAATACGTGGTGTTGTTCTGAAGTTAGGCGCTGGACTTGATCACTTAACTGTAAATGATGAAGAAATTACAGTTGGCGGCGGCTATTCTGTTGTAAGGCTTGCAACGTCTCTTAGTAAGCAGGGTCTTTCAGGGCTGGAATTTGCAGCTGGTATTCCAGGGTCTATTGGCGGCGCTGTTTATATGAACGCAGGTGCGCACGGATCTGATATCAGTAAGATTCTTGTGAAAGCAAGAATCTTATTTGAAGATGGAAGCATCGAGTGGCTAACAAATGAGCAGATGAACTTTAGCTACAGAACGTCTGTCCTTCAAAAGGAACGACCAGGCATTGTTCTCGAGGCCGTGTTTAAGCTCAAACAGGATGATCGAGAGAAAATCACAAAGAAAATGCAGCAAAATAAAGACTATCGTAAGGAAACACAGCCTTATAATCGACCATGTGCCGGAAGTATTTTTCGAAATCCGCTGCCTGAATATGCAGGACAGCTTGTAGAAAAAGCGAATTTAAAAGGGTACCAAATTGGCGGAGCAAGAATCTCTGATATGCATGGAAACTTTATTGTGAACGCTGGCGGGGCTACTGCTCAAGACGTGCTGGACTTAATTCAGTACATCCAAAAGAAAATTAAAGATGACTACAATGTAGATATGCATACAGAAGTAGAAATTATCGGTGAAGCAAAGTAAAAGCAAGTTTTATGAATGATGGCATCGCAGGAAAACAAACGGCATTCTTTCATGCCGTTTGTTTTCTCATCAAAAGATGACCCAAAGGTGTGGACAAGCAGCTTTGAATGGGGTGAAGAATATATATGCGGCCTGATCATGAAAATGAAAAGATCGTCAATATAGAAGAACGAATTCCTAAAATTAAAGAACAAAGGAAGCAGAAAGCGAATCGGAGACTAATCTCTTTTATTCTACTGTTTTTTATCATGGTTTTAATCATTATTTATTTGCAGACACCAATCAGTAAAATTTCTTCTTTAACTATTACGGGTAACGAGCATGTCCCTACAAAACAGCTTGTGAAACTTTCCCAGATTAAAGAAGGCGAAACAGAGTTTTGGAATTTAAATAAAGATTTAACAGCAGATCATATTAAACAAAACAAACTGATTAAAAGTGTCAGTATCAAAAAACATTTTCCAAATAAGGTTAGTATTGCTGTCAAAGAATATGCCAATATTGCTTATCTTCAAAAGGGAAATTTATACTATGAGCTTCTTGAAAATGGGACAGCATTACCAGAAGAAGTCACACCAAGTCATGCAGGACCTATTTTTGTTGATTGGGACAATAAAGAGAAGCTGAAGCAAACGGTTAGATCTTTAAATCAGCTGCCAGCCTCTATTCAGGAACTCATCTCAGAAATATATTATGTGCCAACAAGCTCAAACCAGTGGCTCGTTAAATTTTATATGAATGACGGGAACACCGTGATTGCATCAATTAAAACATTCGCTAATAAAATGAAAACCTATCCTGCCATTGTAAAAGAACTTTCGCCATCTGAAAAAGGCACAATCCATATGGAAGTCGCGACGTATTTTGAAGCGTTTAAATCTAAGAAAAAGGAAGATGAACGTTGAGAGGCAAAACAGTTATATTCTCAATTGTCATGCTTGTTCTTGGTTTTCTGATTTCTTTTTCATACCAATATACTAAGCAGCATCAGGCAGATGTCATTCGAACAGAGCAATGGAAAAAAGAATACTCCTTGAAAAGTCAGCTGACAAAGCAAGAAAAGGCGAATCAGAAACTTGAAAAAGAATTATACAGTCTTCAATCACAGGTTCAAGCCACTGAGTACAATTTGAAAAATGAAAAAGAGCAGTATTTTAATGTATTGGAAGATGTTGAGAAATACAGGATGTTTACAGGAGAGATCGGTGTAAAAGGAAAAGGGGTAAAAGTATCCCTTGAAGATGCATCTTATATCCCGAGTGGACAAAATGTCAATAATTACATTGTTCATGAGAGCCACATTTTTCATGTGATAAACGAACTGTTTATATCAGGGGCCTCTGCCGTATCTATTAATGGACAGAGAATTACACACCAATCATACATACATTGTAACGGCCCAGTTGTCACAGTTGACGGGGTTCAGCATCCAGCGCCATTTGTTATTTCTGCTATTGGTGATCCGGCTGTGTTAATACCTGCATTAAATATTGCAGGAGGAGTGGTCGATCAGCTGACAAGTGATCACATTTCGATGACGATTGAAAAAAAGGATATTCGTATGAATCCTCTTTTAAAACACAAAGATTAAAAGTGAAAAGGTGAGTGGTGTTGAGGAAAAAGAAGCCTTTACTTAGTTTGACAGCCTTAATGGTGATATTCGGCATCATGGTCTCCATCCAATTTAATTCATTGCAAAAGCCCAAAGTTCGTGATACTCGCGATGTGTGGGAGCTAAGAGAGGATTTATCTGCATCTAAAAGTAAAGAATTGGATTTACTGAAAGAAATTGATAAATATGATGAAATGCTGAAAAAGTATGGTCATCAAGGAGATCAATCAAAAGAAGCTCAACTAACAAAAACATTAAAAGATTTAAAAGAAAAGGCTGGTTTTACAGAAGTGACAGGGGAGGGAATTGAGGTTGACATCTCTCAGCTTTTCTCCAAGGATCTGACCGGGGAAGAAGTGAAAAATATCCCGCCTGATCTTCTGAAAAAGCTAATCAACGAAGCCAATATGTATGGGGCAAAACATATTTCCATTAATGACCACCGTGTGATTAATACAAGTGTGATTCGAGATATTAATGGCACGACGAAAATGGATGGCTACAGCTTAGATGGTGATGAAGTGACCATCAAGATGATCAGCGACCAGGCCGACAAATTATACAGCCGTTTAAATGTATCAGATATTGGTGATTTATTTGCTCAGGAAAATTTCGGCTTAAGTATTAGCCAGCCGAAGCCGCAAATTCAATTAAAAGCATATGACGGTGCGATTCAGTTAAACGAGTTGAAGCCTCTTGACGATGTAAAGGAGGGAAAATCTTAATGTGGCTTCCTGTACTTGGCTTAATCATAGGAGTTGCGATCGGTTTCTTAACAAATTTTACGATACCGAATGAGTATTCTAATTATCTTTCCCTCGCTGTACTTGCTGCACTTGATACATTGATTGGTGGAATCAGGGCACATCTGCAAGGGGCATACGATGAACTAGTGTTTGTATCAGGCTTTTTCTTTAATATTATACTTGCAATAAGTTTAGCTTTTCTGGGCGTCCATCTTGGTGTAGACTTGTATTTAGTCGGAATGTTTGCTTTCGGCGTTAGATTGTTTCAAAATATAGCAGTTATTCGAAGAATTCTACTAACAAAATGGACAATTTCTAGAGAAAAAAAGAAAAAAAGTGAGTCATAAAAAAGGATATACATATGATGTAACGAATATTTTCAGTAATCCTAATAAAAAATGTTGATTTTTTAAGTTTTGTTACACACTTGTAAAAACACATTCATTGTATTGTTGTTCAGCAAATAATAGAATAGAAAGTATTGATATGTGAGGAGGTGCCATAGAATGAACAACAATGAAATTTACGTCAGCCTTGACATCGGTACATCCAATATTAAAGTCATCGTCGGAGAAATGGCGGATGATTCGCTTAACATTATAGGTGTTGGAAATGTCCCTTCAGAAGGGTTAAAAAAAGGATCGATTGTTGATATAGATGAGACAGTTCATTCTATTAGACAAGCATTTGAACAGGCTGAAAGAATGGTAGGTTTTCCATTACAAAAGGCGATTGTCGGAATTAACGGAAACCACATTCATGTTCAGAATACGAGCGGCGTGGTCGCAGTATCTAGTGAAAACAAAGAAATACATGCTGAAGATGTGAGACGTGTCTTAGATGCTGCACAGGTAGTATCTATTCCTCAAGAACATCTCGTCGTAGACGTCATCCCGAGACAATTTATCGTCGACGGAAGAGATGAGATCACTGATCCGAAAAAAATGCTTGGTGTTCGGCTAGAGGTGGATGGATCGTTAATTACAGGTTCTAAAACGATTCTACATAACTGGCTCCGATGTGTAGAGAGAGCTGGAATTGAAATTATGGATATTTGCTTGCAGCCGCTCGCATCGGGCTCGGCAGCATTATCGAAAGATGAAAAAAATCTAGGGGTAGCTCTCGTCGATATTGGCGGCGGATCTACAACGATTTCCGTATTTGAAAACGGGCATCTCTATTCTACTCACAGTATCCCTTTGGGCGGAGAGAACATTACAAAAGATTTGTCTATAGGACTTAGAACTTCTACTGAAGAAGCTGAACGAATCAAAAAACAATTTGGACATGCGTTTTATGATGAGGCATCGTCTGAGGAAACATTTGAAGTTTCTGTCATCGGTACCGACCAGAAACAGACGTATACACAGCTTGAAGCGGCTAATATCATCGAAGCTCGGCTGGAAGAAATCTTGCTCTTTGTGGCAGAGGAATTAAGAAATATGGGTGTCCATGATTTGCCTGGCGGATTCGTTCTAACAGGTGGACAGGCAGCTATACCAGGTATCCTTTCTCTTGCACAAACGGTCTTGCAAAACAATGTTAGAATTGCAAGTCCGAATTATATTGGGGTGAGAGAACCTCAGTATATGACAGGAGTGGGTCTGATCCACTTTGCTTATCGCAATGCAAAGATTCAGGGCAGACAAGTTGGATTCCAAATGCCGGATGAGGCGTTTCATGAAGTAGGCGCATCCATGGAGCCGGTTTCTTCTGCACCACAAGTGAAAGAAGCGCAGCCAAGACCGAAAGTAAAACAAAAAGCACAAGAAGAGACAAATAAAAAACCGGGCAAAATGAAAAAACTATTTAATATGTTCTGGGAATAGAATTAGATTTTCGACGGATTAGGAGGATTCAGCATGTTGGAGTTTGAAACAAATATAGACGGCCTAGCATCAATTAAAGTAATCGGAGTAGGTGGAGGCGGAAATAACGCTGTCAACCGAATGATCGAAAATGACGTACAAGGTGTCGATTTCATTGCAGTCAACACAGATGCACAGGCGTTAAATCTATCAAAAGCAGAAACGAAAATGCAAATCGGTGCTAAGCTGACAAGAGGGCTTGGAGCAGGTGCGAATCCTGAAGTCGGTAAAAAAGCTGCTGAGGAAAGCAAAGAACAGATTGAAGAAGTATTAAAAGGCGCAGACATGGTCTTTGTTACTGCCGGTATGGGCGGTGGAACTGGTACGGGTGCTGCACCTGTCATTGCAAAAATCGCAAAAGATTCTGGTGCATTGACAGTTGGAGTCGTGACTCGTCCTTTCACATTTGAAGGAAGAAAGCGTCAGCTTCAAGCAGTCGAAGGAATTGCTTCTATGAAGGAAGCAGTTGACACATTAATCGTCATTCCAAACGATCGCTTGCTTGAAATTGTTGATAAAAACACGCCAATGCTTGAAGCATTCCGTGCAGCAGATAACGTGCTAAGACAAGGTGTTCAAGGGATCTCAGATCTTATTGCTACACCAGGTTTAATTAACCTTGACTTTGCTGACGTGAAAACGATCATGTCCAATAAAGGTTCTGCTCTTATGGGTATCGGTGTTGCGACTGGTGAAAATCGTGCCGCTGAAGCTGCGAAGAAAGCTATTTCTTCACCACTTCTGGAAACGGCAATCGACGGTGCACAAGGTGTCATCATGAATATTACTGGTGGTACGAACCTAAGTCTTTATGAGGTACAAGAAGCAGCGGACATTGTGGCTTCTGCATCTGATGAAGATGTAAACATGATTTTCGGTTCTGTCATCAATGATAACTTGAAGGATGAAATTGTGGTAACCGTGATCGCAACTGGATTTATTGAGCAAGAGCCAGAGGTGTCAAAACCACAAAGAAATCCATTAGGGCAAGGATTAAAGCAAAATCAATCCATTCCTCAAAAACGTGAAGTAAAGCGTGAGGAACATCAGCAGTCATCATCTCAGCCGAGACAAAATACACAATCAAGCGATGATACGCTGGATATCCCAACGTTCTTGCGCAACCGTAATAAACGCTAATCGAGTATCACTCATCCCCTTCCACCGGAAGGGGATTTTTCATGTCTAATATATAAAGAAACCCGTATCACTACTAATCAAAAAGTCTTAAATGTGTCTTGGTTACTTTATCCAACATATGTATTTCGACTTAGAGTGATTAAGTAAAAAGAATCATTTTTAAATCCTATTACAAAAAGCGACAAAATGATGAACTTTATTTGACTACATTAAATAGAACACCATGAATCTTGTCATGAACAAAGGAAAGGGAGGAGTTAAACCCATACACTGTTTGACCATTTGAGGAGGAGGGATTTGATTGAAAGTGAAGTTTCGCAAAACCGCCGGCTATCGTTTGATGAGTCTTTTGGTGATTGGTACTTTAACGATGACAAGCTTTGGGATGGTTCAAGCAAAATCGACTTCTACCTCATATCAAGAGGAAGCTGTTTCCTCCAAGAAAACAAAAGCAAAGATCTCATCTAGATTAATGAAACAGTTTCAACAAGAAGACAAGGTGACCTTTTTAGTCAAAATGAAGGAACAAACCAATGTCAAAAAAGTGGCGAAGGATGCTGTGTCAAAAGCCAAAAAACAGAAGTTAACAGCTGCTAAAACGCAGTACACAAAAAGATCAGCTGTCGTATCAGAACTAAGAGCGACGTCTGAAGAGACGCAGGAAGCGCTGCTTGCTTATTTACAAAAAGCCCAAAAGAAAAAGCAAGTGAAGGATATTCATTCGTACTATATTGTGAATGGTCTCGCTGTGACGGGAACGAAAGAAGTCATGGAAAAGGTGGCTTCCTTCCCAGAAGTAGATCAAGTGCTGCCAAATGAAATCCGTCAAATCCATCGTCCTGTTGATTTGAAGACTTCAAAGAAAAACAAACAAATCAAAGCAGCAGATGGAATCGAGTGGAACATTTCTCACGTTCATGCCCCAGAAGCGTGGGCTTTAGGCTATGACGGAACTGGTACCGTTGTGGCAAGTATTGATACAGGTGTGGAATGGGATCATCCTGCATTAAAAGAAAAATACCGCGGATTTGACCCTGCACGTCCGAATGAACCCTCTCATGAATTCAATTGGTACGATGCAACGACAGGTTCTAAAGCGCCATACGATGATTTAGAGCATGGTACACATGTAACGGGAACGATGGTTGGCTCTGAGCCAAATGGAGAGAATCAAATTGGAGTCGCACCAGGTGCAAAATGGATCGCGGTGAAAGCTTTCTCAGAAGATGGTGGATCAGATGCTGATCTGCTTGAGGCAGGTGAATGGATTTTAGCTCCAAAAGATGAAAACGGAACCCCTCATCCAGAAAAGGCGCCAGATGTGGTCAATAATTCTTGGGGCGGTGGACCCGGTCTTGATGATTGGTATAAAGATGTGGTCAATGCTTGGAGAGCAGCGGACATCTTCCCAGAGTTTTCAGCTGGTAATACGGATTTATTTAACCCTGGCGGTGAGGGATCTATTGCAAATCCTGCGAACTATCCCGAAGCCTTTGCGACGGGTGCAACAGATCAAAACAACAAACTGGGTTCTTTCTCTTTGCAAGGTCCCTCTCCATATGGGGTCATGAAACCAGATATTGCGGCCCCAGGGGTAAATATTCGTTCTTCTATTCCTGGGAAAGGGTATGAGGATGGCTGGAATGGAACCTCGATGGCAGGTCCGCATGTTTCAGCTGTTGTGGCTCTTCTGCGCCAAGTACAGTCAGATCTGTCTGTTGAAGAGATCGAAGAAATTCTCATTGATACTGCAAAACCGCTGACAGATCAGCAATTCCCGGAATCCCCTAACAATGGCTATGGGGCAGGATTAGTTGATGCAAAAGAAGCCATCACAGCATTAACAGATGGAATTGGCAAGATTGAAGGACAGGTAACAAAAGAGGGAGAAGATACAGAACCACCTGTTTTTTCTCATAAAGGACCGAATGAAATTTTTGCCTCTACACCAACACCTCTAAGTATTACAGCAGAAGATGAAGTAGCGGTGACAAATGTCTCCTTGAGCTATCAAGTGGATCAAGGGAAAAGGGAGACGCTGCAAGCAAAACGAACGGATGGAAATCATTTAAAAGGGACATATGTTGTCCAGCTCCCAGAACTTGAGGGAGAAAACGTCACGTACCGATGGATTGTGAAAGATTTTGGAGAAAATGAAGCTGCATCAGAACCGTATACGCTTCCGATTAAAACATCCATCACGACTGGCTACTCGCAAGATTTTGAAGCTTGGCCAAGTGGATGGTTCAGTGGTGGAACAAAAGATCCTTGGCAGTGGGGGAAGCCGACCACAGGTCCGAAACAGGCCTTTACTGGAGATCATGTCTACGCCACAAACCTAGACAGTCCTTATGAAAATCAAACAGATGCTCATTTATCTATGCCGATGATTGCGGTACCTGAGTCAGGCGCCTCCTTTTTACAATATCAATACTGGCATGACCTTGAAGCAAATTATGACTATGTGCATATGCATGTGCAGCCTGAGGGGGAAGATGCTGTCCAAGTGGCAGCCTACACAGGCAAAACAAGTGGATGGACAAAAGGAGAAGTTGATTTATCTGCCTACAAAGGTCAGAACGTGAGAGTTATTTTTCAGATAAGAACGGATGGCAGTGTGACAAAAGACGGTTTTTATTTAGATGATGTGAAAATAACAGATCAAGCCTTGCCTCAAAAGGCAAAGAAACAGCTTGGCGTCATCAAAAAAGAAAAGCCAGCACAGGAGCAGAAGAAACCTGTCGATCCGAATAGTGCAAAGCCGGCTAAAATAAAAGAAAAACATGTCCAGATGAAAAAGGAAAAAAGCTTAGATGCTCCGTCTATCAAAGCTCTTCCGATGAAGGCAGAAATCAGTGTTCTTGAAAGCGGCAAGTCCACGTACACAGATGAAGCGACAGGGAGATATCAGCTTTCTCATGGTGCAGGGGAATTTACAGTGAAAGCTGAAGCATATGGCTTTGAATCACGCACACAAAAAGTCAATATTTCTGCAAATGATCAAGCAGAGGCAAATTTCTCCCTGCAGCCACTAGAAAAACGAACGATATCTGGCACAATTGTCAATGAAACAACGGGTGAAAAAGTAAAGGATGCTACGGTTTATCTTGTAGAGGATGCGAAAATTGAGCCGGTGAAAACAGATGAATCTGGCGAGTTTTCTCTAGAGGCATTGAGCGGTGTGTATACAGTCAAAGTATTTGCGAAAGGGTTTAAAGGATATTCGTTTACAGCCGATGTGACAGAAAAGCCGCTTGAAAAAGCAATCAAGCTGGAACCTTTCATCGGTTTTGCTGGCGAAATTGGCTACGATGACGGAACACCTGAAAATGCGCGGGCGTTCTATGATCCTGGTAATGGCTGGGCGGTGAAATTTTCATTAGAAAAAGGGAAGAAACTAGCGCAGGTCACAGGGGGGCTTTTCCGTTTCTGGACAACAGAGTGGCCAGCCCCTGGCGGGAATGAATTTGCGGTTGAAGTGTATGATGCTTCTGGGAAGGACGGCGCTCCAGGTGAAAAAATTGCGGGACCTTTTAAAGCGAATGCGCTGCGTAATGGTGAATGGACAAAAGTAGATTTAGAAGATCAAGCCATTACGGTGGATGGAGATTTCTATCTTGTCTATATTCAAACGAAAAAGAATACGGAATCTCCAGGCCTTGCAACAGATGAAGATGGACCAAATGCTGAAAGAAGCTGGCAGCTGACAAGCGGTGCCTTTTCTCCTTCCCCAAAAGAAGAGGGAAATTATATGATTCGTGCGCTTGTCCAATATGAAGCAGATGTACCAGAAATAACATCTCCAAAGGCTGGAACGATCACGAACAAAGATGAACTGGAGATTGAAGGTAAAGCCTCTCCAGGGCTTGATGTAGCGATCTATCAAAACGATGAAGAGATTGCCAAAGTGAAAGCAGATCAGTCGGGTGCTTTCAAAGAGAAGGTTACAGTGTCTAGCGGAGAGCATGTATTCACGGCTGCTACTGTTACGGATAAAGGCGCAACGAAAAAATCCAAATCAGTCAAGGTGATCATTGATCAAACAGCCCCAGTTTTAACGATAGATACACCAAAAAAAGGGGAAAAGTCTAACAAAGAATCACTCACTGTAGAAGGAAAGGTGACGGATGATCATCTTGATGAGGTCACTGTGAATGGAAAAAAAGCAGCAATAAAAGATGGGAAATATTCTGCAAGAATCCTGCTTGAAAACGGGAAAAATACGATCAAAGTAACAGCAAAAGATGCAGCAGGAAACAAAACGACTAAAAAAGTCGATATCGATGTTCAATACGAAGCGCCTGAGATTTCTAAGCTGACACCAGCAGAGAATGTCAATCTATCATCAGGTGAGTCTGTTAAAATTTCATTTAACAGCAGAGAAAAGCTAGACGCAACGTTTGTCATTCATATGCCGCTGACAAACGCGAGATCAAAGCTGCAAAATACAACAGAGCTGCCGCTTCGTGAGGTAGCCGGCGGAACATATGAAGGCTACTGGACAGCTACTTCTACCGCTAAAGCAAAAGGTGCAGTCATTGAAGTGATTGTGCGGGATGATTATGGAAATGTTACTCGACAAAAGGCTCCAGGCACATTAAATATCAATGAAAAATAATCCTTTAAAAAGGCACAACTCCTTGGAGCGTGTCTTTTTTCGTTTCGAATAATTGTTTGTAAGCTTGTCCGGAAGCACACTCTCTTTCTTTGTGCTCTCATTCCTCGACAAAAACAATAACAATCCACCAAAAGTTCTCTATCATCCCCAACAAGAATTGACAGACTTCCATCTCTTGGCTGTTTTATACTGGTACAAACAAGTGCAAGTACTGCTTTTGATTCTTTGTTTCAGATGAAAGGAGCAGAAGGTGGTCATTTATTTAGATGTGATTTGGCTGTTAAACTTTTGTTTTGATCTATTGCTTCTCTTACTCACTGCATTTATTCTCAAACGACAAGTAAAAAAACGGCGATATATGTTAGGAGCTCTGATTGGATCGAGCATTGTTCTCTTGCTCTTTACACCATTTGCAATGTTTGTGTCACACCCTTTAGGCAAACTGCTTTTTTCTGTCTTGATCGTGCTTGTCACTTTTGGATTTCAAAGATTTCGATCCTTTTTTCAAAACCTGTTTGCTTTTTACTTTGTCACATTTTTGATGGGAGGAGGCATGATCGGGGTTCATTCGTTTTTACAAACCAATACTGTTATTCAAGACGGGCTACTGATTTCACAAAATGATGGCTTTGGTGATCCCATTAGCTGGCTTTTTGTTTTAACCGGCTTTCCTGCGATTTGGCTGTTTTCAAAGAAACGATTAGGAGAGGTCGGTGCGAAAAAAAGACAGTTTGATGAACAAGTCCTTGCGGAGATACACATTCAAGGAGAGACCATCCGCTTAAAGGGACTCGTCGATTCTGGCAATCAGCTGTATGATCCTATGACGAAAACACCTGTGATGATCGTTCAAGCAGATGAGCTCATGTCCATTTGCGGAGAGCCATTTATAGAGCTTATGAAGCAGTCTCATCCTGTTGAAGTGATGCAAAAGCTCGATGATCAATTTCCGCTTCTTGATCGTTTAAGACTTGTTCCATATCGAGCGGTCGGTCATGATCAAGGGTTTCTTCTATGCTTAAAACCAGATACGGTCATCATTTATTCAAAAACGCATATGATCCAGCCAGCCAAGTGTTTTGTAGGCATGAGTCTGAGCGGTTTATCAGCAGATCAGGAATTTCAATCCATCATTCATCCAGATATGTTAGACGGAAAAATCATCCAAGGGGTGTCTTAAGTTTTGGTGATGTCTTTTATCTTACGAGGTCAACTTGACATTTAGAAGGGAGAAGAAGATGAAAAAATTAAAATTTAAACTCACTTACTACTGGTATAAACTCCTCATGAAGCTAGGTCTTAAGAGTGATGAGATTTATTATATTGGTGGTAGTGAGGCGCTGCCGCCGCCATTATCAAAGGATGAAGAGCAGGAACTGCTTGTCAAATTACCAAAAGGTGATCAAACAGCAAGGGCCATCCTGATTGAAAGAAATTTGCGGTTGGTGGTCTACATCGCAAGAAAATTTGAAAACACAGGGATTAATATTGAGGATTTAATTAGTATTGGAACTATTGGTCTAATTAAGGCAGTCAATACATTTAACCCAGAAAAAAAGATCAAGCTTGCGACGTATGCTTCGAGATGTATTGAAAACGAGATTTTGATGTATTTGCGCCGAAATAATAAAATTCGTTCAGAAGTGTCGTTTGATGAGCCGCTCAACATTGATTGGGACGGAAATGAACTGCTTTTATCAGACGTACTTGGAACAGATGATGATATTATCACACGGGATATTGAAGCAAATGTAGATAAAAAACTTTTGAAAAAAGCGCTGGAGCAATTAAATGACCGTGAAAAACAGATCATGGAGCTCAGATTCGGCTTGGTTGGCGGTGAGGAAAAAACCCAAAAAGATGTCGCTGACATGCTAGGCATTTCCCAGTCGTATATTTCAAGGCTTGAAAAAAGAATTATTAAACGATTACAAAAAGAATTTAACAAAATGGTCTAAAAAAATTTTTAAAAAAGCTCTGTCCCTCTGCTGTCAAAGGAATCAACTTCTTTTCTCATGATTCTCGTCATCACTCGTGCATATTTTTCCATCCCAAGGAGATACTGAACTTTGTACAACAGCTCCTGTAGGGAGGGAAAAAAGTGTCCAGAAATAAAGTGGAAATCTGCGGAGTCGACACCTCCAAACTGCCTGTTCTGAAAAACGAAGAGATGAGAAAATTGTTCAGACAGCTGCAAGATGAGGGTGACGATACAGCAAGAGAAAAGCTAGTCAATGGCAATTTGCGGTTGGTTTTAAGTGTGATTCAGCGTTTTAACAACAGAGGCGAGTATGTGGATGATCTCTTCCAAGTAGGCTGTATCGGATTAATGAAATCAATTGATAATTTTGATTTAAGCCACAATGTCAGATTTTCAACTTATGCGGTCCCTATGATCATAGGAGAAATCCGTCGATACTTGCGTGATAACAACCCAATTCGGGTGTCTCGTTCACTAAGAGATATTGCCTACAAAGCGCTTCAGGTTCGTGAGAGGCTGATTAGTGAGACAAGCAAGGAGCCAACGGCAGAAGACATTGCCAAAGTGCTGGAAGTGCCTCATGAGGAAATTGTCTTTGCCCTAGATGCGATTCAAGATCCTGTTTCTTTGTTTGAACCGATCTATAATGACGGAGGAGATCCGATTTATGTGATGGATCAAATTAGTGATGAACGGAACAAAGACACACAATGGGTAGAGGAATTGGCCTTAAAAGAGGGAATGCGCCGACTGAATGATCGAGAAAAAATGATTCTTCGCAAACGCTTCTTCCAAGGAAAAACGCAAATGGAAGTCGCTGAAGAGATCGGGATTTCTCAAGCACAAGTCTCAAGACTTGAAAAAGCAGCCATCAAACAAATGAATAAAAACATCTTTTAAAGCCGCCGCTTCATGTGCGGCTTTTTTCATTCTTGGAAAGAGCACGTCTCTAGTATTGACTCTGTTATTTTTTTCATTTAATCTGTTTTTAACAAATGTTATTTAAGATATCATTTGTTAGGAAACACTTAAGCGGAAAGAAGGGTTATTATGACATTCCATGATGAAAGAAGGCTGCTCATTAAGGTTGCGCATATGTATTATGAAGAAGGCGCCACTCAATCTAAAATAGCAGAAGCGGTTGGGGTTAGCCGTTCACTCATATCGAAATATTTGGCAAAAGCACGTGAAGCAGGAATCGTGGAAATCATTATTCATGATGAAATGAATCAACAATATGGATCTTTAGAAAGAAAAATAGAGCGGAAATACGGGCTGCGAGAAGTCGTCTGTGTGGAAACGCTCAGCCAAGAAACAACAAAAAGCCGAATCGGCGCTGCGGCGGCTGGCTTTTTATTAAAAGTCATGAAGGATGGACAAGTTATCGGTTTTTCCTCAGGAACCACTTTGCATGAAATGGCGAAAGCGCTTACGTCAGTTCAGCATTACCCATCCGTGACATTTGTTCCGCTTGTCGGGGGTGTGGGAAACGAAGATGTTGATATCCATGCCAATTATATTATTGCGAGATGCACAGAGGCACTCAAATCTAAATGTGAGTTTTTACATGTGCCTGTCATGCTTGATACGAAAGAAGCGAAGGATGTACTAATTCGGCAGCCGTCAATCAAAAAAGTGATTGAACTAGGAGAATCATCAAATATTGCGGTTGTCGGGATTGGCGGGGTTCCGCAGCATTCAACGATGGTGAAATCTTATATGACAAGCGGTGAGGAGGATATTCTTCAAGCGAAGGATGTAGCGGGTGACATTTGCTATAACTTTATTGATCACCAAGGGGAAGTGTATCCTCACCCATGGAACGACAGGGTAATGGGCATAAGCCCGCAAAAGCTGAAAGAAATCCCGCTTGTCATTGGTGTCGCTGGAGGAGAAGAAAAAGTTGAAGCGATCCGGGCAGCATTAGCAGGTGGATTAATACATGTATTAATTACGGATGAACGAACAGGAGATGCCTTATTAAAGTAACTACCTAATATGATTAGGTAGTTTTTTTGAGTCTTTAGACTCAAAAAGATTGAAAATTTTATCGATTTTAGCTTGACACAAAGTTGACACATCATATAAACTAAGTTCATAACAAATGATAAATAAAATAACAAATGTTACAATAAACAGATTTTTGTTAATTTTTATAACATTTGTTAAAAGTTTCAGATTATTTTTCTAGCAATCTACCCGAGAAGCAAGAAAACCTGAAAGGATGATTTAGATGTCAATCTATCAACAGTTGTTAGCTCGAGAACGCAGTGGAGATCCAATCAAAGTAGGAATTATTGGGGCAGGCCAAATGGGCTTTGGACTTATTTCACAAATTTCTAAAATTCCAGGCATGATTGTAGCAGGTGTTTGTGATATTCACCTTAGTGCAGCAGAGAAGGCAGCGAATTTTTACAAGCAGCATGCGAAGCCGCATCAAATGGTCGTCACAAATGATTATAGAGAAGTAATTCAATCAGATTTTGTGGAAGTTGTCGTAGATGCAACAGGAGTGCCAGAGGTCGGAGCAAACATTTCTTTGGAAGCGCTTAATTCAAAGAAACATCTCGTTCTTTTAAATGTAGAAGTTGATATTACCATCGGTTTGGTGATGCATAAATTATTCACAAATGCAGGACTTGTTTATTCTGGATCAGCTGGAGACGAACCGGCAGCAACACTAGAATTATATGAATTTGCAAAAACAATGGGACTTGAGGTGCTCGTTGCTGGGAAAGGCAAGAACAACCCATTCTTCCCAGAAGCAAATCCAGATACGTGTAAAGCAGAAGCAGATAGTAAACATATGAGTGCACATATGCTCGCTGCCTTCCAAGACGGAACAAAAACAATGGCAGAAATGAACTTATTAAGTAACGCGACAGGGCTTTTGCCAGATAAAGTCGGTATGCACGGAGTCGAAGCAAATTTAGAGAATGTAGCAGATAAATTGAATCAAAAACAACAAGGCGGCGTGCTCGATCACTTCGGAGTCGTTGAATATGTAAATGGACTTGCTCCAGGCGTATTCGTTATCGTCAAGAGTGATCTAGAGCCAGTAGATGAAGAGCTTCGTTACTTAAAAGTTGGAAAAGGTCCTCACTACACGCTTTACCGTCCTTTCCACTTAGCGAGTCTTGAAACACCTGTTACCATCGCAAAAGCGGTCTTACAGCATGATTCATCGATCCACCCGATTGGTGTACCAGTGTCAGAAACAGTCGCTGTTGCGAAAAGAGATATTAAAGCAGGGGAATCACTTGACGGAATTGGCGGATTCTCCGTAAGAGGTGTACTTGAAACGCATCAAGACATGAAAACGAACGGTCACATTCCAATTGGCTTAATCAGCGGAAAAGTTGTAGCGAAAAAAGACATCAAATTAGGACAGTTCCTTACTCATGATGATGTAGAGCTTGATTCAAACACAACCGTCTGGAAGCTGCGTTCATTACAAGATCACTTATTTCAATCATAAGGACGTGAAGCTATGGAAAAATTAGCAATCGTACTTTGTATCATTCTCATTGTGCAGTATGGGTTATCTTTTATTCAAATCAAGTATTACCGCAAAAGCATGGACTCACTGATTGATGACTACAGAGGGAAACAGGGCTATCACTTATTTTCAGGAATGGAACGGCGCAAAGTTGGCCCTGGGGCCATTGCGCTCATCATTGTGGATGAATCGTATATCATTCAAAAATGCCATGTGCTTGGCGGCGTATCGATCTTATCTAAATTTAAAGAAGTCCCTGCATATGAAGGCAAGCATGTAGGGACTGTGCTGGACGAGCACCACATGATGAAGAAGACGTTGAAAAAGCGCAAAAAAGCGCCAGCTGTCATGCAAGCACTTTCCATGGCGGCTGAGCAGGCACTTGTCTCGATTTCGAAAAAAAATATAACAAATGTGAACTAAAGAAAGGGGAGATGAAACATGGAATGGATTCAATGGTTTGGAGAGCACTTTATCGGAATGTTTGAAGCCGGCGGAAAGCAATTCATGGGTCTGATTACAGGTATCGTTCCAACGCTTGTTGTGTTACTTACTTTCACTTATGCTGTCATGAAATTTATTGGAGAAGAGCGAGTGAATAGAGCCATTCAGTTTGCAGCGAAATATACCATTTTGCGCTACACGTTAATGCCGATCTTATCTGTTCTTATTTTGACAAACCCAATGGCTTATACGTTTGGTCGCTTCTTACCTGAAAAACAAAAACCAGCATTCTATGATTCAGCTGTTTCATTTGTTCATCCGGTGACATCACTGTTCCCGTATGCCAACGCAGGAGAACTATTTGTCTACTTAGGAATTGCGAACGGGATTAAAGAAGCTGGATATTCAATGTCAGAGCTTGCTGTTCGTTACTTCTTAGTCGGGATCGTCGTCATTTTACTACGCGGAATCATTACTGAATGGATTACAAAATATTTAGCAGGAAAAATGAAAGCGAATTCACAATAGGGGAGGGTTAGACATGACAAACCACAAAGTATTTGTTGCAAAAGGTGCTGGCGGATGGGGAGAAGGCTTAGAGCTTGAACCAACTGGTAAAAGAAGAAAGGTTGTTTCCATTACAGGGGGAGGCATTCACCCGGTTGCACGTAAAATTGCAGAAATGACAGGGACAGAAGCATGTGACGGCTTTAAAAACTCTATACCAGAAGATGAAATGATGTGTGTTGTCATTGACTGCGGGGGAACGGCGCGAATCGGACTTTATCCAATGAAACGCATTCCAACTGTAGACGTTTTGGCATCCTCTCCTTCTGGGCCGCTTGCTAAACATATTACAGAAGATATCTTCGTATCAGGCGTAACAGAAAAAGATATTTCCTATGCAGAAGCATCTGATGGTGAGTCGAAAGCAGAAGGTCAGGAAAACAGTGAGTCGATTGACAAAGAGAATTTCAAAGAAACGTATGCAAAGCTGAAAGAGGAAAATATTGAGCGGCAGGAAAAAGGCAATTTCCTGATGAGATTCTCACGCGGAATCGGGAAAGTCACCGGTACGTTCTACCAGGCCGGCCGTGATTCTGTTGATATGCTTTTGAAAAACATTATTCCATTTATGGCATTTGTCAGTATGTTAATTGGAATTATCAATTATACAAAAATCGGTGATCTGATTGCCCATTTTCTATCACCTTTGGCAGGATCTCTTTGGGGGCTTTTACTGCTCGTTGTGGTCTGTACACTGCCGTTCCTATCACCTGTCTTAGGACCTGGTGCAGTCATTGCCCAAGTCATCGGTGTTCTGATTGGTAGTCAAATTGCACTAGGAAACATTCCGCCTCAATTTGCACTTCCTGCACTATTTGCCATCAACGGTCAAGTAGGGTGTGATTTTATTCCAGTGGGGCTGTCACTTGGTGAAGCGAAGCCGGAAACGGTACAATATGGGGTACCAGCTGTTTTGTATAGCCGTCTTATTACAGGGGTTCTATCTGTTGTGATCGCATACGTTGCCAGCTTCGGTATGTATTAAACGTATTAAAGGAGGAATCGAGATACATGGTAACACAATCTGTTGTAAAAGAAATTGGGATCTTAGTCCCGCAATTTAAAGAAGATAAGCTGATTGTTTTATTTGGACCCGCAGCGCCGCAGGAATTAAGAGATATGTCTGTCATTCATGAGTTCGAACATCTAGAAGAAGAGCCGCTGAAGCTAGGCGGAACCATTCAAGTGGGTGATCAAACGTACACGATCACAGCCCTCGGCAATAAAGCAAATGACAACTTTAAAGAGCTCGGCCATATTTCGATCTACTTCCAAGAGCCGTTTGATGATGTATTACCAGGAGCTGTTTTTGCATCACCGCACACGTTTCCTGATATAAAAGAAGGCGTACGAATTGAAATTTCGTAACCTTGTAAAAAAGCTGTTCCTAAATTGGAGCAGCTTTTTTATATGAGGTTTACCAGAAAGAGCATTTACGATATGCTGTAAACATTCATTATTTGTATATTCAGAATTTTTACTCAGGAGGAAGTTATGGTGTCACTTGAATTGAAGAATGTTTCGTTAAAAAGAAATGGGAAATGGCTGCTGCAGTCTGTTGACTGGCTGGTAAATAAGCAGGAACACTGGGTGCTTTACGGTTTAAATGGTGCGGGAAAAACCGCTTTATTAAATATGCTCTGCTCCTATTATTTCCCCACGTCAGGCGAGATGACAGTGCTGGGACATGTCTTTGGCAAGGAAGCTCTTGGTGAAAAGCTCAGGAGGAAAATTGGTCTCATCTCAGCGGGACTTGAAAAGAAATTACACAGAGACGACAATGCATTTGAAATTGTTTTGAGCGGCGCATTTGCTTCTATCGGGCTTTATGAAACCCCGACAGATGAAATGAGAGAGAAAGCCATTGATCTATTAAAAGCGTTTGGTTCATTCAAATATGCCAACAGAACATATGAAACCCTCTCACAGGGAGAGAAGCAAAAAGTCTTGATTGCGAGAGCTTTAATGAATGATCCGCAGCTCTTGATTTTAGATGAACCTGTGACGGGTCTTGACTTTTTAGCAAGAGAGCAAGTGCTGGAGACCATCTCATTTATTGCAGCAAAGCCTGATGCGCCTACTTTGCTCTATACGACCCATCATGCAGAGGAGATTCTGCCTGTTTTTCAGCACACCTTATTATTAAAAGATGGAGCTGTTTTTGATCAAGGAGAAACGAAAGAAATGATGACAAGCGGCTTGCTTTCTTCTTTTTTTGAATGTCCTGTAGATGTCATGTGGAGAAATGGCCGTCCGCATTTAAGTAAATTGTAGATAAAAGAAACTATTGGTCTGCGTCCCTGCTTTTCCATCATACATATTATAGTAGAAAACGAAAGGCGGGGAAGGACAGATGATCAGTATTTCTGAATTCCAAATCAAGGATGTCGTCGATGTATCCAGCGGAAAAAAACTAGGCACCATTGGGGACATTGATATCAATGTCACAAGCGGTAAAATCCAAGCGATTATCATTGGCGGCACAGGTAAAATGATGGGATTTTTCGGAAAAGAAGAGGAAATGATTGTCCCATGGCGAAATATAGTAAAAATTGGCGAAGATGTGATACTTGTCCGCTTGTCTTCTTAATTTGTATAATCCCTCAAGAATCATTCAATTTTTCCTTAAAATAAACTCTTCATTCTTAGCAAACAATGTCTTTTTCGGGTAAAAAGATTACGTTTTCATATCAATTTGTAAAAAAACCTGCAGAAAGGGCACATTTGAGTGTAATATTTAATGAATCCCACTAACTGTCTATGCATGTCTTGTGGTAAAATAGGAGCGAAATAAAGAGAGATGAATGAAAGGTGGGAGGCAGCTTTGACATACAAATATGACCCCTTTCAGCAGAAATCACCATATGCAATGACCATTCATGATTGGACGAACATGACATGTTCTGGTAAAGAGGTATTGGCCGGGTTTACAACAAAAAATGGCGGCTTCAGCCTACCTCCATATCAATCATTGAACACTGGACTCCATGTAGGAGATGATGCTTCTAGTGTTCAAAGGAATCGTCAAGTCATAGCAGATGCTGCTGCTGTGCCGCTCTCTGATTGGGTGTTTGCAGACCAAACACACGAGGATCGCATCCTGAAAGCCACCAAGGAGCAAAGAGGAAGAGGAAGTCTTCATTATCATGAGGCACTGCCTGGTACAGACGGTTTATATACGTCTGAGACGAACATGATGCTCGCTCTTTGTTTCGCTGATTGTGTTCCGCTTTATTTTCTAGCTCCGCAAAACGGATTAATTGGAACGGCTCATGCCGGCTGGAAAGGAACCGTCAAGCAAATTGGTGCAAAGATGGTTGATGTATGGGTCAGCCAAGAAGGTGCCAAGGCCGATCATATTCAAGTCGTCATTGGACCATCCATTGGCAGCTGCTGCTACATAGTCGATGACGCAGTCATGGATCAAGTGAAACAGCTTCCTTTTTCAACAGAGGATGTGTATTCCGAGATTTCACCAGGACAATATAAAATTGATTTGAAAACATTAAACAAAAACGTATTGCTTCATGCAGGAATAAAAGAAGAAAACATACATGTCAGTTCGATGTGCACAAGCTGCAATGATCAGCTTTTCTTCTCACACCGGCGTGATCAAGGGAAAACAGGACGTATGATGTCTTTTGTCGGGTTTAAGGAGGCATAAGTGCAATTGAATGTACGAGAGAATCTCAGACAAATAAATGAACAAATACACGAAGCATGTAAAAGAGCCGGTAGACAACCAGCAGATGTATCGGTCGTCGCTGTGACAAAGTATGTCTCCATTGAACGAGCACAAGAAGCCAAAGAAGCAGGAATTATGCACTTTGGTGAAAATCGTGACCAAGGGTTACTTGAAAAGCAGGCGGCCATAACCGATGAAAACATTAGCTGGCACTTCATCGGCAGTTTACAGACGCGAAAAGTGAAATCTGTCATTCAGACAATTGACTACTTACATTCGCTTGACAGAATGTCTCTTGCGAATGAAATTGAAAAAAGAGCGGATCACACAGTTCGCTGTTTTGTACAAGTGAACACATCTCTTGAGGAGTCAAAACACGGCTTGAAAAGTGAAGACGTCATTCCATTTGTAAAGCAGCTAGCTGATTTCAAACAGATTGAAATTGCTGGACTGATGACGATGGCTCCATTTACAGATGATCACACTGTGATTCGCAACTGTTTTAAAACATTAAAAAATCTTCAAGAAGAAGTAAAACATCTTAACCAAGTAAATGCACCTTGTCAGCATTTATCGATGGGCATGTCAAATGATTTTGAAATCGCAATTGAAGAAGGTGCGACATTCGTTCGGATTGGCTCTTCACTTGTTGGAAATGAAACAGGAGGTGCGTGACATGAGCATAAAAAATAAGTTTAAAAGCTTTTTCACTCTCGACGATGAAGAGTATGAGTACGAATATATTGATGAAGAAAGAGAACCCGTTCAAGAAGAAAAAGGAACGAAGGACAAAGCAGCATTTCAAGATCGCCCGCAGACAGGAAAACAAAATGTCGTCAGCTTGCAAAGCGTGCAAAAATCCTCTAAAGTGGTGTTAAGTGAGCCGCGTGTTTATGCAGAGGCGCAGGAGATTGCAGACCATATTAAAAACAGACGTGCAGTCGTCGTGAATTTGCAGCGCATTCAGCATGATCAAGCAAAGCGAATCATTGACTTCTTAAGCGGAACCGTTTATGCAATCGGTGGAGACATCCAGCGTATTGGCTCGAATATATTCCTCTGCACACCTGATAATGTAGATGTATCTGGTACAATATCAGAGCTATTGACAGAGGAAGAACCTCAGAGGTGGTAAATCAAGGTGACTCTATATCTTATCTTTAAAACCTTACAAAGTATATTGACGCTTTATCTTTTCTGTATCATTATCTACATTTTTATGTCATGGGTGCCATCTACTAGAGAAACAAAGATAGGCCGTTTTCTGACAAATATTTGCGAACCGTATTTAGAACCATTTCGTAAAATTATTCCGCCAATCGGCATGATTGACATCTCGCCGATTGTGGCATTGCTTGTGATTCGTTTTGCATCATCATATGGACTAACTGGTCTTTACAATATGATTGTGCGCTTCATGTAAACAGGCTGCCGGGCTTGGCACTGCCAGGCTCTTTTACATAAGAGGGGAACAAAATGAGCGATATCTATCAGCATTTTAGAAAAGACGAACAGCCATTTGTCGACCAAGTGTTAGGCTGGAAAAAAATCGCACTCGACCAATATCGAATGAAATTAACAGATTTCCTTGATCCGCGTGAGCAATTTATTACTGAGTCCGTCATCCAGCATGGCGAAGAACTTGGGATCATGTTTTTTGGCGGGTATGAGGGAGCGGAGCGCAAAAGAGCCCTCATTTATCCTGATTATTTAGAACCTTCTATTCAAGATGTTGAGCTGTCATATTTTCAGGTGAACTATGCGAAAAAGTTTATTTCTTTAGAACACCCGAAGCTTCTCGGCTCATTGATTGGGACAGGCTTGAAGCGTCAAAAATTCGGAGATCTATTATTTTCAGAGGAAGATGTGCAGTTTATTTGTACAAGTGATGTCGCCGATTTTGTGCGGGCGCAGCTGACTCATGTCGGCAGAGCAGCCGTTTCATTAGAGGAAATCACGCAGGCAGAAATAAAGCCAGTGATCACGAAGACTGATATCAAAGAAGATACCATTTCTTCACTTCGGCTTGATGCTGTATGTGCTGCTGTCAGCCGTCAGTCTCGGCAAAAAGCACAGCTTTTAGTCAAAAATGGGCTTGTCAAAGTCAATTGGAAAGTCACAGAGGACCCTTCTTTTACAATCGGTGAAGGCGATCAGCTCTCTGTTCGGGGATTTGGCCGCTTTAGCCTCAAAACGATTGATGGGAAGACCAAAAAAGATAAGTTCAAAGTAACATTTGAGCTTCTGACATAACGAACTTGAATCTGGAGGTGGCGAGGTTGCCATTAACACCTAATGATATTCATAATAAAACGTTCACAAAAAGCTTTCGCGGCTATGATGAAGATGAAGTAAACGAGTTTTTAAGCCAAGTACGTAAAGACTACGAGATCGTACTTCGTAAAAAGAACGAGCTTGAAGACAAAGTAAATGAGCTTGATGAAAGACTAGGTCATTTTGCAACAATTGAAGAGACATTAAACAAATCGATTCTTGTGGCGCAGGAAGCAGCAGAAGACGTAAAACGTCATTCTGATAAAGAAGCAAAATTGATTATTCGTGAAGCAGAGAAAAATGCAGACCGTATTATCAACGAAGCGCTGTCAAAATCAAGAAAAATTGCAATGGAAATCGAAGAGCTGAAGAAACAGTCGAAGGTCTTTAGAACTCGTTTCCAAATGCTCATCGAAGCGCAGCTTGATCTTCTGAAAAATGACGATTGGGATCATTTACTGGAATATGAAGTAGACGCTGTCTTTGATGAAAAAGAATAAGCGCATCATCTTGACATGACGTGCTCATGTTGCATATAATACCATCATAAATTAACAAGAGATAAACGTTTGAAAGGGACACTCGCAGCTGTCACATGCGTAATAAAGCGAATCAGGGATGGTGGAAGCCTGACATTACGAGACGCTGCAATGAGATCACCCCTTTAGTTCCTTTTCTGAAAAAACCAGTAAGAAAAGGCGTCTGATCACGTTACGATTTTTGAGTGGATAAGCGGCTCTTTCATATCGCTTGTCTAAAAGGGTGGTACCGCGAGACAAGCCTTCTCGTCCCTTATGGGATGAGAGGGCTTTTTTTATTGTTTTTTAATCAGAATTTGCATGTGGAGGAATGGGTATGAACTACAAAGACACCTTATTAATGCCGAAAACAGAATTCCCGATGAGAGGGAACTTGCCGAACAAAGAGCCTGAAATCCAAGAGGAGTGGGCAGAGAAAGACATCTATCAAATGGTTTTAGAGCGGACTAAAGGACGCCCGACGTTTATTTTGCATGATGGACCTCCATATGCGAATGGTGACATTCATATGGGGCATGCACTTAATAAAATCCTAAAAGATTTTATCGTCCGTTTTAAATCAATGAACGGATACCATGCACCGTACGTACCGGGCTGGGATACACACGGGTTGCCAATTGAAACAGCTCTCACTAAAAATAAAAAAGTCAAACGCAAAGAAATGTCTACAGCAGAATTCCGCAAACTATGCGAGGAGTATGCTTGGAAACAAATTGAAGGTCAGCGCAGCCAGTTTAAGCGATTAGGCGTCAGAGCAGACTGGGACAATCCATATGTCACATTAAAGCCTGAATACGAAGCGCAGCAAATTCTTGTCTTTGGTGAAATGGCGAAGAGAGGCTATATCTATAAAGGATTAAAGCCTGTTAACTGGTCTCCTTCAAGTGAATCAGCCCTCGCTGAAGCGGAAATTGAATATAAAGACAAACGTTCACCATCCATTTACGTTTCGTTTAAAGTAAAAGATGGCAAAGGCGTTCTTGAAAACGGCGAACAATTCATTATCTGGACAACAACACCTTGGACGCTTCCTGCAAACCTTGGCATTTGTGTTCATCCAAACTTAGAGTACAGTGTTCTTCAAGTCGGTGCTGAGCGTTATGTCGTTGCATCTGAACTAGTTGAACAAGTAGTAAAAACACTCGGCTTTGAAGAATGCGAAGTTGTGAAAACATTAAAAGGTAAAGAATTAGATAAAATCGTTGCAGCACATCCAATTTACGATAGAGATTCTCTTGTGATGCTTGGCGATCACGTGACAACTGATGCGGGAACAGGCTGTGTTCACACAGCACCAGGCCACGGGGAAGATGACTTTATTGTCGGTATGAAATACGGTCTTGATGTGCTCTGTCCAGTAGATGAAAAAGGTGTGATGACAGATGAGGCGCCTGGTTTTGAAGGACTATTCTATGAGGATGCTAATAAAGCCATCACAGAACAGCTTGAAGCAAAAGGTGCGCTGAAAAAGCTCGACTTTATCACGCACTCCTACCCGCATGACTGGAGAACGAAAAAACCAACGATTTATCGTGCGACAGCTCAGTGGTTTGCATCCATTAAAGATTTTAGAGAAGCGTTATTAGACAATATTAAAGAAACAAAATGGGTTCCAGCATGGGGAGAAACACGCCTGTTCAATATGGTGCGTGACAGAGGTGACTGGTGTATTTCAAGACAGCGTGTATGGGGCGTTCCAATTCCGGTCTTTTATGCGGAAAATGGTGAGCCGATCATCACGGACGAAACCATTCAGCATGTATCTCAATTATTTAGAGAGCATGGCTCAAATATTTGGTTTGAAAAAGAAGCAAAAGAGCTATTGCCAGAAGGCTTTACACATCCAGGCAGCCCGAATGGTGAATTCACAAAAGAGCAGGACATCATGGATGTATGGTTTGATTCCGGTTCTTCTCACCAAGCTGTTTTAGAAGAAAGAGACGACCTAGTCCGTCCGGCAGATCTTTACCTTGAAGGCTCTGACCAATATCGCGGCTGGTTTAACTCCTCTTTATCAACAGCAGTTGCTGTCACTGGAAAAGCACCATATAAAGGTGTCCTAAGCCATGGCTTCACGCTTGATAAAGAAGGACGTAAGATGAGTAAATCATTAGGCAATACGATTGATCCAACGAAGGTCGCGAAGCAGCTTGGTGCAGAGATTCTTAGACTTTGGGTATCTTCTGTCAACTATCAAGCCGATCATCCAGTGTCTGATGATATTTTGAAACAAGTAGCAGAAGTCTATCGTAAGATCCGTAACACCTTCCGCTTCCTGCATGGGAACTTATTTGACTTTGACCCAGCAGTTAATGCCGTGCCGGTAGAAGAGCTTCGCGAAGTGGATCAATACATCATGATCAAATTAAACAAATTGATTGATAAAGTGAAAAAAGCTTATGATGATTACGAATTTGCGGTCGTATATCATGCGATTCACAATTTCTGTACGATTGAGCTCAGCTCTTTCTATCTCGATTTTGCAAAGGATGTCGTCTACATTGAGCATGCCGATCATCCAGACCGCCGCAGCATGCAGACTGTCTTCTACGAAACATTAATGGCTTTAGTGAAGCTGACTGCACCAATTCTTCCGCATACCGCAGATGAATTATGGAGCCACTTAAGCTTTGTTGAAGAGCCAAGTGTTCAGTTAACAGATATGCCAGAAGGTGTGCTAGTTCCTCAAGCTGAAGCGACAGAAGCGAAGTTTGACCGCTTTATGGAAGTACGTGACGATGTGCTAAAAGCGCTGGAGATTGCGCGTAACGAGAAAGTCATCGGACGTTCACTTGAAGCAAGTGTGACGCTTTATGCGACAGATGAAGTGAAAAACCTTCTTGCATCCATTAAAGAAGATGTGAAGCAGCTCTTTATCATCTCTGAATTAACGGTAGAAGATGAGCAGCATGCAGATGCATCAGCGCCTGAATATACATCAGGACGAATTGTGGTTCAAAAAGCAGAAGGAGAACTATGCGAGCGTTCCCGCATTATTTCAAAAGACGTTGGTGCAAATCCGAAATACCCAACATTGTCGCTGAAAAATGCTGAAATCGTGGAGAAATATTACCAAAATTAACAATGCGATATCACAAGCTGGCGCCCCGTCATATGCGGGGCGTTTTCTTTTATGAGAAAATGACAGCGTTTAGAACGAAAGGAAAAATCTTATGGCTTTAAAGTAACCAGGCGGGGCAACAATATGATTATCACGACAGGGCAGGAGTTGAAATAGCGACATGAATGGCGATCTAGAGACGATTTACACGGAACTCCTTCAAATGAAAGAAGAGCTGCAATCTAAACTGTTTGAATACGCATCATTTCGTTCACCCGCTGAGCATGTCACATTGAATGAGGTCAAAACGACCACGCTTCTTTATCACATCAAAGAAGAGCTGCAAGATGTGTCTCTCGCTATTGCAAAAATCGAACAAGGAACCTATGGCATATGTGAGGCAACAGGAGATGTGATTCCGCTTGAACAAATGAGTATTCTTCCTACCGCCCGCACGGCTGACGACTTTTTATATCATAAGCAATACGAGAAAAAAGCATTCACTCCTTATCCTTACGAATCAAATGATTCTCATTTTGAAGCCTTCCACATGTAGGGAGGTTTTTGTCTGTCAACTAAAGTTTCTTTACTCCTTCCTGTTTTCTTGATAAAATGCTTAAAGATCAAAGTATGAAGATGGAGGAACGTGTGTGTTCTATTACATAATCGCATTCGTTATCATTTGTTTAGACCAATTAACAAAATGGCTCATTGTCAAAAATATGATGCTCGGTGATTCTGTTCCAGTCATTGATGGATTCTTTTATATCACGTCTCACCGAAATTCAGGAGCCGCATGGGGAATTCTCCAAGGACAAATGTGGTTTTTCTATGTGATCACACTCGTTGTTATTGCGGGAATTGTTTATTACTTACAAAAACATGGACAAAAGGACAAGCTGCTGGGAGTAGCGCTGGCCTTAATGCTTGGCGGAGCGATCGGAAACTTTATCGACCGTATTTTCCGTCAGGAAGTGGTTGATTTTGCTCATTTCGTATTTGGGGATTATCACTACCCAATTTTTAATATTGCAGATTCTTCTCTCTGTGTAGGGGTTATTCTGCTCTTCATTCAAATGCTGTTAGATGGAAAGAAAAATAAGGAGTCAACTACATGAATCAAGTAAATATTGCCGTTTCACAAGAACAAACGAGTGAACGGCTAGATAAATTTCTAAGCACGACAGAACCAGAATGGTCAAGAACCCAAGTCCAGCAATGGGTAAAAGATGGGCTGATCGAAGTAAACGGGAAACAAGTAAAGGCCAATTACAAAGTACAAGCTGGGGATCAAATCAAAGTGGAGATTCCAGATCCGGAAGCGCTAGATGTAGAAGCAGAACCAATGGATCTTGATATTTATTATGAGGATGCAGATGTGTTAGTCGTAAATAAACCACGAGGAATGGTCGTTCATCCAGCGCCGGGTCATGTGTCAGGAACACTTGTAAATGGACTGATGGCACATTGCAAAGACTTATCAGGGATTAACGGTGTGATGCGTCCTGGAATTGTCCACCGAATTGATAAAGATACGTCTGGGCTGTTAATGGTCGCAAAAAACGATATGGCACATGAGTCACTCGTTAATCAGCTGGTGGCTAAAACTGTCACTAGAAAGTATACGGCTGTTGTCCACGGTATTATCCAGCATGATACAGGCACAATTGATGCACCAATTGGCAGAGACAAAAAAGACCGCCAAAGCATGACGGTCACAAAAGAAAATGCAAAACAGGCCGTTACTCACTTTGATGTGATTGAACGCTTTAAAGACTTTACGGTTGTCGAATGCCGTCTTGAAACGGGAAGAACACACCAAATTCGTGTTCATATGAAATATATCGGCTACCCTCTTGCAGGAGATCCGAAATATGGGCCGAGAAAAACAGTCGATTTTAATGGACAGCTGCTGCATGCAGGTGTTTTAGGATTTGATCATCCTAGAACAGGAGAATATATCGAGTTCACAGCACCAATTCCAACTGATATGCGGGGCTTTATCGATTCATTAAGAAATAACGATTGACAGGCCGTTCTTTTTTTGAAATAATAAACAAAGAAATTGAGATTCTTTAAAACAGTCCAGAGAGGCTGAGAAGGATAACGGATCAATTTGTGCACGCGTATGCACAAATGAACGCCCCTCTCTGCCCTTTGCAGAAGGGGCTTTTTATTTGTCAAAAAGAGGTGTAATAGATGGAACAAAAAGCAGTCATTCTTGATGAACAAGCGATCAGACGAGCGCTTACCCGAATTGCACATGAAATGATTGAGCGCAACAAAGGGATGAAGGATGTCATCCTTGCCGGGATCAAGACAAGAGGCATACATCTTGCTAAGCGCCTTGCAGAGCGCATCGAGCAAATTGAAGGGAATCCAGTCACTGTGGGTGAACTTGATATTACGCTATACCGTGATGACCTGACAAAAAAGACAGACAACCAAGACCCGCTTGTAAAGGGTGCAGATATACCAGCTGACATTAATGACAAAACACTCATTGTTGTTGACGATGTCCTATTTACAGGCAGAACCGTGAGAGCAGCTATGGATGCCCTTGTGGATGTAGGAAGACCATCTTCCATTCAACTGGCTGTGCTTGTCGACCGAGGACACCGGGAGCTGCCGATTCGAGCGGATTACATCGGGAAAAACATTCCGACTTCAAAAGCAGAGACAGTCATGGTTCAGCTCAATGAAGTAGATCAAAACGACCTTGTCGCTATATATGAAAAATAACCTTTTTAAATGCATTCCAGAGAGTTTGCAAAGAGGGCAATAACAGAGACACCGAGCACACGGCTAACATGACGTGTCCGGTTTATCTAGGCCTCTTTGCGCATACTCGCAAAGAGGCTTTTTTAATGAAAAAGGACACATCTAGGAGGAAAATCATGAGTCAGCAAAAAGCCAATTTAGGCATTCGAGATATCCCAAAACCATTCACATGGCTGTCACTTAGCCTGCAGCATTTGTTTGCGATGTTTGGTGCGACCATTCTTGTACCAAAAATCATTGATATGAGTCCAGCCGTCGCGCTCATCTCAAGCGGAGTGGGAACGATTGTTTACTTAATCATCACAAGAGGACAAATTCCGGCGTATCTTGGATCGTCCTTTGCCTTCATCGCCCCCATACTGAATGTGAAAGCAACAGGCGGCCCTGGAGCCGCAATGGTTGGCGCCTTCATGGCGGGTGTCGCTTATGCACTCATCGCCCTATTCATTAAATGGCTCGGCACAGGCTGGCTGATGAAGCTTCTGCCGCCGGTTGTCGTAGGACCAGTCATTATGGTCATCGGACTCGGACTCGCTGGAACAGCAGTCAACATGGCGATGTATGTTGATCCGAATGCAACCGAGCTTGTTTACAGCCTCAAGCACTTAATGGTCGCTGGCTTCACACTGGCTGTCACCATTATCAGTATGATTTTCCTAAGAGGATTCCTTAGCTTAATCCCAGTATTAATCGGCATCATCAGCGGCTATCTCTTTGCCTTAACTCAAGGCATTGTGAACTTCCAGCCGGTCATTGACGCAAAATGGTTTGCTGTACCAGACTTTGTCGTGCCATTTGTCGACTATACACCTGCTGTGACCTTAAGCATTCTCACAGTGATGGTACCGGTTGCCTTTGTGACAATGTCTGAGCATATCGGCCACCAAGTGGTGTTAAGTAAGGTCGTAGGACAAGATTTTATTAAAAAACCAGGTCTTCACCGCTCCATTTTAGGAGACAGTGCGGCGACGATCTTCGCTTCACTTATTGGCGGACCGCCAACAACAACTTATGGAGAGAACATTGGCGTACTAGCCATCACAAGAGTGTTCAGTATCTTCGTCATCGGCGGAGCAGCCGTGTTTGCGATCTGCTTCGGTTTTGTAGGAAAAATTTCAGCATTAATCAGTACAGTGCCGTCCGCGGTGATGGGGGGCGTTTCGTTCCTGCTCTTTGGAATCATTGCTTCAAGCGGCCTGAGAATTCTGATTGATCATAAAGTGAATTTTGAAGAAAAGCGTAATCTCATTATCGCATCAGTCATCCTAGTCATTGGGATTGGCGGGGCATTCATTGAGGTGAAACAAATCAATCTCACCCTATCTGGAATGGCACTTGCTGCGATTACGGGTGTCCTGTTAAATCTGATCCTGCCGCATCAAAAAGCAGAAGATGACAACTCAAATGAATCAAATACAGAAAACCTTTTAAAAGAAGTCCAGTGAGGCTGACAAGGGTTCTAAATGGAGCAGGATGCACAAAAGTGCCGCTGCTTCTTTTGGAGAACCCTAAGCTGCCGAGGCTTAGGGTTTTTTTGAACCTGAAAGTGATGAAAAACTAGAGGGGGAAGAAAAAATGAATGATTTATCGACAATGAGCAGCTTATCAAAAGAAGAGATTTTACAGCTGATTGAAGAAGCAGCTGCACTCAAAAAGGGGAAACAAGAACATGGATTAGCCGGAGAATTTGTGGCAAACCTTTTCTTTGAACCAAGCACAAGAACACGTTTTAGCTTCGAAGTAGCCGAGAAGAAACTAGGGATGAATGTCCTGAGCTTAGATGCGGCAAGCACCTCCGTTCAAAAGGGCGAAACACTTTACGATACGGTAAAAACACTCGAATCGATCGGAGTAAAGGCATGTGTGATCAGAGACAGCACCGATGAATATTATAATGAGCTGATCGGGAAGGTTGGAATTCCCATCATCAATGCAGGAGATGGCTGCGGACAGCATCCAACCCAATCACTGCTTGACCTCATGACCATCTTTGAAGAGTTTGGCGGCTTTGAAGGCTTAACAATTTCGATTCATGGAGACATCAAACATAGCAGGGTGGCAAGATCAAATGCTGAGGTTCTCTCAAGGCTGGGAGCGACAGTCCTCTTTTCAGGACCTGCTTCCTTCCAGGATGAACAAAACCCTCACGGAATGTATGTCCAAGTAGATGAAGCCATCGCACAATCTGATGTGGTGATGCTGCTTAGAATCCAGCATGAACGGCACGCTGAAAAAATGGGCAGTGAAGATTACTTATCAACTTATGGATTAACAGTAGACAGAGCAAACAAAATGAAAGAACGAGCGATTATTATGCATCCAGCACCAGTAAACAGAGGTGTTGAAATAGATGATTCATTAGTAGAGTCCAAGCAGTCAAGGATTTTCAAACAAATGGAAAATGGTGTTTATATCCGAATGGCCGTATTAAAAAGAGCTTTTCAAGATAGCACACTACATCAAAAAGGGAGAGATTCTGTCTATGTCATATCTCATTAAAAACGGTTTTATCTTAACAAGCACAGGTGAAAGAGTGCAGCAGGATATTAGGGTAAAAGGAAAAGTGATTCAAGCGATTGGACACCTAGAAAGAGAAGACGGAGAAGAGGTTATTGATGCAGCAGGGCTATTTGTGTCACCAGGCTTGATCGATCTGCATGTGCATTTAAGAGAGCCAGGCGGAGAGAAAAAGGAAACGATTGAAACAGGCTCTAAAGCAGCCGCACGAGGCGGATATACGACGATTGCAGCGATGCCGAATACAAGGCCGGTTCCAGATACAAAAGAGCAAATGGAATGGCTGATGAATCGAATCGAAGAGACCTCATCTGTGAGAGTGCTGCCATACGCCTCCATCACAACGAGACAAATTGGGGAAGAAATGACGGATTTTGCAGCACTAAAAGAAGCAGGCGCCTTTGCTTTTACAGATGACGGTGTTGGCATCCAAACAGCAGGCATGATGTACGAAGCGATGAAACAGGCAGCAAGTCTTGATCAAGCGATTGTGGCGCACTGTGAAGATAACTCGCTCATTTACGGCGGGTGCGTTCATGAAGGAGAATTTTCAAAAGAAAATGGGTTAAACGGAATACCGTCCATTTGTGAATCGGTGCATATTGCAAGAGATGTTCTTTTAGCAGAAGCAGCGAACTGTCATTATCATGTATGTCATATCAGTACGAAAGAATCTGTGCGGGTCGTACGCGATGCAAAAAAAGCAGGCATCCGTGTGACGGCTGAGGTGTCACCGCATCACCTGCTGTTGTGTGATACGGACATTCCAGGTCTTGATACAAATTATAAAATGAACCCGCCGCTCAGAGGAAAAGAGGATCGCAAGGCATTGATCGAGGGACTGTTAGATGGAACGATTGATTTCATCGCAACAGACCATGCGCCGCATACAGAAGAAGAAAAGAACGAAACCATGCAGCGTGCCCCGTTTGGAATTGTGGGACTTGAAACAGCGTTCCCGCTTCTCTATACACGATTTGTCAAAACAGGCGAATGGACTTTAAAAGAACTCGTTGATTATATGACAATTAAACCAGCAGAAGCATTTTCTCTTCCATACGGAAAGCTTGAAGAAGGGCACATAGCTGATATCACACTCATTGATTTAAACAAAGAAATGGCAATTGATAAAACAAGCTTCTTATCTAAAGGGCAAAATACACCGTTTGACAAATTGACTGTATCAGGATGGCCGGTCATGACACTTGCATCTGGGAAAGTCGTTTATGAAGAGGGGAGACTAGTAAAATGAAGAGACGCTTAGTGCTAGAAAACGGAACAGTATTCGAAGGAACAGGCTTTGGCAGCTTAGAACCATCAGTCGGAGAAGTCGTCTTTAATACAGGGATGACGGGCTATCAAGAAATTTTATCTGATCCATCATACTGCGGACAAATTGTCACACTGACTTACCCGCTTATCGGCAACTATGGCATTAACCGTGACGATTTTGAATCGATCACACCGTTTGTGAAAGGGCTGATTGTGAAAGAGCTTTGTGAAAAGCCCTCAAACTGGCGCTCTTCATATTCACTCGATGAATATTTAAAAATGAAAAACATTCCGGGGCTGAGCGGAATCGATACACGGAAGCTGACTAGAATGATTCGAAGTGCAGGGACTTTAAGAGGGGCATTTGCAGGACCTGATGAACAAGTAGAAGACGTTGTCCGCCGCCTTCAAACATTGCAGCTGCCAACAGATCAAGTGAGTCAAGTATCTGTGAAAAATGCGTACCCAAGCCCAGGCAGAGGAAAAAGAATTGTCCTTGTCGATTTCGGCATGAAGCACGGCATTTTGCGCGAGCTCAATAAACGTGACTGTGACGTCATTGTGGTACCATACAACATCACTGCAGATGAAGTGCTGCAGCTAAAGCCTGATGGCATCATGCTTTCAAACGGACCTGGAGATCCTGTGGATGTACCGGAAGCCGTTGAGATGATTCAGCAATTGATTGGAAAGGTGCCGCTCTTTGGTATATGCCTCGGACATCAATTATTTGCTCTAGCGTGCGGTGCAAGTACAGAAAAAATGAAATTTGGTCACAGAGGATCAAACCATCCGGTGAAAGAACTAGCAACTGGCAAGGTAACACTGACGTCTCAAAACCATGGCTACACGGTTAGCAGTATTAACGAAGACGTGCTCGAAGTCACACATATTGCCTTAAACGACAATACGATTGAAGGATTAAAACATAAAGAAGCACCAGCATTCACTGTTCAGTACCACCCAGAAGCATCACCGGGTCCAGAAGATGCAAACTACTTATTTGACCAGTTCATGGAAATGATTCATACGACTGAGAAAGAAGGGGAAGAAGTATGCCAAAACGCGTAGACATCAAAAAGATTTTAGTAATCGGATCAGGTCCTATCATCATCGGTCAGGCAGCGGAGTTTGACTATGCAGGTACACAGGCTTGCTTAGCACTAAAAGAAGAGGGCTATGAAGTCGTTCTTGTGAACTCTAACCCTGCGACCATCATGACAGATACAGAAATGGCCGACAAGGTATACATCGAACCACTGACACCAGAATTTTTAACACGAATCATTCGAAAAGAACGCCCTGATGCGATCTTGCCAACACTTGGCGGGCAAACTGGATTAAACCTTGCTGTTGAATTGTCAGACCTTGGTGTATTAGCTGAATGCGGCGTTGAAGTACTCGGTACAAAGCTGTCAGCCATCCAAAAAGCAGAGGATAGAGATTTATTCCGTAATTTGATGAATGAACTAAATGAGCCTGTACCAGAAAGTGAAATCATTCATAACCTGGAAGAAGCAATGGCGTTTACGGATCAAATCGGTTTCCCTGTCATCGTCAGACCAGCCTATACATTAGGTGGAACGGGCGGCGGAATTTGTACAAACGAGCAAGAACTGAAGGAAATCGTTGAAAACGGCCTGAAGCTAAGCCCAGTTACACAATGCTTACTTGAAAAAAGCATTGCAGGCTTTAAAGAAATTGAATATGAAGTCATGCGAGACAGCGGTGACCATGCAATCGTTGTTTGTAACATGGAAAACTTTGACCCTGTCGGTATCCATACAGGTGACAGTATTGTTGTAGCACCAAGCCAAACGTTAAGTGATCGTGAATATCAGCTGCTTCGCAATGTGTCGCTTAAGCTGATCCGCGCACTTGGCATAGAAGGCGGCTGTAACGTTCAGCTGGCACTTGATCCAAACAGCTTTCAATACTATATCATCGAAGTAAACCCGCGTGTGAGCCGTTCCTCTGCGCTTGCGTCAAAAGCGACAGGCTATCCAATTGCCAAATTGGCAGCGAAAATTGCAGTCGGGTTAACGCTTGATGAAATGATGAACCCAGTCACAGGTAAAACCTATGCAGCCTTCGAGCCGGCACTTGACTATATCGTTTCAAAAATACCGCGATGGCCGTTCGATAAATTTGAATCTGCCAACAGACGTCTTGGTACGCAAATGAAGGCAACTGGTGAAGTCATGGCGATCGGCCGCACATTAGAAGAGTCTCTTCTAAAGGCTGTACGTTCACTTGAAGCCGATGTGCATCACATTGAATTAAAAGATGAAGCAGACATCACAAATGAAGTGCTTGAAAAACGGATTATTAAAGCGGGAGACGAACGATTATTTTATATCGCTGAGGCGCTCAGAAGAGGCTATACAGTCGAACAAATACACGAATTCTCAAAAATTGATTACTTCTTCCTTCATAAACTGGAAGGCATCATCGCCTTTGAGAAGACATTAAAAGAAAACAAAGGCAATACAGACGTATTAAAAGAAGCGAAAGAAAAAGGCTTCTCAGATATCTACATTAGCCGCGAGTGGAATATGAACGAAGCGGATGTCTACAAGCTAAGACAAGAAGCAGGCATTGTACCTGTATACAAGATGGTGGATACATGTGCGGCAGAATTTGAATCAGAGACACCTTATTTCTACAGCACGTATGAAGATGAAAATGAATCAGAACGTACAGACAAGAAAAGCGTTATCGTATTAGGTTCAGGTCCTATCCGAATTGGACAAGGGGTTGAATTTGATTATGCGACCGTTCACTCTGTGTGGGCAATTAAACAAGCAGGCTATGAAGCGATCATTATTAACAACAATCCTGAAACGGTCTCAACAGACTTTAGTATTTCAGATAAGCTCTACTTTGAACCACTTACTGTAGAAGATGTGATGCATATCATCGACCTTGAACAGCCTGAAGGGGTTGTCGTTCAGTTCGGCGGGCAAACAGCGATCAACTTAGCAGATGAATTATCAAATAGAGGGGTTAAAATTCTTGGAACTTCTCTAGAAGACCTAGACCGCGCAGAAAACCGGGACAAGTTTGAACAAACGTTAGAAACACTCGGCGTGCCCCAGCCTAAAGGGAAAACAGCAACATCTGTGCCTGAAGCAGTAGCGATTGCCAATCAAATTGGCTACCCAGTCCTTGTCCGTCCTTCCTATGTATTAGGCGGCCGCGCGATGGAAATTGTGTATCAAGAAGCTGAGCTTCTTCACTACATGGAGAATGCGGTGAAGGTCAATCCGCAGCATCCAGTGTTAATTGACAAGTATTTGACAGGAAAAGAAATTGAAGTAGATGCCGTGTCTGATGGCGAAACTGTCGTGATCCCAGGCATTATGGAACACATTGAAAGAGCCGGAGTTCACTCTGGTGACTCGATTGCGGTCTATCCGCCGCAAACATTGTCTGAGGACATCAAAGCGAAGATCGCAGAATACACGATCAAGCTTGCAAAAGGACTCAACATTATTGGGCTTTTGAACATCCAATTTGTCCTATCAAAAGGCGAAGTGTATGTACTTGAAGTGAACCCGCGATCAAGCCGGACGGTTCCTTTCTTAAGTAAAATTACAGGCATCCCGATGGCCAACCTTGCGACAAAAGTCATCTTAGGAGAGAAGCTCAAAAATTATGGCTACGAAGAAGGGCTTCACACAGAGCAAGAAGGAGTGTACGTTAAAGTCCCAGTCTTCTCTTTTGCTAAATTAAGAAGAGTCGATATTACACTTGGACCTGAAATGAAATCAACAGGTGAAGTCATGGGGAAAGATGTCACGATCGAAAAAGCCCTATATAAAGGATTGATTGCGTCAGGCATTCAAATTCCTAATGACGGAACAGTACTTCTGACAGTCGCTGATAAGGATAAAGAAGAAGGACTTGAGATCGCAAGAAGATTCCATTCTATCGGCTATCATATTTTAGCAACGGAAGGAACGGCGAATTATTTAAAACAAGCCTCCATTCCATCAAGTGTGGTCGGCAAAATCGGAGAGGAAGGCAAAAATCTTCTCGATGTCATTCGAAACGGGGAAGCGCAATTTGTCATCAACACCTTAACAAAAGGAAAACAGCCGGCAAGAGACGGCTTTAGAATTAGACGTGAATCTGTTGAAAACGGAGTGGCCTGCTTAACGTCCCTAGATACTGCAGAAGCCATTTTAAGAGTGCTTGAGAGCATGACATTTAGAGCGGATGAAATGCCAGAAGTGAAAACGAATGCTGAGGTGACAGTAACGATATGAAAAAAGCATACTTGACGGTCGTCTCGAACCGAGAGATCGCTGATCATATTTACGAAATGACATTAAAAGGTGACCTTGTGAACTCCTTTCAAACGGCTGGACAATTTCTTCATCTAAAGGTCAGTGAATCCATGACACCGCTGCTGAGAAGACCGATCAGTATTGCCAACATTCATGCCGAGCAAAAAGAAGCAACCATCATTTACCGCGCAGAGGGAGACGGCACAAAGCTCCTCTCCCAAAAGCGGGAGGGAGAATCAGTCGATGTATTAGGTCCGCTTGGAAACGGGTACGATCCTTCAGTCGTCCAGCCCGGAGAGACGGCTTTACTAGTCGGCGGCGGAATTGGCGTACCGCCTCTATATGAACTGTCCAAGCGTTTAACGAAAAAAGGCGTCATCGTAAAGCATGTCCTCGGCTTTCAATCGAAAAAGGATGTATTTTACGAGGAGAAATTTCAAGCACTCGGCGATACGTTTATTGCAACGGTTGATGGCACATACGGTGCTAAAGGCTTTGTAACAGATGTGATAAAAGAGCAAAACCTGAGCTTTGATGTGCTGCTTTCCTGCGGTCCAACACCTATGCTAAAAGCGCTGAAAGACACGTATCCTGATAAGCCCGTCTACATTTCGATGGAAGAACGAATGGGCTGCGGAATTGGTGCCTGCTTTGCATGTGTCTGTCACACCGATCAGCTCGACAAACCTTACGTCAAAGTGTGTCTTGATGGACCTGTTTTTAAAGCAGAGGAGGTGGCATTGTCATGCTAAACGTTGAGTTACCCGGATTATCTTTAAAAAATCCAATTATCCCTGCATCAGGCTGCTTTGGATTCGGGAGAGAATTTGCATCCTTATATGACCTATCATTGCTGGGCGGTATCATGATCAAAGCCACAACCCTTGAACCGAGATTTGGCAATCCGACTCCAAGGGTAGCCGAGACAGGAGCCGGTATGCTCAATGCAATCGGCCTTCAAAACCCAGGTCTAAAAGGCGTGCTTGAAAATGAGCTGCCTTGGCTTGAGCAATTTGATACGCCTATTATTGCGAATGTTGCTGGCTCACAGGTTGATGATTATGTGGAAGTAGCCAAGCAAATCAGCCAAGCAAAAAATGTTCATGCCCTTGAACTGAATATTTCTTGCCCAAATGTGAAAACAGGCGGGATTGCCTTTGGTACAGATCCAAATATGGCGGCGTCATTGACAAAAGCGGTCAAGGAAGTCTCTTCTGTACCTGTCTATGTCAAGCTGTCACCTAACGTAGCCAATATTGTGGAGATTGCTCAAGCGATTGAAGCTGCTGGAGCAGATGGACTCACCATGATTAACACATTAATCGGTATGCGTTTAGATTTAAAAACAGGGAAACCCATCCTTGCCAATAAAACTGGCGGATTATCAGGACCAGCTGTCAAACCGGTCGCTGTGCGCATGGTACACGAGGTGAGTCAAGCGGTTTCTATTCCGATTATCGGGATGGGCGGGGTGCAAAGTGCTGAAGATGTACTTGAATTTTTACTAGCAGGTGCAAGTGCAGTAGCTGTCGGCACAGCCAATTTTGTGAATCCATTTATTTGCCCGGAAATCATTGAAGAGCTGCCAAATGTGTTAGCAGCATATGGATATTCATCTGTAGAGGAATGCATCGGAAGGAGCTGGAAACATGAAGCACTTGCCCATCATCGCGCTTGATTTTCCATCAGGACAGGAGGCCCACGCCTTTTTAGATCGTTTTGAAGGCACTCCATTATTCGTAAAGGTTGGCATGGAGCTGTTTTACCAAGAAGGTCCTGCCATCATTGACGCACTAAAAGAAAAAAATTGCCGTATTTTCCTTGATCTGAAGCTTCATGATATTCCAACAACCGTGCAAAAAGCGATGAACCGGCTTGCTACACTTGGTGTTGATTTGGTGAATGTGCATGCAGCCGGCGGGAAAAAAATGATGCAGGCTGCCGTAGAGGGGCTTGAAAGCGGAACCCCTGCCGGGCAAAATCGCCCGGGCATTATTGCAGTGACCCAGCTGACTAGTACGTCAGAAGACATGATGAGAAACGAATTACTCATTGACCGTCCGCTGCAAGAGACTGTTATCCGGTACGGACAATTAGCATATGAAAGTGGGCTGGACGGGGTTGTTTGCTCTGTTCATGAATCTAAAGCACTTCATGAACATATTTCACCATCCTTTCTCACTGTAACGCCAGGAATTCGCATGTCGAATGATCAAACCGATGACCAACAGCGCGTGGCGACACCTGCCTATGCAAAGGAGCAAGGTGTTTCACAAATCGTTGTCGGAAGATCAATCACAAAAGCTGATAAACCAATAGAAGCCTATCATCAAATTTTGAAAGAGTGGGAGTGACTGCCAGATGAAATCAAAAATTGCGAAACATCTATTACAAATCAAAGCGGTCTCATTAAAACCAGACGAACCGTTTACATGGGCGAGCGGTATAAAATCACCGATCTATTGTGATAACCGCCTGACATTGTCATATCCAGAAGTGAGACACGACATTGCTGAAGGTCTAAAAGATTTGATTCTCACTCATTTCAAGGGAGCAGAGGTTGTCGCGGGTACTGCAACAGCAGGCATTCCTCATGCGGCATTAGCAGCAGACCGCTTGAATATTCCTATGTGTTATGTTAGAAGTAAGCCGAAAGCACACGGAAAAGGAAATCAAATTGAAGGGGCCGTATCGAAAGGTCAAAAGGTTGTCGTCGTCGAAGACCTGATTTCCACAGGAGGCAGTGTGCTTGAAGTGGTCGCTGCTCTTCAAGATGAGGGCTGCGAGGTACTAGGAGTTGCCGCGATCTTCACATACGGACTGCCAAAAGCAGCGGCAGCATTTCAAGAAAAAAATATTCCATATGTCACCCTAACAGACTATGACACTTTGACAGACGTGGCACTTGAAATGAAAGCGATTGAGCCTGCTGCGATGAACAAACTAAAACGCTGGAGACAAGATCCATCCTCTGAATCTTGGATGGAAGAAACGGTCTGAAAAGTGAAAGCCCATCGTTAACAAAAGCTGTGCCTGCCCGCACGGCTTTTGTTATTTGGGTAAAAATAGTAAAATAGACTCAAATTTTAATAAAAACTAATCCTATCAACAAAGTCGGGTTGACTTTTGTTTGAATTGTGTTAATATTTAAGACAAATTGAAACTCTTATCCAGAGAGGTGGAGGGACTGGCCCGATGAAACCCGGCAACCTGCGATTCGCAAGGTGCTACTTCCTGCAAAATGATTCTATTTTGAAAGATAAGGAAATCGTGAGCTTCCTCATCTTTCTTTCGGACTGAAAGAAAGTTTTTTTATTTTAACGGTGAGGGGGAAGAGGAGATGGAAGTGAAACAAAATCAGGATGAGGACTTAGTAAAGCATATGCAAGAACTGATTGGGGATATGAAATTCGGTTCAATTATGTTAATTGTTCAGGACGGTCAAGTGATTCAGGTGGAAAAAAAAGAAAAAATTAGATTGAAGTAGTGCGGAAAATAGCAATATGAGCGGTACTCCGGAAGGGGAGAAATCATGTTAACTTATGAAAATTGGCAAGAGCCGTCCATTACATTTCAAGAGGATGATTTGTATAAAGGAGCCCTGTCTGTACTGAAATGGGCGTACGGTCATTATGGTGACCAGCTCGTATATGCGTGCAGCTTTGGGATTGAGGGCATCGTTCTAATTGATCTGATTGCAAAAGTAAAAAAAGATGCGAAAATTGTCTTTTTAGATACAGGTCTGCATTTTAAAGAAACATACGACACAATTGATGCGGTAAAGGAAAGATACCCAGGTTTAGACATTGAACTGAAAACGCCTGAGCTGACGGTTGAACAGCAAAATGAGCAGCACGGTGATCAATTATGGAAAACAAATCCCCAAAGCTGCTGCCATATGCGTAAGGTCATTCCGTTGCAAGAAGCCCTCTCTGGTTATCCAGCATGGCTTTCAGGTTTAAGAAGAGAGCAGTCACCAAAACGAGCAGGGACGAATTTCTTAAATAAGGATGAAAAATTCAAATCAGTAAAAGTATGTCCGCTCATCCATTGGACGTGGAAGGACATATGGAGATATGCATCTAGAGAGGAACTTGCTTATAATCCGCTGCATGACCAAGGATATCCAAGTATCGGCTGTGCACCGTGTACACAACCAGCATTTACTGCAGATGATCTGCGTTCTGGCAGATGGTCAGGCACAGCAAAGACAGAGTGCGGATTACATGAGTAAGGGAGCATAATGTATGGAAATCGCCGCAATTTTATTTAGTCTATTCTTTGCTTTAAACATAGGCGCAAGCGGAGCAGCTGCTTCTATGGGCATTGCGTATGGATCAGGTGCCATTCAAAAACCCATTTATGCACTCAGTTTTTGTGCAGTTGGGATTTTAGCAGGTTCAGTGATTGGCGGCGGTGAGGTCGTCAAAACGATCAGCTCTGGTATTATGCCAGAATCAGTCATTACACTTGAAATCGTTTGTATTATCATTGGTTCTGCTGCACTATCACTTTTCATAGCGAATCTGATAGCGATTCCTTTATCAACAAGTGAGGTCACAGTAGGGGCTGTGGTTGGTGTGGCAGTCGCGTATAAAGTACTGTTTGTGAAATCCATTTTAGTGATTGTGGCATTTTGGGTCATCATCCCGCTTTTCGCCTTTCTTTTTACCTTTGCAGTCGTCAAAATCATCAGAATGTTCCCTAAACGAAAGTTGTCTAAAAAAAGCACAGTTATTTTATCTGTCGTCTTAATCCTCAGCGGATTTTTAGAAGCATTTTCAGCCGGGATGAACAATGTGGCAAATGCGGTCGGCCCGCTCGTCGCTTCAGGCGTTTTGTCAGTTGGGCAGGGAACACTTTACGGTGGAATTTTCGTCGCAGCAGGGGCCCTCTTGCTAGGCAGAAGAGTGCTGGAAACAAACGGAAAGAAAATTACCCGCTATCAAACAGGCGAAGGGATTTTACTTTCGAGTACCGGTGCCGGGCTTGTCATCGTCAGCTCTATTTTTGGTCTGCCCGTTCCGCTTACGCAAATCACCTCCTCGTCTATTATCGGACTTGGAATGGCAAAAGGCGGGCCTAACATTTTTCACAAACATGTTGTGAAAAAAATGCTGAAAGTGTGGGTGGTGTCACCCTTCTTATCACTCAGCCTATCGTATTTGCTGGTGAGCCTTTTCTTAAAAGGAGACTATTACTCTATCTTTATCATGATGAGTGTACTGCTTGCCTCACTTGGTGCGCTGAGTCTGATGAAGGCAGTCAAAAATGAGAGCAGCTCTATTCATGAACAGGGCGGCGGGATTTAATCACAAATCCGACTATTAACATCTAATAAATAAGAACATTGAGAGGAAGATGAACAAATGAGTTTAACACCACATGGTGGCGTATTAATTAATCGAGTAAACGAAGAATATGATCTCAGCACAGCTGCAAAGGAAATTGAACTAGATGCAATCTCCTTTGCAGACCTTGAACTCATTGCAATTGGCGGATATAGTCCAATTGAAGGGTTTTTAACAAAAGCTGATTATGAAGCAGTTGTGAGCAGTATGCGGCTAGCAAGTGGTGTCGTTTGGTCTCTTCCTATTACACTGCCAGTGACAAAAGAAAAGGCGGCGGAAATCCATCAAGGCGATATCGTACGCTTATCCTATAATGGAACTGTATATGGGGTCATTGAAGTAGAGGATCAATACACACCAGATAAGGAAAAAGAAGCGGTGAATATCTATAAAACTGATGACCGCAATCATCCAGGTGTGAAAAAATTATTTGAACGCGGCGATACTTACATTGGCGGGAAAATTACACTGACGAAACGCAGTGAAAAACCATTCCCTCAATTTACGTATGAGCCAGAAGAAACAAGACGTCATTTTAAAGAAAACGGCTGGAAAACCATTGTTGGTTTCCAAACGAGAAACCCGGTTCATCGTGCGCATGAATATATTCAAAAAACAGCATTAGAAACGGTCGATGGTTTATTTTTAAATCCGCTTGTCGGTGAAACAAAATCTGACGACATCCCGGCAGATGTGAGAATGAAAAGCTATCAAGTGTTATTGAATGGTTATTATCCAAAAGACCGCGTCTTTTTAGGTGTTTTTCCTGCTGCAATGCGTTATGCTGGACCAAAGGAAGCGATATTTCACGCGCTTGTTCGGAAAAATTATGGCTGCACCCATTTTATTGTCGGAAGAGATCATGCAGGTGTTGGTGACTATTACGGCACATACGAGGCGCAGGAACTATTTGATCAATTTACAAGCGAAGAAATCGGCATTACTCCATTAAAATTTGAACACAGCTTCTACTGTAATACATGTGAAGCGATGGCCACACCAAAAACGTGTCCTCACGACAAAAGCGAGCATGTCATTCTTTCAGGTACAAAAGTTCGAACGATGCTAAGAAACGGTGAATTACCACCAAGCACGTTCAGCCGAAAAGAAGTCATTGAAACATTAATCGAAGGATTAAAAACGACGGTATCTTAATGGGAGGGTATGACATGAGCAACGAACATATCGTGTGGCATGATTCATCTATTACGAAAAAAGAATATCAACAGAAAAACAATCATACGAGCGGCATTATCTGGCTTACAGGTTTAAGCGGATCAGGTAAATCAACGATCGCAAATGCAGCTGCAAGAGAGCTGTTTGAACAAGGCTACCAAGTCACAGTTCTTGACGGCGATAACGTGCGGCACGGACTCAATAAAGATCTAGGGTTTTCAGATGATGACAGAAAAGAAAACATCCGCCGGATCGGAGAAGTGGCGAAATTATTTGTGGAGCAAGGAACGATTGTCATCACTGCTTTTATTTCTCCATTTCAAGAAGACCGACACATTGTCAGACAGTTGGTCGAAGATGGGGAATTTCACGAAGTGTTTGTCAAATGTGATCTGAACGTGTGTGAAGAGCGTGATCCAAAAGGGTTATATAAAAAGGCGAGAAACGGCGAAATTCCATTTTTTACTGGAATTGATTCACCGTATGAAGAGCCCGCTGCGCCTGAGCTCGTATTAGATACAGGTGAATTATCCCGTGAGGAATCAAAACAGCGTCTTGTTGATTATGTAAAAGGAACAACGAAATAATCGCCTGATGGCAGGGGGAGAAAAGCAAGATGGGGAAAGTATACATTGTGGGTGCTGGACCCGGGGATCCAGATTTAATTACATTAAAGGCCCATAAGGCAATACAGCAGGCAGATGTCATCTTATATGATCGTCTTGTCAATCAAGACATTCTCGCCCACGCCAAACCAGATGCGGAATTGATTTATTGCGGCAAGCTGCCAAATCATCATACAATGAGACAGGAAGCCATCAATGAAGCGCTTGTGGCTCATGCAAAGGAAGGGAGTATTGTCGTTCGGCTGAAAGGCGGAGACCCCTTTGTCTTTGGACGTGGCGGTGAAGAAATCGAATGCTTAGCTGAGCACGGAATTCCGTATGAGGTCGTCCCGGGAATTACTTCTGGAATTGCAGCGGCTGCTTATGCGGGCATCCCTGTGACACATCGTGAATTCAGCTCAAATGTTGCTTTTGTCACGGGTCACTATCAAAAGGATGAACATTTTGAAGAAAAGTGGGAGGCGCTGGCTACAGGAATTGATACTCTTGTGATTTACATGGGTGTCAAAAACGTGGAAAGGGTGCAGCGCCTGCTTTTGAAAAATGGACGGGACCCTGAAACTCCCGCTGCATTTATACACTGGGGAACCACAACGAGGCAAAAGACAACTTGCTGCACGGTGGCGACATTGTCTGAAACCGTTGAAAAAGAAGGGATCGAGCATCCAAGTTTAATTGTTGTTGGAGATGTCGTTCATTTTCATCAAAAGCTGAACTGGTTTGAACCCGCATTAATCGAGAAATGAGAATGATAGAGAAAAGACACGTGCATACATCGTGTCTTTTCGTCTGATGAAAACAAGTGAGAGGGAGGAGCTGCATGAAACAAGCTGTCCTTTATGTTGGGCATGGAAGCCGAGTAAAAGAAGCACAAGATAAGGCCATTTCTTTTATGAAGAGCTGTATGCCGTTGGTGAAAGCAGATATACAAGAAATTTGTTTTTTAGAGCTGACGGACCCTTCTATAGAAGAAGGATTTGAGGCCTGTGTGAAAAAAGGAGCGACACACATTGCCATTGTCCCGCTCCTCCTATTAACTGCCATGCATGCCAAATCGGATATCCCTGTCGAAATTGAGAAAGTGCGCGCACGTTTCCCGCAAGTGAAGGTCACATATGGAAAGCCAATCGGGGTGAATCAAGAAGTAACAAAAGCGGTTGCCGCAAGAATTGAAGAAGCAGGATATCAAGGCGAGCGGGCGCGGATTCTTTTAATTGGCCGCGGGAGCTCTGATCCGGATGTGAAGCGAGATGTGTTTGGCATTGCAGACGATGTCCGAAGTCTGCTTCCGCATGCAGAGGTTCTTCCGTGTTTTATTACAGCATGTGAGCCCAATTATCGAGATGTTCTCGCGCAGTTATCAGCAGATGACGATGGGCCTGTCTATATCGTTCCTTACTTGCTGTTTACCGGAATTTTAATGAAAGAAATTGAAAGTGAAGCCGCTCAGGCGAGAAAGCGGCTGAAAGATGTCCGGGTATGCCGGTATATTGGCTTTCATCCGTATGTTAAAGCGGCTTATATTGAACGCGTGCAAGAAACCATTTTAAACAAAGACGATGCGTTTCGTTTCCGAGGAGAAAGCCATGCTTCCAGTCCATCTTGATTTAACCAATAAACAAGTGGTCATTGCCGGCGGCGGATCGGTGGCGTTAAGAAGAGCAAAGGCGCTGTGCGCGGAGCCTTGCCATATAACCGTTGTGAGTCCTAATCTTTCTGAAGAGATGGCACACTTCATTGATACATACCAATTGAATTGGAAGGAAAAGAAGGTAGATGCTGAAGATTTGAAGGATGCATTTTTCATTGTAGCTGCGACAAATGACCCTTCGGTAAATGAATGGATCGCACAAATAGCACAGCCTCACCAGCTCGTGAATTGTGTGAGCCAATCAGAGCTAGGCAATGTGATGGTGCCGAAGGTTGTCAAAGCAGGAAAAGTGACGATTTCAGTCTCTACAAGCGGTGCAAGCCCCGCCCGGACAAAACAGCTGGCTGCGGCAATTGAATCCTTGCTTGAACAAGAGGATATTGACGCACTTGATGCCCTTTACATCGAAAGAAAAAAACGACAAAGAAAAAGCCGATAAATCCTCATGTCAGGATTTTATCGGCTTTTCTTATTTATTTTCTCAGCTTGAGCACAAGATCTTCGTCAGGCGTGACAAATAATGTTTGCTGCTGATCATACGTAACAAAGCCAGGCTTTGCTCCATTCGGTTTTTTCACATGCCGGATTTTTGTATAGTCGACAGGAACGGAACCAGACTCTTTTGCTTTCGAAAAGTAGGCGGCAATTTGAGCCGCTTCAAGCAGCGTTTGTTCATCAGGTGCTTGGTGACGAATGACGACATGTGATCCAGGAATATCCTTTGTATGCAGCCAAATATCATCACGAGCAGCTGCCTTTGTAGTCAAATACTCGTTTTGTTTGTTGTTTTTTCCGACTAAAATTGGAATGCCTTGGGACGACTCGTACGTTTCGAGCTGAATGGCCGCCGGTTTTTTCTTTTTGGCGTGGCGCTTTTGTTTGGCGCGCAAATATTTTCCTTCAATAAGCTCTTCTCTCATTTCCTCTAAATCCTTTGGCGAAGCAGAGGACAGCTGCTGAATCAGCTCTTCAAAATAAGCAATTTCTTCATGTGTCCGCTTAATTTGTTCATTTACAGCTTCTACTGCATTTTTTGCCTTTTGATATTTTGTAAAGTATGCTTGTGCATTTTCAGAAGGGGTTTTGTTTGTTTTAAGCGGGATCGTGATTTCTCCGCCGTCTTCATCGTAATAATTGATGACAGTCGCTTCTTTATCCCCTTTATTGATCGCATATAAATTGGCTGTTAACAATTCGCCATAGAGCTGATATTTGTGTGCATCCTGAGATTCTTCAAGGGTTCTTTTTAGCTTTTTCAGCTTGTTTTCATTTTTCTTTTTTTCATTGACGACAAACCGTTCAAGGTCAGCTGCCTGTTGTTTGACTCTGTCTCTCTCAGCTTTTCCAAAATAAAAGCGGTCAAGCAGCTGGCTGAGTGAGTCGAATGTCTTCATCTCGCCTTGGACATGCTGAAGCTCTAATAAATAGAAATACTCTTTCCCGTCTTTTCTTGTAAGCTGCGGCGTAAAAGAATGCATGCGAATGAGCTGGAACATGTCGAGCAGTGTATTTGGAATCGTTTCTTGATTAGCAAGACCGGCCCGGTGTACTGCTTCCTTTGCAAACAGCGGGGAAACCCCAGAGAAGGTATTGACAATTTGATTTGCGATCTTTCCTTCTTGAAAGCGTAAATGCTTCAAAATATCATCCTTTGTCACGTCAAAAGGATTCAATTTTTGCTGTGCAGGCGGCAGTAGGTATTCATAACCAGGAAGTACCGTTCGATAGCTGTTCACAGATGGTGAAAGGTGTTTCAGACCATCAATGATCTGCTGCGTTCCATCCTCTACAAGAATGAAGTTGCTATGACGTCCCATGATTTCAATGTAAAGCTTACGCGTCTGTTCATCGCCGATTTCATTTCGGCTTCGCACATGAAGCACGATCACCCGGTCAAATCCAATCTGTTCAAAACGTTCAATGAAGCCGCCCTCAAGATGCTTTCTGAGAAGCATACAAAACATTGGTGGCTCGCTTGGATTGTCGTATTGATGCTCTGTGAGCTGCACTCTCGCATAGCTCGGATGAGCCGATAAAAGGAGCTTATGATTTTTCCCGTTTGCCCGAATATGAAAAATCAGCTCGTGTTTATATGGCTGATGGATTTTTGAAATCCTCCCGCCAGTTAATGCCTTTTGCAATTCATTTGTCATACCATATGTAAAAATGCCGTCAAATGACATGTTAGATACACCCTCTTCTTTCACACAAATCTACTGAAAGAACCTTCCGTTTTCTCGTTCTTTAGGCAGTCTTATTATTATAGCATGATTTAGGACGAGTCTGAATAAACTGGCTTATAGAACACTGCATATGAGAGAGAACAAAAGAGGAGTGGACGAGGTCAAATGAATTGGCATGAACTGAACCAAACCGATTTATTAAAAACAATGAATACATCGATAGGTGACGGACTGTCAGAAAAAGATGTACAAAAGCGGCTTGAAAAACACGGGCCAAATGAATTGCAGGAAGGAAAAAAGGCGTCGGCTCTGATCATTTTTTTAGCACAGTTTAAAGATTTCATGGTGTTAATCTTGCTTGCAGCAACAATCATTTCTGCCTTTTTAGGAGAATACATTGATGCTGTTGCGATTGTGGCCATTGTTATGATTAATGGTGTACTCGGCTTTTATCAAGAACGCCGGGCGGAAAAATCCCTTCAAGCGTTAAAGGAATTATCAACTCCGCACGTGTATGCAAGGAGAAATAATGAATGGGTCAAGATCCCGTCTAAACATCTCGTGCCAGGGGATATTGTGAAATTTTCAAGCGGAGATCGGATTGGGGCAGATATTAGATTACTAGAAACAAAGAGCTTAGAAATTGAGGAGTCCGCTCTCACTGGTGAGTCTATCCCAGCGGTCAAACACGCAAGTCCGCTTTCAAGCGGCCATGTTTCGCTTGGGGATTTAACGAACATGGCCTTTATGGGGACGCTTGTTACTAGAGGCAGCGGCGTAGGGGTTGTCATTGGTACAGGAATGAATACAGCGATGGGACAAATTGCCGGTATGCTGGATGCAGCAGATAATATGGAAACGCCGCTGCAAAGGCGTCTCGAGCAGCTTGGAAAAATTCTGATTGTGGCTGCTTTGTTTTTAACGGTGCTCGTTGTTGTTCTTGGTGTAGTGCAAGGACATGAATTGTATCATATGTTCCTAGCGGGAGTATCTCTTGCTGTGGCGGCGATTCCAGAAGGACTGCCGGCGATCGTCACTGTCGCCCTTTCCCTAGGGGTGCAGCGGATGATCAAACAAAAATCGATTGTCAGAAAGCTCCCGGCAGTGGAAACACTCGGCTGCGCGTCAATCATTTGCTCTGATAAAACAGGAACGATGACGCAAAATAAAATGACCGTGACCCATGTATGGGCGGAGGGAAAAACGTGGAATATTTCTGGCACAGGCTACGAGCCATCCGGTGACTTTACCTTAAACGGTGAAATCGTCCATGCCGACAAGCACCCAAGCCTGCAAAAGGTGTTATTATACGGGGCGCTTTGTAATACATCGACCATTGTTGAAAAAGACGGGGAGATGAGGCTTGATGGCGATCCGACAGAGGGAGCGCTCCTTACCGCAGCACGTAAAGCGGGTTTTACAGAGCAATTCATCGAAGCTGGATTTCATGTCATTGAGGAGTTTCCTTTTGACTCAGAAAGAAAGATGATGTCAGTCGTCGTTGAAACGAATCAAAAAGAGCGGTATGTCATTGCAAAAGGTGCGCCGGATGTACTAATGAACCGTTCAAGTTATATCATGCACGGCGGACGCACAGCTTCTTTTTCAACCACTCACAGGCAAGAAACAGAAGCAGCGATTCAAGGCTTAGCAAGACAGGCGCTTAGAACGATTGCCATTGCGTATAAAAAAGTTGGTCTGACAGAAAAAATCACCTCTGTACAGCAGGCTGAAACCGATCTAACATTTATCGGGTTAGAGGGCATGATCGATCCACCGCGTCCTGAAGTCAGACGAGCGATTAAAGAGTGCCGGGATGCTGGCATTAAAACGGTCATGATTACAGGGGACCACGTGGAAACGGCCAAAGCGATCGCCAAAGACTTGAGCCTTTTACCGAAGCAAGGACAGGTGCTCGACGGAAAAGCGCTTGATCAGATGAGCGACAAAGAGCTTGAGCAAACGGCTGAAAATGTATATGTCTTTGCCCGGGTTTCCCCTGAGCATAAGCTGAGAATTGTCAAAGCCTATCAAAAAAATGGTCATGTTGTGGCGATGACAGGTGACGGGGTCAATGATGCGCCTGCCATTAAACAAGCAGATATCGGCATCTCCATGGGCATCACAGGAACAGATGTAGCCAAAGAGGCGTCTTCTCTTATTTTACTTGACGACAACTTTGCGACCATTAAATCCGCCATTAAAGAAGGCCGGAATATTTATGAAAACATTCGTAAGTTTGTCCGTTATTTGCTGGCATCAAATGTCGGAGAAATTTTGGTCATGCTGTTTGCGATGCTCCTCGCGCTGCCGCTGCCACTCGTTCCTATACAAATCTTATGGGTAAACCTTGTCACAGATGGTCTCCCGGCTATGGCACTTGGCATGGATAAGCCAGAAGGCGATGTCATGAAGAGAAAGCCGCGGAATGTGAAAGAGGGCATTTTTGCTAGAGGGCTTGGGTGGAAGGTGATCTCAAGAGGATTCCTCATCGGGCTTGCGACCCTTTTGGCATTTATATTTGTGTATCACCGCGATCCAAACAACCTGCAATATGCGCAGACTGTCGCATTTAGTACGCTTGTATTGGCGCAGCTCATTCATGTATTTGACTGCCGCAGTGAACGGTCCATTTTTGAACGTAATCCATTTGGGAACCTCTATTTGATCGGTGCGGTTTTGTCATCACTTTTACTCATGCTTGTGGTTATTTATTACCCGCCGCTTCAACCAATTTTCAAAACGGTCGCGGTTGCACCAATTGATTGGCTACTGATCATCGGGATGTCTGCACTGCCAACTTTTTTACTGGCAGGATCACTTTTGACAAGAAAAAAATAATTCATTATGGTATAATTTTGAGGTAATAGTGTCTGCTATTACCTTTTTCATTTTATTAATATGAAAGAATTGGGTGTTTTAACATGATACGCAGTATGACGGGATTCGGCCAAGCGAGTAAAACGGATGGAGAACTGACAGTGTCAGTTGAGCTAAAATCGGTCAATCACCGTTTTAAAGAGGTTCATGCCCGTTTGCCGAGGCCGCTTTTATATTTCGAAGATACATTAAAAAAGATCATTCTTCGTCACGTGCAGCGCGGTAGGATTGAGCTGTTTGTCACGATTGAAGGCGGTAAACTAGCAAGCCGGTCCTTACAGATCGACTGGCCGCTGCTTGATGAATACATGAAAGCCGCACAAGACCTCGAAGAACGCTATCACATTTCAGGCATTCAGCATGCACATGACTTACTGGGGCTGGAGCTTGCCGTTCAGGTGGAAGAGTCAGCCAGCCGAAATGAACAGCTAGAGCAGCTGCTGATGGAAGCTTGCGAGGCTGCTGTCAAGGAGCTTTGCTTCATGAGAGAGCAAGAGGGAGCATCACTACAAAAAGACTGTGAACTGAGGCTTTCTGAACTAGAGGCCTATACAGAAGAAATCAAAGTCTTTGCACCAGAGGTTGTGAGTCAGTACAAAGAACGATTGAATCAGCGATTGCAAGAATGGATCGGAGAGGCGCTTGACGAGAGCAGACTGACTACAGAGGCTGCCATCTTTGCTGACCGGTGTGACATTACAGAAGAGATTACGAGATTAAAAAGTCATTTTCAGCAGTTTCAGCAAATCTTGCTGCAAGGCGGTGCTGCCGGCCGAAAACTTGACTTCCTTGTACAGGAGCTCAACCGTGAAGTGAACACCATTGGATCAAAAGCAAACCATCACCATTTAACAAAGCTGGTGGTTGAAATGAAAAGTGCTATTGAAAAAATAAAAGAACAAGTGCAAAATATAGAATAGTCATTGTGTATGCTGTTTACAGTGCGTCTCTTTCGGCGAGACTAGAGACGTTTATATTACAGGGGGACGAAAGAAGATGACCATAAAGTTGATCAATATCGGATTTGGAAACATCATTTCAGCGAATCGGATGATTTCGATCGTCAGTCCGGAATCAGCACCGATTAAACGAATGATACAAGACGCAAGAGATCGAGGCATGCTCATAGATGCTACATACGGAAGAAGAACCCGTGCTGTTGTCATTATGGACAGTGACCATGTCATCTTATCTGCCGTTCAGCCTGAGACTGTCGCGCAAAGACTTTCTGTAAAAGAAGAAATCATAGATGAAGGGCAGGGGTAATACGCCATTATGAAAGAAAGAGGACTTTTAATCGTTCTCTCTGGACCTTCGGGAGTTGGAAAAGGAACGGTCAGACAAGCCATTTTCTCCCAGGAAGATACGAAATTTGAATACTCTATTTCTGTGACGACACGCAAACCGCGTGAAGGTGAAAGAAATGGTGTCGATTATTTCTTTAAAACCAGGGAAGAATTTGAACATATGATTGAAAACAAAAAGCTGTTAGAATGGGCAGAGTACGTCGGGAATTACTACGGCACGCCTGTTGACTATGTAGAACAGACATTAAGCGAAGGAAAAGATGTTTTCCTTGAAATTGAAGTGCAAGGTGCACTTCAAGTAAGAGAAGCATTCCCGGAAGGTCTATTTATTTTCCTTGCACCGCCTAGTCTTTCAGAACTTCAAAACCGTATCATTACACGCGGTACAGAATCTGAAGAGCTCATTCGAAACCGAATGGCCGCTGCGAAAGAAGAAATTGAAATGATGGATGCTTACGATTATGTCGTTGAAAACGATGATGTCGAGCTTGCTTGTGAAAGAATCAAAGCGATCGTCCTTGCCGAACATCTGCGCAGAGACAGAGTCGCACCAAGATATAAAAAAATGCTGGGGGTAGAATAAACCATGTTAGATCCTTCAATTGACTCATTGATGAACAAACTTGATTCAAAATATACACTTGTAACAGTGTCTGCACGCCGTGCACGTGAAATGCAGATCCACCAAGATCAGCAAATTGAAAACACAAAGTCTTACAAATTCGTAGGCAAAGCACTAGAAGAAATCGACGCTGGTCTTTTGACATTTGAAAAAGAGGATCAAGAATAACACATCGCTTCTGCTATGCAGATACGATACGTTCAAAAAAGTCAAAACTATGATTGGTTTTGACTTTTTTGAATTGTAGACGAATTTGTGAAAAAGGCCGTTAAGGGGGACAAACAAATGTTACAGTCAAAAAATATTTTGCTCGGTGTCAGCGGAGGAATCGCCGTATATAAAGCAGCAGCACTTACTAGTAAACTTGTACAAGCAGGCGCAAATGTCAGAGTGATTATGACGGAATCTGCTCGTGAGTTTGTGTCTCCGCTTACCTTCCAAGCACTGTCTCGGCATGAGGTATATGTGGATACATTCAAAGAAAACAATCCAAAAGTCATTGCGCATATTGACGTAGCTGACTGGGCCGATCTCATTCTTGTTGCCCCTGCAACAGCACATACAATTGGTAAAATGGCCGCTGGACTTGCAGATGATATGCTCACGACGACTTTGCTTGCTTCAACAGCACCTGTATGGATCGCACCAGCGATGAATGTGCATATGTACGATCACCCGGCTGTGAAACGGAACATTCGCACATTATATGAAGACGGGTACCGGTTTATTGAGCCAAGTGAAGGTTATTTAGCCTGCGGGTACATTGGAAAAGGGCGATTAGAAGAGCCTGAAAAAATTGTAGAACACATCCGTGCTTTTTTTGAAGAGCCAAAAAGCTTACCGCTCTCAGGAAAAAAAGTCGTCGTGACAGCAGGCCCTACACGTGAAGTCATCGACCCTGTCCGGTTCTTTACAAACCGTTCTAGTGGAAAAATGGGCTATGCGATTGCAGAGGCTGCTCAGCAAATGGGGGCAGATGTTACGCTGATTTCTGGACCTGTTTCTTTAACTGAACCTGACCACGTACATGTAGTGCACGTTGAATCAGCTGAGGAGATGTATCGAGCTGCGCTAGATGTATACGGAGAAGCTGATCTTGTCATTAAATCAGCAGCTGTCGCCGATTACACCCCTGTCACGACATATGCTCATAAAATGAAAAAACAGGACGGCGCTCTGGACATTGAATTCACCCGGACAAAAGATATTTTAAAAGAGCTGGGGAAAAGAAAAGAGCATCAAGTGCTGGTCGGTTTTGCAGCTGAAACGCAGGATGTAGAATATTATGCGAAAAAGAAAATTGAATCAAAGCATCTAGATATGATTGTCGCCAATAACGTCACAAAAGAGGGTGCCGGCTTTGGTACAGATACCAATGTGGCAGCGATGATCAAAGCAGATGGTACAAAAAAAGAGCTGCCGATGATGAGCAAAAAAGACCTCGCTTTTGAAATTTTAAAGGAGGCAATACAGCTGCTTCCAGAAGAGCGTGATCGAGCATGATTGCTGAAGTCATCGTAGATGTCACAACGAAAGCCATTGACCGGCCATTTGATTACCGTGTACCAGATCGATTCAAAGATCTCGTCAAAGCGGGAATGAGGGTGGTCGTTCCCTTTGGCCCGAGGAAGATTCAAGGGTTTGTGACAAAAGTCAAAGATGAAACAGACATCAAGACAGGAAACATCAAAGAGATTGTCGATTTATTTGATTTATCACCTGTTCTGACAGATGAGCTATTGGAGCTTTCCCACTGGCTGACGGAAAAAACATTGTCCTATCATATCACGGCACTTCAATCGATGCTGCCCGCAGCCATGAAGGCAAAGTATGAAAAAGAAATTCAGGTGCTTTCAGAGGAGGAACTTCCGCAGTCATTGAAAGAGCTTTTCGGTCAGCGAGAAAGCATTCTTTATGCTGACATCCCGGCTGAACAATTAAAACAGATTCAAAAGCATGTCCAAAAAGGTCATCTAGAGGTGAGATACCATGTTTCGCAAAAATCTGGAAAGAAAAAGGTCCGCATGCTCCAGATGGCTGTATCGAAAGAAAAACTTGCAGAAAAACACCAGCAGCTAAAGAAAAATGCGGTGAAACAAAAAGCACTGATCTCCTATCTGCTTGAAGCGGGAGAGATAACCTTTTTAGCGAAAGACTTGCAGCAGCAAACAGGCGCAAGTTCTCAAACGCTTAAAACCTTTATTCAAGAAGGGCTGTTAACAGAAAGCTATGAAGAGGTCTATCGAGACCCTTATCGTGACAGGGAGTTTACACCATCAGCTTCACTTGATCTCACGCCAGAGCAAAGAGAGGCGGCCAAGCATATTCATCAAGCAGTGAGTGATGATCAGCACGAAACCTTTCTTTTGCACGGGGTGACAGGAAGCGGCAAAACGGAGATTTACTTGCAGACAATCGATCATGTTCTTCAAAAAGGAAAAGAAGCGATCGTTTTAGTTCCTGAAATCTCGTTAACCCCTCAAATGGTGCAGCGATTTAAAGAACGATTTGGCTCAAATGTGGCTGTTCTTCACAGCGGCTTATCGACAGGAGAAAAATATGATGAATGGCGGAAAATCCATCGCAAGGAAGTGAAGCTTGTCGTTGGCGCAAGATCTGCTGTTTTCGCTCCATTTGAAAATCTAGGCATGATTATTATAGATGAAGAGCATGAATCCTCTTATAAACAAGAAGAAATGCCTCGTTACCATGCCAAGGATGTCGCCATTGAACGAGCAGGTCGGCATCAATGTCCAGTCGTATTAGGCAGTGCAACACCTTCACTTGAAACCTATGCACGTGCGAAAAAAGGCGTCTATACATTGCTGTCGCTCAAACACCGCGTCAACCAGCAGCAGCTGCCGCACGTTTCGTTAATTGATATGAGAGAAGAACTAAGAAATGGCAACCGCTCCATGTTTTCAGAGGAATTAATGCTTAGGTTAAAGGAAGTGCTTGAAAGAAAAGAACAAGCCGTTTTATTTCTGAACAAAAGAGGCTATTCATCCTTTGTCATGTGCCGTGATTGCGGATATGTAGAGCAATGTCCTCATTGCGAAATTTCTCTTACCTATCACCGCTATCAAAAACGGCTGAAGTGCCATTATTGTGGTCACGAAGCACCAGTACCTGCTGAATGTCCAGAATGCCACAGTGAGCATATTCGCTATTTTGGTACGGGAACGCAGCGTGTAGAAGAAGAGCTGACAAAGGTATTGCCTGAGGCGCGTGTGATCCGAATGGATGTGGATACAACGTCTCGTAAAGGTGCTCACGAAAAGCTTCTTACCTCTTTTGGCAATAAAGAGGCGGACATTTTACTCGGGACGCAAATGATTGCAAAGGGACTGGATTTCCCAGATGTCACACTTGTTGGTGTTCTCAGTGCGGATACATCCCTTCACATCCCTGATTTCCGTTCAAGTGAAAAAACATTTCAGCTTCTCACACAGGTCAGCGGCAGGGCAGGGCGACATGAAAAAGCGGGCTCGGTTATTATTCAATCTTATACGCCTTCTCACTATAGTATTGAATTAACGAAGCAGCATGACTACGAAGCCTTTTATGAACAGGAGATGCTGCATCGCCGCCACCAGTCCTATCCGCCGTATTACTTTTTGGCGATGGTGACAGTGTCACATGAGGAAGTGACGAAGGCAGCACATGTGACTGATCAAATTGTCCAGTTCCTAAAAATGAATTGTGCACCGAATACGCGAATCCTTGGTCCGGCTGCATCACCAATCGCTAAGATCAAAGATAGATATCGCTATCAATGCGTGATAAAATACAAAAGGGAAAATGAACTGGCAAGTTTACTACGGAAAATACAAGACCATTATCAAAAGGAAATGGAACAAAAACAATTGATGATTTCAATAGATATGAATCCATATATGATGATGTAAAACGGAGGGCTATAAGTGGCAGTAAAACCAATAGTCATACATCCGGCAGAAGTGCTTGAACAAAAGACAGAGCGTGTTGATACGTTCGATAAAAAGCTTAAAAAACTGCTGGATGATATGTATGATACAATGCTTGAGCTGGATGGAGTTGGACTAGCAGCACCACAAATCGGTGTTTCAAAAAGAATCGCTGTTGTAGATATCGGAGAAGAATCTGGCAGAATTGACTTAGTGAACCCCGAGGTGCTTGAAGTAGAAGGAAGCCAGACAGATATTGAAGGCTGCCTGAGCTTTCCATCTTTATACGGCACTATAGAGAGACCGAACTATGTGAAGGTAAAAGCCTATGATAAGAAAGGCAAACCATTTACAATAGAAGCAGACGGATTTTTAGCAAGAGCTTTATTGCACGAAATTGATCATTTAGACGGCATTTTATTTACGTCAAAAATCATTGAAACCTATACAGAAAAAGAACTTGCGGAAATGGAAGGGTGAAGAAAATGGCACGTATCGTATTTATGGGAACCCCTGATTTCTCAGTACCTGTGCTGCAAACACTAATAACAGAAGGATACGAAGTGGTAGGGGTCGTCACGCAGCCAGACCGCCCGAAAGGAAGAAAGCGAGTGCTCACACCGCCTCCTGTGAAAGTGGAAGCCTTAAAACACGGCATTCCTGTGTTGCAGCCTGAAAAGGTACGCCTAGATGAAGAAATTGATAAAGTGCTTGCATTACAGCCGGATTTAATCGTCACAGCGGCATTTGGACAAATTCTACCTAAACGGTTACTTGATGAACCTAAGTTTGGCTGTATCAATGTTCATGCCTCGCTCCTGCCAGAACTAAGAGGCGGCGCGCCGATTCATTATGCGATCCTTCAAGGCAAAAAGAAAACAGGCGTTACGATCATGTACATGGTGGAAAGGCTCGATGCAGGTGACATGATCAGTAAAGTAGAAGTGGAAATCGATGAATTAGACAATGTTGGAACACTGCATGACAAATTAAGTACAGCTGGTGCCGCACTTCTAAAAGATACGGTGCCAAATGTTCTGAGCGGGTCTATTTCTCCGATTCCGCAAAATGAAGAAGCCGCCACATACGCACCAAATATTAAGCGGGAGCAAGAAAGATTAGACTGGACAAAAACCGGTGAAGAGCTTTACAACCAAGTTCGCGGGCTAAATCCATGGCCAGTTGCCTATACTGAATGGAACGGCGCTCATCTAAAAGTATGGGAAGCGAAAAAGGTTCCGCTGCAAGCGCAAGAAGAACCTGGGAAAGTGATTGAGCTTCAAAAAGAAGGTCCGGTCATTGGAACGGGGAATAAGCAAGGCCTCTTGTTAACAGGTGTGCAGCCGGCTGGTAAGAAAAAAATGAGCGGCGAAGACTTCTTAAGAGGCGCAAATATCGAAATTGGACAGAAATTAGGGTTAATGAATGAAGAAAAGTAATGTGAGAGAAGTAGCGCTGGACGCTTTAATCAAACTCGAACAAAACCAAGCTTACAGTAATTTGCTTTTGCAGTCAGTCATGAAAGATAAAGACTTAGCTGATCAGGACAAACCGCTGTTAACAGAGCTTGTATATGGTACACTGCAAAATAAACTGGCATTAGATTATATGCTGACGCCCTTTGTGAAAAAACCGCAAAAGGTCGCTCCATGGGTGATGCAGCTTTTGCGGATGTCTCTTTATCAAATGGTGTACCTTGAAAAAATACCAGATCGTGCAGCCATTCATGAAGCGGTCGAGCTAACGAAAAAGCGCGGGCACAAAGGCATTTCTTCACTTGTGAACGGTGTTCTTCGTTCCGTGCAAAGAGAAGGCGTTCCGTCATTTGATGCGATCAAAGATCCCGTAAAGCGGCTGTCCATTGAGACAAGCCACCCATTATGGCTTGTGCAGGAATGGGTTCAGGCGTACGGGTTTGAAGCGGCAGAAAGCATGTGCCGCATTCATTTAGTCCCGCCAAAGCAAACCCTTCGTGTCAATCGAATGAAAACTGACCGCACGGCACTGCAGCAAAAACTAATGGATGCAGGCATCGAAACGGAGCTTGGCGACTTATCTGAAGATGCACTTAAGCTCATGAAAGGGTCCATCGTCTCAACCCCTTCTTTTCAAGAAGGCTATGTGACGATACAAGATGAAAGCTCGATGCTTGTCGCAAGAACGCTCGACCCTCAGCCGGGAGAAACAGTGCTTGACGCCTGTGCGGCTCCTGGCGGAAAATCAACACATATTGCAGAACGTATGAATGATGAGGGCAAAATTGTTTCTCTTGATTTACATGAACACAAAGTGAAACTCATCAAACAAGCAGCAAAACGTCTGAACCTTACTCACATTGAGGCAAAAGCACTTGATGCAAGGAAAGCGGCAGACTATTACAGCGAAGCTTCGTTTGACCGTATTCTCATTGATGCACCGTGTTCCGGTTTTGGCGTCATTAGACGAAAACCAGATATGAAATATACAAAGTCTAAAGAAGACTCAGCAAGGCTTGCGTCTATCCAGCAGGCCATTTTAAAGGAAGCGGCCCCGCTTTTAAAACCGGGCGGAACCCTTGTATACAGTACGTGTACAATGGACCCAACAGAAAATCAACAAGTGATTCATGCGTTTTTACAAGAACACCAAGACTTCGAACCCGATCTATCTCTTAATGAACGGCTGCCTGAGCAGGTTGCTCCGTTTGTTCAAAACGGAAGTGTACAAATTCTTCCTCATTATTTCGGAACAGATGGTTTCTTTATTTGCAGCATGAGAAAGAAGGGATAAAAAATGACAGAACAAAAAGTAAGAAAAGAACTGAAGACAGAAATGCCGTCGATCTACTCATTTGAGCTTCACGAAATGAAAGAATGGTTAAAAGAACAAGGCGAAAAGCCTTTCCGCGCAGCTCAAATTTTCGAGTGGCTTTATGAGAAACGTGTGACATCCTTTGACGATATGTCTAACCTTTCAAAGGATTTAAGAGAAAAATTAAAAAATCAATTTGCGATCACCACATTAAAAACCGTGATCAAACAAACGTCTCAAGACGGAACGATCAAGTTTTTATTTGAATTACATGATGGCTATACGATTGAAACAGTACTGATGCGCCACGAATACGGCAACTCTGTCTGTGTCACAACTCAGGTTGGCTGCCGAATCGGCTGTACATTCTGTGCATCTACACTTGGCGGGTTAAAACGAAACCTTGAAGCAGGAGAAATCGTTGCTCAAGTATTGAAAGTGCAGCAGGCACTTGACGAAACAGATGAGAGAGTCAGCTCGGTTGTCATCATGGGAATTGGTGAACCGTTTGATAACTTTGACGAAATGCTTGCCTTCCTTAAAATCATCAACCATGACAACGGCTTAAATATTGGCGCGCGTCATATTACAGTGTCGACAAGCGGAATCATTCCAAAGATCTATCAATTCGCTGATGAGCAAATGCAAATCAATTTTGCTGTCTCCCTGCATGCACCGAACACAGAGATCAGAAGCCGTCTGATGCCGATCAATAAGGCATATAAGCTGCCAAAATTAATGGAAGCCATTGAATACTACATTCAAAAAACGGGTAGACGTGTCAGCTTTGAATACGGCCTGTTTGGCGGAGTAAATGATCAAGTGCATCATGCAGAAGAGCTTGCAGACTTATTAAAAGGAATCAAGTGCCATGTGAACCTCATTCCGGTGAACTATGTACCGGAAAGGGATTATGTAAGAACACCGAGAGAACAAATCTTCCTATTTGAAAAAACGCTGAAAGAACGCGGCGTAAACGTAACGATTAGACGAGAGCAAGGCCATGATATTGATGCTGCTTGCGGTCAGCTAAGAGCGAAGGAGCGTCAGGAAGAGACGAGGTGACGAATGTTGATAAGGGCAGCCTTTCAAACCGATACAGGAAAAGTCCGTCAGCATAATGAAGATGATGCAGGTATTTTTGAAGCAAAAGAAGACACCCTTCTAGCTGTTGTAGCAGATGGAATGGGAGGTCATCTTGCTGGTGATGTCGCCAGCAGGATGGCCGTCTCTTCTTTAAAAGAATACTGGGAAGAAACATCTTCAATCCCAGCAAAACCAGCAGAGCAAGAAAGCTGGTTAATCTCAAAAATAAGTGACATTAATGATCAAGTATATGAACATGCGAAAAACAATGAGGAGTGCCAAGGAATGGGGACAACCATTGTTTGTGCGCTCGTTCATTTGCAAACGGTCACAATTGCCCATATTGGCGACAGCCGCTGCTACTTGCTAAGAGAAGGAGCACTGACCCAGCTAACAGATGACCATTCACTTGTAAATGAGCTTGTGAAAACAGGTGAAATTTCTAAAGAGGATGCAGAATATCATCCAAGAAAAAATGTGCTTACGAAAGCATTAGGAACAGATAAACACGTTCAAATTGATGCACATACCTTTGAAGTGGACCCAGGAGATCAAATCCTGCTTTGCTCAGATGGTTTATCAAATAAAGTAGAAGAAGAGAATTTGATTCATATTTTAACGCAAACGACCGCACCAGATGAAAAAGTAACAGCATTAATCCAAACAGCGAATGACAACGGCGGTGAAGATAACATTACAGCAGTATTGTTAGAAATCTCCTCCCAGCCAGAGGAGGGTGACAGCAAGTGTTGATCGGAAAACGGATCAGCGGCCGTTATCAGATTCTTCGCGTCATAGGCGGAGGCGGAATGGCAAACGTTTATTTGGCGGAGGACATGATTTTAGATCGCGAAGTTGCGATTAAAATTTTGCGCTTTGACTTTGCAAGCGATGATGATTTTATTAGACGTTTCCGGCGCGAGGCGCAATCAGCCGCAAGCTTAGATCATTCAAATATTGTCAGCATCTACGATGTAGGGGAAGAAGATGACATTTATTATATTGTCATGGAATATGTCGAGGGGATGACGCTGAAAGAATACATACATGCCAATGGCCCGCTTCATCCGAAAGAAGCCGTTCGCATTATGGAGCAAGTGGTTGCGGCGATGGAAGAAGCCCATGCAAAGCAGCTCGTCCACCGGGACATTAAGCCCCACAATATATTAATAGACAACATGGGGAATATTAAAGTCACTGATTTTGGGATTGCCATTGCACTCAGCTCAGCGACCATCACCCACACAAATTCGGTTCTAGGATCCGTGCACTATTTGTCTCCAGAGCAAGCCCGCGGAGGTCTTGCGACGAAAAAGTCAGACATCTATTCACTTGGAATTGTGCTCTATGAACTCATTTCTGGACGCATGCCATTTGAAGGGGAATCAGCTGTCAGTGTTGCGCTGAAGCATTTGCAATCAGAGCCGCCATCTGTAAGAAGGTGGAATCCTTCTGTTCCACAAAGCGTGGAAAACATCATTTTAAAGGCAATGGCCAAAGATCCATTTTATCGATATGAAGATGCATCTGAAATGCAAAAAGATTTACAAACTGCTTTCGACCCTTCAAGACTAAAAGAAAAACGCTTTGTCATTGAAGAGGATCATGAAGCAACGAAAGCGATCCCAATCATTCAAGATCATCAAGTCGATCAAGACAATGAAAAAACAGCTGTCCATCCGGTGCAAAAACCGAAGAAAAAAGAGAAACAAAAGCCGAAAAAGAAACGAAAAAAATGGCCTTGGGTTGTGGCATCCATCCTGTTTATTCTAACTGCTGCGACCATTTTAGCCATCACTGTGTTTCCCGGACTGCTCTTTCCAAAAGATGTTGAGGTCTCTGATGTATCTGGCATGACGATTGAAAAAGCAGAGGACACCTTGAAGAAAGCCGGCTTTACCGTTGCCTCTGAACCAATTGAGATCGCTGATGAAAAAATTGAAAAAGGGCTTGTCGTCAAAACAGACCCGAAAATCGGCACAAAGGTAAAAGAAGGAACCGAGATTCAGCTTTACCAAAGTACTGGCAAAGAAAAGACCGAATTACCTGATGTAACAGGTGAAAAGGTCGATAAAGCAAAAGAATTATTAGAGAAAAAAGGGTTTAAGCAAGTTGTTGTGGAGGAAGTAAATGATAATGACACCGAATCTGGGATTGTCATGGAACAGAAACCTTCAGCGAGTACTGAGCTTGTGGCAGCAGATGAAGAAGTGACGTTGACGGTCAGCATAGGTCCTGCCGATATTACATTGCGGGATTTAACGACATATAGTAAACAGGCTGCATCGAATTATTTAGAGGATAACGGATTAAAGCTTGATGAAAAAGAAGCGTATTCTGATGATGTACCAAAAGGTGAGGTCATGAAGCAGGAGCCAGGAGCAGGTACTGCTGTGAAACCAGGGGATACGGTTAAAATCACCTTCTCACTTGGACCGAAGAAAAAACCGGCTAAAACGGTAACTGAGAAGATTGCCATCCCGTATGAGCCAGTCACTGAAGGGCAAGAGATGACCGTTCAGATTTCCATTGACGATGCTGAGCATAGCATTTCTGATTCATATGAAACCTTTAACATCACTGCCCCAACTGAACGGACCATTAAATTTAAGATTGAACCAGGTCAAAAAGGATACTATCAAGTGACAGTTGATGATAAGGTCGTAAGCTCTAAAACGATCGAATACCCTGACGATGAATAAAGGAGGGACTTTATGCCTGAGGGCAAAATTATTAAAGCATTAAGCGGATTTTATTATGTGCTCGATGAGTCTTTAGAAAGTGGAAAGGTGATTCAGTGCAGAGCGAGAGGCATTTTTCGGAAAAACAAAATCACACCTCTTGTTGGAGATTATGTCGTATATCAAGCGGACAACGATAAAGAAGGCTACTTATTAGAAGTAAAAGAGCGGACAAACGAACTTGTTCGTCCGCCTATTAGTAACGTTGATCAAGCGGTGCTCGTTTTCTCTGCGATAGAACCGACCTTTAGCACATCGCTTTTAGACAGATTTCTAGTGCTGGTGGAAGCAAATGATATTAAGCCGATTATCTGTATCACAAAAGTGGACTTATTGAAAACAGATGAAGAGCTTGAAAGTATTCAAGGCTATGCAGAGGACTATCGGCAAATTGGATATGATGTTCATTTGACATCCACGATCGAGGGAGACGGAATTGAAAAGCTGACCCCGCATTTTCACAATAAAATCACTGTATTTGCCGGTCAGTCTGGTGTAGGAAAGTCCTCCCTTTTAAATGCGATGAGTCCTGATTTGGCGCTGAAAACCAATGATATTTCCTCCCATCTTGGAAGAGGAAAGCATACGACAAGACATGTCGAACTCATTCGTACAGCAGAAGGGCTCATTGCAGATACACCTGGCTTTAGCTCGCTCGAATTTACCGGCATCGAAGCGGAAGATTTAGGCCTTTACTTTTTAGAAATCAAAGAGCGGAGTGCAGATTGTAAGTTTAGAGGCTGTCTGCACGTGAAAGAGCCTGGCTGTGCGGTAAAAGGCGCGGTCGAACAAGAGCAAATCAGAGAGTATCGTTATCAGCATTATTTAGAGTTTTTAACTGAAATCAAAGACAGAAAGCCGAGGTACTAACTCATGGTTTATATTGCCCCTTCCATTTTATCAGCAGATTTCGCCAATTTGGAGAAAGATATCCGTGATGTGGAACAAGGCGGAGCGGATTACATTCATATCGATGTGATGGACGGCCATTTTGTACCGAATATTACATTTGGTCCGAATGTTGTGGAAGCGATCAGACCGCATACAAAGCTGCCGCTCGATGTTCACTTAATGATTGAGCAGCCAGACCGGTATATTCCTGCATTCGCAAAAGCAGGTGCTGACATTATTTCTGTCCATGTAGAGGCTTGTCCGCACTTGCACCGCACGATACAGCACATAAAAGAACAAGGCGTAAAAGCAGGTGTCGTCTTGAACCCGCACACACCTGTTTCTCAGATTGAGCATGTATTAGAGGACGTAGACCTTGTTTTATTCATGACGGTGAATCCTGGTTTTGGCGGACAGGCGTTTATTCCATCTGTCCTCACGAAGGTAAAAGAAGTGAAGACCCTTAGCGAACAAAAGGGCTTATCAGACTTACTCATAGAAATAGACGGCGGTGTCAATGTAGAGACTGCAAAGAGCTGTAAAGAGGCGGGCGCTAACTTACTTGTGGCCGGCTCAGCGGTATACGGTAAAGACAACCGCGCAGCAGCCATTAAGTCCATTCGAGAAGCGTAAAAAAAGGAACCAAAGTCACTCTGATCTTTGGTTCTTTTTACATGGAGAGGAGCGTATATCATGCACATACATATCGTAGCCGGCGGTCCTTTTGAATACATCCCGCCTCTTGAACATGAGGCATTACAGGACGATATTCTCTGGGTCGGTGTAGACCGGGGGACGCTCTTTTTACTAGAGCACGGCATCATGCCTGCCAAGGCTTTTGGTGATTTTGACAGTGTGACAGAAGAAGAGCTTTGCGAGCTGAAAAAGAAATTGCCTGCCCTGAATGTATTTCAGGCTGAAAAAGATGAAACTGATTTAGAGCTTGCGCTGAACTGGGCCATGCGCCAGCACCCAGCGCATATTCACATCTACGGCATTACAGGAGGAAGGGCTGATCATTTTCTAGGAAATATTCACCTTCTATATCAAGGTATTCAGCACAAGCAGAACATCACTCTTGTAGATAAGCAAAATATCATTCAAATGTTTGGACCTGGTACATACGAAATAAAAGAAGACCCTGATAAAAAATATGTGTCGTTTCTGCCCTTTGGTACATCGGTTGAAAAGCTGACATTAAAAGGTTTCAAATATCCTCTGAAAAATTGTCATATTGAGCCTGGTTCCACACTATGTATTAGTAACGAACTCATCCACTCAAATGGTACTTTTTCTTTTCATGAAGGCATATTAATAATGGTAAGAAGCAAAGATTGACCAACCTATCAATGTGGATGGCTGATTAAGCTCAATTGTGCTGCAAGCGGTACTTTTAGGAGGGGGACAAAATGAAATTTTATACAATCAAACTGCCTAGATTTCTTGGCGGCATTGTCCGTGCGATGCTTGGTTCATTTAAAAAAGATTAATGAGTAATCTCCTTTATTTCCACATAAAAACGCCTGCTACAGTTTATTGTAGCAGGCGTTTACTCTTGCTTATACACGCTCAACTTTACCAGATTTCAAAGCTCGAGCTGATACATATACTCTTTTAGGCTTACCGTCCACTAGAATACGAACTTTTTGAAGGTTCGCGCCCCATGTACGTTTTGTAGAGTTCATTGCGTGAGAACGGTTGTTCCCAGCTTTTGTTTTTCTGCCTGTAATAACGCATTTACGTGCCATTTGTTTCCCTCCTAACTGCGAAAACATCATCATATTCTTCATATACGTACTTAGAGATGCCTCAAGATACTTTAATAATTTACCACAGCTTCAAGGGGTTTGCAAGGATTGTTTACTCCTCTTTCAAGAAAAATACCTTGACATCTTGATAAAAAATCAAGGCTATAGTATAAGTAGGATTGGGTCGGATTGAATGATTTCTTTTAAAAAGAAGGGTCTTATAGTAAAATAGTGATAACTCAGGGCAATTTCTCAAAAAGGGGGAACCAATGTGTCCATTGAACTTAGAACGAAATACGGACAAATTGATATATCAAATGAAGTCATTGCAATGGTGGCAGGAGGCGCTGCGATCGATTGCTATGGTATTGTTGGCATGGCGTCCAAAAACCAAATTAAGGACGGCTTGACGGATATTCTCCGCAAAGAGAACTTCAGCCGGGGTGTTCTTGTGCGTCAGAAAGAAGACCGCATTCATATTGATATGTACATCATCGTCAGCTACGGTACAAAAATATCAGAAGTCGCACATAATGTTCAAACGAAAGTCAAATATACGATTCATCACACAATTGGACTTTCTGTTGACTCGGTCAACATTTATGTACAAGGAGTAAAAGTTACGAACCCGTAGTAAGGAGGAAATATATTGTCTATTAGAAATCTTGATGGCCGCTCATTTGCAAAAATGATTCTTGCAGGTGCTCACCATCTTTCTCAAAACGCACAAATTGTGGATGCGTTAAATGTTTTTCCAGTGCCAGACGGAGACACCGGGACAAATATGAATTTGTCGATGACTTCAGGGGCAAAAGCAGTTGAAGAAACAAACACCGATCATATTGGGAAGGTCGGCGTGGCTCTGTCAAAAGGGTTATTGATGGGCGCAAGAGGAAACTCTGGCGTGATCCTGTCACAGCTCTTTAGAGGTTTCAGTAAACATATTGAACAAAAAGAAACGATTGATGCAAAAGAATTTGCTCTTGCCTTACAGGCGGGTGTTGATACAGCATATAAAGCCGTGATGAAACCGATTGAAGGAACCATCTTAACGGTTGCAAAAGATGCAGCAAAGAAAGCGGTTGCTGTTTCAGCAGCAGAGGATCAAATTGACTGCGTTCTAGAGTTAACGATTGAGGAAGCAAGAGCATCACTTGATCGAACGCCAGATCTGCTTCCTGTCTTAAAAGAAGTGGGTGTTGTCGATAGTGGAGGTAAAGGACTTCTATGCGTATATGAAGGTTTCCTTGCTTCATTAAGAGGAGAAGAGCTTCCTCCTAAAGCGGCTTCTTTACCTACGCTAAAAGAACTCGTTAGTGCAGAGCATCATAAAAGTGCGCAAAGCCATATGAACACAGAAGATATCGAATTTGGCTACTGTACTGAATTTATGGTGAAATTTGAAGAAGACAAACAGTCCTTTGATGAGAATGCCTTCAGAGAAGACTTAAGTGAATTCGGAGATTCACTTCTTGTGGTGTCGGACGATACACTGGCGAAAGTTCATATTCATGCAGAGCAGCCAGGAGATGTCTTATCCTATGCACAGCGCTACGGCAGCTTAATTAATATGAAAATTGAAAACATGAGAGAGCAGCATAGCTCAATCGTGAACGAAGAAAGAGAACATGCGCCTGCTGCACCAAAAGCACCTGCTGCTGAAAAACAGCGCTTTGGCGTCGTCAGTGTCGCAATGGGAGAAGGAATTGCTGACTTGTTCAAAAGCATCGGAGCTTCCGTCGTCATTGAAGGCGGGCAGACGATGAATCCGAGCACAGAAGACATTGTCACAGCAATAGAAAGCGTACATGCCGAAACCGTCTTTATCTTACCTAATAATTCTAATATTGTCATGGCAGCTAAACAGGCGGCAACTGTCTCAAACCGTGAGGTCGTTGTCATTCCGACGAAGACCGTTCCTCAAGGAATGTCGGCACTTCTTTCTCTCAATGAAGCAGCTACAAATGAAGACAACGAAAGAGCGATGCTAGAAGCAATTGACCATGTGAAAAGCGGGCAAATTACCTTTGCAGTGAGAGATACTCAAATTGATGGAATCGATATTGCGAAAGGTGACTATATGGGTCTGTTCAACGGGAAAATCACGTTAACAGCGAAAAATCAATTAGATGCAGCAAAAGAACTTCTCACCGAAATGGTGACAGAAGATGATGAGATTGTCACCATCATTAAAGGGGAAGATGCATCATCCGATGAGATGGATGCGTTACAAGCCTTTATTGAAGAAACATTTGAAGATGTAGAAGTTGAAGTCCACGATGGAAAACAGCCGCTTTATTCATATATTTTGGCGGTTGAATAACGAAAGAAGGGCAAATAAAGCCCTTCTTCTTCTTTTGCAATTTTTTACTAGCGATTCAACGGTGAAATGAGTTGCGGGAAACGAATGAATCCATTAGTCTAAAGAAAGAACAAAACCATACGCGAGTGGTTATGAGAGGGGAAGACCTATGAAATTTAGAAGTGTGTTTGATATTATTGGGCCCGTCATGATTGGTCCATCAAGTTCGCACACAGCGGGTGCGGCTCGTATCGGAAGAGTAGCTCGCAGCTTATTTGGAAGAGAACCGAAACGAATTGTCGTTTCATTTTATGGTTCCTTTAAAGATACGTATAAAGGACACGGTACAGATGTCGCCATTATCGGCGGTGTTCTTGACTTTGATACATTTGATGAACGAATCAAAACAGCGATCGATATTGCAAAAAGCAAAGAGATCGATATTGAATTTAAAGAAGAAGAGGCAGTGCCGGCACATCCGAATACAGCAAAAGTAGAGATTTCAGATGCGAACGGAAGCCTTGAACTAATCGGGATTTCCATCGGCGGAGGTAAAATAGAAATCACAGAATTAAATGGCTTTGAGCTCAGGCTCTCAGGGAATCATCCTGCCATTCTTGTGGTTCATAACGATCGCTACGGGACGATTGCGGCAGTTGCCAATGTCTTAGCGAAATTCGCCATCAACATCGGTCATATGGAAGTGGCGCGTAAAGATGTCGGGCAAGAGGCACTGATGACGATTGAAGTGGATCAAAATATTGACCCAGCTGTCCTATCAGAGCTTGAAACGCTGCCAAACATTATTCAAGTCACACAAATTGCAGAGTAACAACAAGGAGGTTATGAATGATGTTTAAAAACGTCAAAGAACTCGTGCAGCTAACAGAAGAACGGAATACCTCCATTTCAGAAATTATGATTGTGCAAGAAATGGAAGTGACAGGGAAATCACGTGAAGAAATTTTCTCCCAGATGTACCGCAACCTAGAAGTGATGGAGCAGGCCGTTGAAAACGGGCTGAAGGGTGTGAAATCATTATCAGGCTTAACAGGCGGAGATGCCGTCAAACTTCAAGCCTATATCGCATCAGGCAAAACACTGTCTGGTCATACGATATTAGATGCTGTCAGTAAAGCAGTTGCAACAAATGAAGTCAATGCCGCAATGGGAACCATTTGTGCCACACCTACAGCAGGCTCAGCAGGTGTTGTACCAGGTACGTTATTTGCAGTAAAAGAAACACTAAAGCCAACAAAGGAACAAATGGTCAGATTCCTATTTACTTCTGGCGCATTTGGTTTTGTTGTGGCGAATAACGCCAGCATCTCCGGTGCAGCAGGCGGCTGTCAGGCAGAGGTAGGTTCTGCATCAGGGATGGCGGCAGCAGCTATTGTCGAGATGGCAGGCGGTACACCGCAGCAATCAGCAGAAGCGATGGCGATTACACTGAAAAATATGCTTGGACTTGTTTGCGATCCAGTAGCGGGACTTGTCGAGGTACCGTGCGTGAAACGAAACGCAATGGGTGCATCTAACGCCATGATCGCAGCAGACATGGCTCTTGCTGGCATCACAAGCCGCATTCCTTGTGATGAAGTCATTGATGCGATGTACAAAATCGGTCAAACGATGCCAACAGCTCTTCGCGAAACTGCACAAGGCGGTCTCGCTGCGACACCGACAGCAAGAGAGCTTGAAAAGAAGATTTTCGGAGGTGTGACCTCATCTCGTGATACAGAAACTGCAAGATAATGTCTCTGTCCTGAAGGGGATTGGAGAGGAAACCGAAAAAACACTCAATGAACTTGGAATCTACACAGTAGCCGATTTACTCGGCTACTTTCCTTATCGATATGACGACTATGAGCTTCGTAACTTAGAAGAAGTCAAACATGACGAACGTGTCACAGTTGAAGGAAAAGTACATAGTGAGCCCGTTCTCACCTATTATGGCAAAAAACGAAGCAGGCTGACATTCAGGCTGCTTGTCGGGCGTTTTCTCATTACAGCGATTTGTTTCAATCGCCCATATTTAAAACGAAGCCTTGTGTTAGGTGATACAGTTTCCGTTACAGGGAAATGGGATAAAAACCGTCAATCTATCATGGTGCAGGAATTTAAAAAAGGGACGCACGAGCAAGATGGCAGTATAGAGCCCGTTTATTCAGTAAAAGAAAATGTGACCGTGAAAATGATGAGACGCTTTGTAAAGCAGGCCTTGTCACTTTATGCAGATAAAGCTGAAGATCCATTGCCAACGCAGCTTGTCTCTGCCTATAAACTTATGTCCTATCAGGAAGCATTAAAAACCATTCATCTTCCAGAAACAAGAGACTCGCTCAAGCAAGCAAGACGCCGTTTTGTGTACGAAGAATTTCTTATCTTTCAGCTGAAGATGCAGGCGATTAGAAAGAAAGAACGAGAGAGAACATCAGGTATCCAGCATCCGTTTTCCAAAGAGGCTGTTTTTGAGTTTGTTGACAGCCTGCCATTTCCGCTGACGAAGGCACAATCAAGAGTACTTGATGAAATCATGTCGGACATGGCGTCTCCATATCGAATGAACCGCCTTCTTCAAGGAGATGTAGGTTCAGGGAAAACAGCTGTTGCAGCCATTGCGCTTTATGCCGCTCATTTATCAGGCTTTCAAGGTGCATTAATGGTCCCAACAGAAATTTTGGCAGAGCAGCATGCCGATTCACTTTACCAGCTGTTTGAAAAATGGGGGCTGAATATCGCCCTTTTGACAAGCTCTGTGAAAGGAAAGCGACGCAGAGAATTGCTTGAACGTTTAAAAGAAGGCGAGATTGACATATTAGTCGGCACGCACGCACTCATTCAAGACGAAGTCGAATTTCAGCAGCTCGGTCTTGTCATCACAGATGAACAGCACCGGTTTGGCGTCGAGCAGCGGAAAAAACTGCGAAGTAAAGGACAGGACCCAGATGTCTTGTTTATGACGGCCACACCTATTCCGCGAACACTTGCGATCACTGTTTTTGGAGAAATGGACGTCTCCGTCATTGATGAATTGCCAGCTGGCAGAAAACAAATCGAAACGTATTGGGTGAAGCATGACATGCTTGAAAGAATTCTTGCTTTTGTGGATAAAGAGCTGAGAAAAGGCAGACAGGCATATATTATTTGTCCGCTCATTGAAGAATCAGACAAGCTGGATGTGCAAAATGCGCTTGATGTCCATAGCATGCTCACTGAGGCATACCGCGGCAAGTGGTCAATCGGCTTAATGCATGGGAAGCTGGCAAGTGATGAAAAAGACCAGGTCATGAGAGCCTTTACCGCAAATGAAGTACAAATTCTCGTTTCAACCACAGTTGTTGAAGTCGGGGTTAATGTGCCGAATGCAACCATCATGGTCATTTATGATGCAGACCGCTTCGGACTGTCTCAGCTTCATCAGCTAAGAGGCCGGGTCGGACGAGGAGAGCATCAATCATTTTGTATTTTAATGGCTGATCCGAAGTCAGAAACGGGGAAAGAGCGGATGCGGATCATGTCCGAAACAACCGATGGCTTTGAGCTGTCTGAAAAGGACTTAGAACTAAGAGGACCCGGCGATTTCTTCGGTAAAAAACAAAGCGGGATGCCAGAATTTAAGGTAGCAGATATGGTTCACGACTATAGAGCGCTGGAAACGGCTAGAAAAGATGCAGCAGATCTTGTCCAATCGGACGCCTTTTGGACTGATCCCGAATACAAAGAACTTCGGCAAACGCTGATAGACAGCGGTGTGCTGGGAGGAGATAAATTAAGCTGATCAAACGCTGGAGGAATTTTCTTGTCTTTTTGAAACAAGGATTGATTTATCATCTATGAGATTATATACTACTATTAGTACCTAGTCATAAATGTACGGATGGTGTCTGCATATGAAACTAAATAAAAAAGAACGTCAAAAGCTTCTCCAGCAAACGATCAGCTCGACTCCATTCATTACTGATGAAGAATTGGCAAGTAAATTCGGTGTCAGCATACAAACGGTTCGTCTTGATCGTTTAGAGCTGTCGATCCCTGAATTACGCGAAAGAATTAAGCATGTGGCCGAAAAGACATTAGAGGATGAAGTAAAGTCACTTCCACTGGATGAAGTGATTGGAGAAATGATTGATGTAGAGCTTGATGATCAAGCCATTTCCATTTTAGAAGTGAGAAAAGAGCATGTATTCAGCCGAAACCAAATTGCCAGGGGACATCATCTCTTCGCCCAGGCAAATTCGCTGGCAGTTGCCGTCATTGACGATGAACTGGCTTTGACAGCAAAAGCGAATATCAGGTTTACAAGGCAGGTGAAACAAGGCGAAAGAGTCGTCTCTAAAGCCAAAGTAGCCTCACATGATAAAGAAAAAGGAAGAACCGTAGTTGAAGTAAACAGCTATGTTGGTGAGGAAGTTGTCTTCTCAGGTGACTTCGTCATGTATCGCTCAAAACAAAAGTAAAAGGTGGCACGTAATATGAGAATTGCAGTCGATGCAATGGGGGGAGATCATGCCCCTAAAGCCATTATTGACGGTGTGCAAAAAAGCTTAACAGCATTTTCAGATATCGAGATTACACTTGTCGGCGATGAAAACAAAATCAAACCATACATAACAAACAACGATCGTATCACGATTTTAGATGCAAAAGAAGTCATTGAACCGACGGATGAACCAGTGCGTGCAGTCAGACGTAAAAAGGATTCATCTATGGTGAAAATGGCGCAGGAAGTCTCCGAAGGACGAGCAGATGCCTGCATCTCAGCAGGAAATACTGGCGCCCTCATGACAGCTGGGCTGTTTATCGTAGGCAGAATTGACGGTATTGACAGACCGGCCCTTGCCCCAACTTTGCCAACACTGGATGGCAGCGGCTTCTTATTACTAGATGTTGGTGCCAACGTTGATGCTAAACCAGAACATCTCGTGCAATATGCCATGATGGGATCAATCTACGCAGAGCGTGTTTTCCCAAAGAGCAATCCGCGTGTTGGACTGTTAAATGTAGGAACAGAAGATAAAAAAGGCAACGATTTAACGAAAAAAACCTTTGAATTATTAAAAGCTTCCGACTTGAATTTCGTAGGAAATGTAGAGTCCCGTGACTTATTAGAAGGTGTTGCTGACGTTGTTGTCACAGATGGTTTCACTGGAAATATTGCGCTTAAAACGATTGAGGGCACAGCCCTTTCTGTCTTTAAAATGCTGAAAGAAACCTTAACATCCAGCTTCACAGCAAAAATAGCAGCAGGCATGATGAAGCCGAAATTGATGCAGATGAAATCTAAAATGGATTACTCCGAATATGGCGGTGCCGCATTATTTGGTTTAAAGGCACCTGTTATTAAAGCGCACGGCTCCTCTGATGAAAATGCCATTTTCCATGCAATTCGTCAGGCCCGTGATATCGTAGAAAAAGACGTTTCAGCCATCATTCATCAAGAAGTCCAAAAAGAAACGACGAATGAGTCTTAATGGAGGTAAAGCAGCATGACTAAAATTGCATTTTTATTCCCTGGCCAAGGCTCTCAAAAAATTGGCATGGGAAAAGATTTATTTGACCAAGAAGCAGTATCTAAAGCTGTATTTGAAGAAGCAGACAATACCCTCGGGTTTGATTTATCTTCTATGATTTTTGAAGGGGATGCAGAAGAACTGACGCTCACCTTTAACGCGCAGCCAGCTCTTTTAACGACAAGTATCGCCATCTTAAAGAAATTTGAAGAAAGCGGAATCAAAGCAGATTATGCAGCAGGACACAGTCTTGGTGAATACACTGCCCTCGTTGCAGCAGGCGCACTTTCGTTTAAAGATGCTGTTTATGCAGTCAGAAAGCGCGGAGAATTAATGAATGAAGCTGTTCCAGCAGGAGAAGGCGCCATGGCAGCGATTCTTGGCTTAGACAAAGCGGCACTTGAAGAAGTGACAAAAGAAGTGACAGAGAGCGGTCACCTTGTAGAGCTCGCTAACTTAAACTGTCCTGGTCAAATCGTGATCTCTGGTACAGCAAAAGGAGTAGAACTTGCTTCAGAGAAAGCGAAAGAAAAAGGCGCAAAACGTGCAATTGCCCTTGAAGTAAGCGGACCTTTCCATTCTGCATTAATGAAACCAGCCGCTGAAAAATTTACAGATGTTTTGTCAAAGCTGGATATTGCGGATGCCAAAACTCCGGTCATCTCAAACGTAACAGCAAACATCGTGACTTCTCGTGATGAAATTGAGACAAAGCTCATTGAACAACTGTATTCTCCAGTTCGTTTTGAAGAAAGTGTGGAACGCCTTATTGATTTAGGCGTCACAACATTTATTGAAATTGGTCCTGGCAAAGTGCTTTCAGGTCTTGTGAAAAAAGTGAATCGCCGCCTGACGACGATTTCCGTTTCAGATCAAGAAACAATTGAAGCAGCCATTCAAACACTCAAGGGGGATTCTTGATGCTTACAAATAAAACAGCCGTTGTAACAGGAGCATCACGCGGGATTGGCCGTTCCATCGCGATCGATCTAGCGAAAAGTGGTGCAAATGTTGTCGTGAACTATTCTGGAAACGAAGCAAAAGCAAATGAAGTCGTAGATGAAATCAAAGCACTCGGCCAGCAGGCATTTGCTGTGAAAGCTGATGTCTCAAATGCTGAAGAAGTACAATCCATGATGAAACAAGCAATTGATACCTTTGGTTCAATTGACATTCTTGTGAATAATGCAGGGATCACAAAGGACAATCTGCTCATGAGAATGAAAGAGAATGAATGGGATGATGTCATTAACATAAACTTAAAAGGTGTCTTTAACTGTACAAAAGCCGTGACACGTCAAATGATGAAGCAAAGAAGCGGAAGAATCATCAATTTGGCTTCAGTCGTTGGTGTGTGTGGAAACCCTGGACAAGCAAACTATGTTGCAGCAAAAGCTGGTGTCATCGGATTAACGAAAACAACAGCAAAAGAGCTGGCAACCCGTCATATTACTGTTAATGCAGTAGCACCAGGCTTTATTTCAACAGATATGACAGACAAACTTGATGAAAATGTACAGACGGAAATGCTCAAGCAAATTCCGCTTGCACGCTTTGGTGCACCTGAAGATATTAGCAACGTTGTTGTCTTTTTAGCTTCAGAAGGAGCAGGTTATATTACAGGCCAAACCATCCAAGTAGATGGCGGAATGGTCATGTCCTAAGAAATATCAAAATTTCATTAGGTTTTCTCTAGTTTTTTAAAAACAATTCAACTATAATACTTTGAGGGGAGGTGAAAGGCAATGGCAGACGTATTAGAGCGTGTATCAAAAATTATTGTAGACCGCCTTGGCGTTGATGAGGCTGACGTGAAAATGGAAGCTTCATTTAAAGAAGATTTAGGCGCTGATTCCCTTGATGTAGTTGAGCTAGTTATGGAACTTGAAGATGAGTTCGATATGGAAATTTCTGACGAAGATGCTGAAAAAATTGCAACAGTCGGTGACGCTGTGAACTACATAAATAGCCAGCAATAAGCGTAACAAAGTCCCGTCTACTTTCGACGGGACTTTGAAAATTTATGTTAGTTTCAACACATTCAGCTGATCAATTGTCAGCCTTTTTCAGATGCTGGGAGCAATGTTTCCCTGCATGTAGAAAGAGAGACTCCATATAATCAGTATCCTTAAAGGCGATTACGCCTACCTGGAGGTTGCTATGCCAAAACAATATAAAGACAAACAGAAACAGAGCAAAAAACTAGAGCAATTTAGAGAATTCCAGCAGCGCATTTCTGTACACTTTAAAAATGAAAAGCTTCTATATCAAGCCTTTACCCATTCCTCTTATGTGAATGAACACCGGAAAAAGCCATATGAGGATAATGAAAGACTTGAATTTTTAGGAGATGCTGTTTTAGAATTGACCATCTCTCAATTCTTATTTGCAAAATATCCAGCGATGAGCGAGGGAGATTTAACGAAACTAAGAGCGGCGATCGTATGTGAACCGTCACTTGTATCACTGGCACACGAGCTGTCCTTCGGAGACCTTGTTCTTTTAGGAAAAGGTGAAGAAATGACAGGCGGCAGAAAACGCCCAGCACTCTTAGCGGACGTATTCGAGGCGTTTATCGGTGCACTTTATTTAGATCAAGGGCTTGAGCCGGTTGAACGATTCCTAGAAGCGTACGTCTATCCGAAAATTAATGATGGAGCGTTCTCGCACGTCATGGACTTTAAAAGCCAGCTGCAAGAATTTGTGCAGCGCGATGGAAAAGGTGTGCTTGAATACCGGATCCTGCATGAAAAAGGGCCTGCACATAACCGGGAATTTGAAGCAAATGTATCCCTTCGAGGTGAAGTGCTCGGAATTGGAAATGGACGCTCTAAAAAAGAAGCAGAACAGCACGCTGCACAGGAAGCACTTGCTAAATTGCAGAAACATCATATGAACCAATAAAATCCCCCTCGTTATTCAGGGGGATTTCACTCTGTTTTCCATCATCTTTTTTCACTTCATATGGTAAGATGATAGTACTTTAAATACATAAGGAGGATCACTCTCATGTTCCTCAAACGTTTAGACGTGATAGGATTCAAATCATTTGCACAGCGAGTGACCGTGGACTTTGTTAAAGGGGTCACAGCTGTTGTTGGACCAAACGGAAGCGGCAAAAGTAATATTACCGATGCCATCCGCTGGGTACTTGGAGAACAATCAGCGAAAAGCCTCCGCGGAGGAAAAATGGAAGATATCATTTTTGCAGGAAGTGACTCAAGAAAAAGAGTCAATCTAGCAGAGGTGACTTTAACGTTAGATAACGAAGATCACTTTTTACCGATCGATTTTCATGAAGTCAGTGTGACAAGAAGGGTTTATCGTTCAGGCGAAAGTGAATTTCTCATAAACAATCAATCTGTCCGCTTAAAGGATATTATTGATCTTTTCATGGATTCAGGTCTTGGAAAGGAAGCTTTTTCAATCATCAGCCAAGGAAAGGTAGAGGAAATTCTATCAAGCAAGGCAGAAGAGAGAAGAAGTATTTTTGAAGAAGCGGCTGGCGTTTTAAAATATAAAACAAGAAAGAAAAAAGCCGAAAATAAACTGTTTGAAACGCAGGACAACTTAAACCGAGTAGAAGATATTCTGCATGAACTAGAAGATCAAGTAGAACCATTAAGAATGCAAGCATCCATTGCAAAGGACTATTTGCAAAAAAAAGAAGAGCTTGAAAATGTCGAAATTGCCCTAACTGTCCATGACATCGAAGCACTTCATGAAAAATGGACAACACTTGGTGAAGCAGTCGAGCGCTTCAAACAAGATGAAATGAAGCAGTCTACAGATATCCAAGCAAAAGAAGCCAAAATTGAAGAGTCAAGAGACCGCATTCAAGCGCTTGACGAATCAATTAATGACCTGCAAGAAGTTCTTCTTTTCACAAGTGAGGAATTAGAAAAGCTTGAAGGAAAAAAAGAAGTGCTAAAAGAACGGAAAAAAAATGCGGCTGCAAACCAAGGACAGCTTGAAGAAACGCTCGTTCGCTTAACTGAAAAGCAGGCGCTGTTAACCGAAAAGATTGAGCAGCAGAAAATCACGCGTGACAGTCTGCAAAAAGAAGTACACCAGCTAAAAGATGAAGTGAAAACAAAGCAGCATCAACTGTCGCTTCATAGTGAAGATGTGGAAGGTCAAATTGAACAGCTGAAAAGCGATTATTTTGATCTGCTCAATGAACAGGCTTCCATCCGTAATGAACGTAAATTACTAGAAGAACAGCAGCGCCAAGCAGCGATGCAGCTAGAGAGGCTGACGCAAAATAACCAAAAACATATCGAAGAACGAGTGTCTGTCAAAGAAAAGAAAACAGAAGCTGAGCAGCAGCTTTCAGCACTGGAAGAAGACATTCTGGCTCAAGTCAAACGTTTTAGAGAGGCAGAACAAAAGCTTGAGCAAATAAAACGTCAATACGAGAAAAAAGAAACGGCTCTTTACCAAGCCTATCAATACGTACAGCAGGCAAAATCCAAAAAAGAAATGCTTGAATCCATGCAAGAAGACTTCTCAGGCTTTTTCCAAGGAGTGAAAGAGGTCTTAAAGGCAAAAGAACGGTTAGGCGGTATTCATGGTGCCATTGCAGAGCTGATTCAAACGGATCAGCAGTATGAGACAGCGATTGAAATTGCACTGGGTGCAGCCACGCAGCACGTCGTTACAGAAAATGAAGCAGCTGCGAGACAAGCGATTGGATACTTAAAGCAGCATTCATTTGGACGTGCAACCTTCCTGCCAATGAACGTGATCAAAGAAAGAATCATTCAGCTCAGAGATGTTCAAACAGCAGAGCAGCATGCTGCATTTATCGGCGTAGCGAGTCACCTTGTTTCCTTCGATGAAAAGTATCAAAAGGTGATTCAGAATTTGCTTGGAACTGTGCTGATCGTTAGAGACTTAAAAGGCGCCAATGAACTGGCGAAAATGCTTGGACATCGTTACCGCATCGTGACCCTTGATGGAGATGTCGTAAACCCCGGCGGTTCAATGACTGGTGGTGGCGTAAAGAAAAAGAACAACTCTCTTCTTTCAAGAAACCGGGAAATCGAAACGTTAACAAAGCAGCTCGTTGAAATGGAAGAGAAAACAACGATCCTTGAAAAAGAAACAAAAGAAACGAAGCAATTGATCGGAGTTAACGAAAGCCAATTAAACGAACTGCGCCAGCGCGGCGAAACACTTCGTGAAAAGCAGCAAGATCTCAAAGGGAAGCTATACGAACTGCAAGTTGCAGAAAAAAATATCAATGCTCATCTTGAACTCTATGATCAAGAAAAAGAAGAATTGCAGCAGCGTTCTACTGAGCTCGCGGATAAGGATAAAAAGCAGGTTGCTCTTGAAGCCTCTATAGGTGAGAAACTGACGGCTTTAGATCAAGAGATCAATACATTAACAAAGCGTAAGCAGACGCAAAGCTCAACGAAGGAAACCATTTCAGCTGAATTAACAGACCTGAAAATCTCGCTTGCCAAAAAAGAGCAGTCCTTAGCGAATGAACAAGAAAAGCTTTCGAGCTTAATGGCTGAATTAGAAGAAGCTGAACAGACGCTGATGGAAACAAAAGAAGATCTGTCACTCTTAACAAGTGAAATGTCATCTAGTTCAAGCGGAGCCGAACAACTGGAAGAAGCGGCGAAAGAGAAGCTGGAAAACAAAAACAAAACAACTGCACTCATTTCAGAGCGTCGTAAGCAGCGTCTCGCTCTTTCTGAAACATTAGAATTCGCTGAACGTGAGCTTAAAGAACAAAAACGTTTGTATAAGCAGCTCACCACAAGCTTAAAAGATGAAGAGATTAAGCTTGGCCGTATGGAAGTCGAGCTCGATAACCTGATCGCTTATTTGAACGATGAATATGCTCTTTCATTTGAAGGAGCAAAAGAGATGTATCAGTTGACGTTATCGCCAGATGAAGCAAGAAAACGAGTGAAGCTGATCAAACTAGCCATTGAAGAGCTTGGAACAGTAAACTTAGGCAGCATTGACGAGTATGAACGTGTGAATGAACGCTATCTCTTCTTAACAGAACAGCGAAATGATCTGACAGAAGCGAAAAATACATTATTCCAAGTCATCGAAGAAATGGATCAAGAGATGACAAAGCGTTTCTCTGAGACATTCTCTCAAATCCGCGGTCACTTTGAATCTGTTTTCCAAGCATTATTTGGCGGCGGAAGAGCAGATCTTAAGCTGACAGATCCAAATGATTTACTCAACTCTGGCGTTGATATTGTCGCGCAGCCTCCAGGGAAAAAACTGCAAAACTTAAGCCTTCTTTCAGGCGGAGAGAGAGCCTTAACAGCGATCGCCTTACTATTCTCTATTTTAAAAGTGAGACCTGTTCCATTCTGCGTGTTAGATGAGGTAGAAGCGGCACTTGATGAAGCAAATGTTTTCCGTTTTGCGCAATATTTAAAGAAATACAGCCAGGAAACACAGTTCATTGTCATTACGCACCGCAAGGGAACAATGGAAGAAGCCGATGTGCTCTACGGCGTGACCATGCAGGAATCAGGTGTTTCTAAGCTTGTATCTGTCAAACTAGAAGAAACGAAAGAGCTTGTCCAGTAATTAAAGGAGGTTTTTGAACCAATGAGCTTTTTTAAGAAATTAAAAGAAAAATTTACGCAGCAAACCGATTCAGTATCAGAAAAGTTTAAAGATGGACTCGAAAAAACGAGAAACTCCTTCCAAGGAAAAGTGAATGAACTGATTTCTCGCTACCGCAAAGTCGACGAAGACTTTTTTGAAGAGCTGGAAGAGGTTCTGATCGGCGCTGATGTCGGTTTCACAACTGTGATGGAACTGATTGATGAGCTGAAAAAAGAAGTGAAATTAAGAAACATTCAAGACCCAAGTGAAGTACAAGCGGTCATTTCTGAAAAACTGGTTGATATCTACAATAGCGGAGAGGAACAAATCTCTGCGCTGAACATTGAAGAGGGGCGTTTGAATATCATATTATTTGTAGGCGTCAACGGTGTTGGAAAAACAACGACGATCGGCAAGCTTGCAAATAAGCTGAAAAATGAAGGGAAATCCGTCATTTTAGCAGCAGGTGATACGTTCCGTGCCGGTGCCATCGAGCAGCTTGAAGTGTGGGGAGAGCGTTCAGGTGTTCCTGTCGTCAAACAAACGGCAGGCTCTGATCCAGCAGCGGTGATCTATGATGCCGTTCAATCAGCAAAAGCGAAAAATGCGGATGTCCTCATCTGCGATACAGCAGGAAGACTTCAAAACAAAGTAAACTTGATGAAAGAGCTGGAGAAAGTCAAGAGAGTCATTGAGCGCGAGGTTCCAGATGCACCTCATGAAGTATTGCTCGCTCTTGATGCGACAACGGGTCAAAACGCCATGGCACAAGCCAAGGAATTTTCGAAAGCGACAAATGTGACAGGGATTGCTTTAACAAAGCTTGACGGTACTGCAAAAGGCGGGATCGTTCTTGCAATTCGAAATGAGCTGAACATTCCCGTGAAGCTTGTCGGTTTAGGTGAAAAGGTGGACGATCTGCAAGAGTTTGATGCAGAATCGTATGTCTATGGATTATTCTCAGACGTGATTGATCAACAAGACTAACAAAAAAATGCCGGCGAAACTGCTGGCATTTTTATTTATACGTCGCTTCATGAAGTGACAAGATAAAAACTTGACACACAGGAGAGAACCGTGTAAACTTAGTTGATGTAAAGGGAATGAACTTAACAAAGGGGAGAGAGCCCATGACGCTTGAAAAAACAACGAGAATGAACTACTTGTTTGACTTCTATCAATCGTTGTTGACCGCAAAGCAAAAGAGCTACATGTCGCTTTACTACCTAGACGATTTTTCCCTCGGTGAAATTGCGGATGAATATGAAGTATCAAGGCAGGCTGTTTATGATAATATTAAACGGACTGAAGCGATGCTTGAACAATATGAAGAAAAGCTGCTCTTGTTTAAGAAATTTAAAGAGCGTAAAGAACTTCTCAAAAAAATGAGAGAGCTTGTAGCTGATTCTGCGCAAACAGAAGAAGCAGAAGCTTTAATTGAATCGCTTGAGAAATTAGATTAGGAGGCGGCACAGTATGGCATTTGAAGGATTAGCCGACCGACTGCAGCAGACGATTTCAAAAATCCGCGGCAAAGGAAAAGTGTCAGAGCAAGATGTAAAAGAAATGATGCGCGAGGTACGCCTTGCCCTTCTTGAAGCTGACGTCAATTTTAAAGTAGTCAAAGACTTTGTGAAAAAAGTAAGTGAGCGGGCAGTTGGACAAGAGGTCATGAAAAGCCTTACCCCTGGACAACAGGTTATTAAAGTTGTAAAAGAAGAACTCACTGAATTAATGGGCGGAGAAGAGAGTAAGATCGCTGTAGCGAAAAAATCTCCAACAGTCATTATGATGGTTGGTCTTCAAGGGGCAGGTAAAACAACCACAACTGGAAAGCTTGCCAATTTACTTCGCAAAAAACATAATCGCAAGCCGATGATGGTGGCTGCTGATATTTACAGACCAGCAGCGATCCAGCAGCTTCAAACGCTTGGGAAACAGCTTGATATGCCGGTGTTTTCATTAGGTGATCAAGTCAGTCCTGTCGAAATTGCCAAACAGGCAATTGAAAAAGCGAAAGAAGAACACCATGATTATGTCATTTTAGATACAGCAGGACGTCTTCATATTGATGAAGAATTAATGGATGAACTTCAGAAAGTAAAAGAAGTAGCGAATCCAGAAGAAATTTTCCTAGTTGTTGACTCTATGACAGGTCAAGATGCGGTCAATGTCGCAAAAAGCTTTAATGAACAGCTTGGTTTAACAGGTGTTGTTCTAACAAAACTAGACGGTGATACAAGAGGCGGTGCAGCACTTTCTATTCGAGCTGTCACTAATACGCCGATTAAATTCGCTGCACTAGGAGAAAAGCTTGATGCAATTGAACCATTCCATCCGGAGCGGATGGCATCAAGAATTCTTGGCATGGGAGATGTGCTGACCCTTATTGAAAAAGCACAGGCAAACGTCGACCAAGATAAAGCGAAAGAGCTTGAGCAAAAAATGCGGACAATGAGCTTCACGCTCGATGATTTCCTCGAGCAGCTTGGCCAAGTTCGGAATATGGGTCCTCTTGATGAACTGATCCAAATGATGCCGGGAGCCGGTAAAATGAAAGGGCTCAAAAACGTCCAAGTGGACGAAAAGCAGCTCAATCACATCGAAGCAATCATTAAATCAATGACGACTCAGGAAAAAGAACAGCCAGAGGTCATCAATGCAAGCCGAAGAAAACGGATTGCAAAAGGAAGCGGAACATCTGTACAGGAAGTCAATCGCCTTTTAAAGCAATTTGATGAAATGAAAAAGATGATGAAGCAAATGACCAACATGTCCAAAGGAAAGAAAAAGGGCTTTAAATTACCATTTATGTAATTGGTTATACATGATAAAACCGTTGTTAAGAAAAAACACTTTACAAACCCTTTTATCATTGTTAATATACTATCTTGTTGAAATATTTTCGGAGGTGCTAGTAAAATGGCAGTAAAAATTCGTTTAAAACGTATGGGAGCAAAAAAATCTCCTTTCTATCGTATTGTTGTAGCAGATTCTCGTTCACCACGTGACGGTCGTTTCATCGAAACAGTTGGAACTTACAACCCAGTGGTATCACCAGCTGAGGTGAAAATCAACGAAGAATTAGCGCTTAAATGGCTTCAAAATGGTGCGAAACCATCTGATACAGTTCGCAACCTTTTCTCAAGCCAAGGAATTCTTGAAAAATTTCATAATGCGAAAAACAGCAAATAATGAATGAGCTGTCCTTGGAAGAATTGATTGTGTCCATCGTCGAGCCACTTGTTGATTTCCCAGAAGATATTCACGTATCTTCATTAGAAAAAGATGAGCAGGTGATTTACACACTGTCTGTCAATGCTGAAGATACCGGAAAAGTGATCGGAAAGCAGGGACGTACAGCAAAAGCGATACGAACAGTCATTTTTGCAGCAAGTGCAGAGTCTTCTAAGAAAGTTCAACTTGAGATTGCTGACTAAAAAGGGAGAGGGCTTAGGACCTCCCCTTTTTTTACACGTTTAAATCTATTTTTCGTTATACTGTAGAGGACAAATGCCTTCGGATAGGGGGACAAAAAGGAAGATGCAGATCATTCAACATGTCACCGTGATGCAAGTATTAACTGAAAGCAGTAAGGACAAACTGTTAACGACTTTTTTGGAGAAAAAAGAAAGACTAGAACGTGAATGCAATCAATTATATTTTCAACTAAAAAAACATGAAAAAGAACCACATCAGCAAGAAGCCATCCCTCAATTTCAAAAAGCGATCGATAAAAGGCAAGAGAAGATCAGGCAGATTGATTTTCAAGTAGAGCAGCTTCATATTTTGCCGCTTGGAAGTGAAATGAAAGAAACAGAAGTGGATGCACTGGTTGAAGTAAAAATAGGTGATAAATGGGATGACAAAATGCAAGATAATGTCATCGTCGTGAAAGACGGCACCATTGTGGAAATACGTCAGGGGTGATTGAGAACATGGAGCTAGAATGGTTGAATGTAGGAAAAATCGTCAATACACACGGAGTGCGCGGAGAAGTACGCGTCGTGTCAAAGACGGATTTCCCAGAAGAGCGCTACAAAAAGGGAAGCGTGCTCTATATTTTTAAACAAGGTCAAAAAGAGCCGCTGAAAGTGACTGTTGCAGCACACCGCCAGCACAAACAGTTTGATTTGCTCACATTTGAAGAAATCAACTCATTAAATGAAGCAGAGCTTCTGAAAGAGTCGATCTTAAAGGTAGAAAAAGAACATCTTGGGTCATTAGACGAAGGAGAATTTTATTTCCACCAAATCATTGGCTGTGAAGTATACGATGAAGAGGACAAGCTGATCGGTCAAATCAAAGAAATTCTTACACCAGGGGCAAATGATGTGTGGGTGATTGGAAGAAAAGGCAAAAAAGATGCCCTCATTCCATATATTCCATCTGTCGTCAAAAACATTGATATCTCATCCAAAACTGTACACATTGAAGTGATGGAAGGACTCATTGACGAATGAAAATCGACTTCTTAACCCTTTTTCCTGAAATGTTCGAAGGTGTGCTTCACTCATCAATCTTAAAAAAAGCACAGGAGAAAGAAGCTGTCTCATTTCATGTTGTCAATTTTAGAGAGTATTCGGATCATAAGCATAAAACAGTGGATGACTATCCGTATGGCGGCGGTGCTGGTATGGTACTGAAAGCACAGCCCGTATTTGATGCGGTAGAAGATTTAACGAAGAAAGCAAGCACGAAGCCCCGAGTTATTCTTGTCTGTCCTCAAGGGGAAAGATATACACAAAAGAAGGCAGAAGAACTTGCAAAAGAAGAGCATCTTATGTTCATTTGCGGCCACTATGAAGGCTACGATGAGCGCATCAGGGAGCATCTTGTCACAGATGAGATCTCAATCGGAGATTTCGTCCTCACAGGCGGAGAGCTGCCAGCGATGATGATTGCAGACAGTGTGGTCAGGCTTTTGCCTCATGTGCTTGGAAAAGAAGCGTCTCACATCGAAGATTCATTCAGTACAGGTCTGCTTGAGCACCCGCACTATACAAGGCCAGCGGATTATAAAGGACTAAAAGTGCCGGATGTGCTCCTCTCTGGAAATCATGCCAAAATAGAAGAGTGGCGGCGCAAAGAATCATTGAAGCGAACCTATACAAGACGGCCAGATTTGATCGATTCGTGCAAAACGTTAACGGAAGAAGAAAAAAGATGGCTTTGGCAGCTTCATAATGACTAGATTGTATTGCACACGGCATAGAGGTATGGTATGATACTACTTGTGACTTGGACGGCTTGCTGATCCAAGTTTGAAAACGATGTTCCGCTGCAATGAAGAAAGAGGACATGAGCATCTGTTGGAAGGAGTTGAAAACGATGCAACATTTGATTGAAGAAATCACAAAAGAACAATTACGCACTGATCTTCCTGCGTTCCGTCCTGGTGACACTTTACGTGTACACGTTAAAGTTGTCGAGGGTACTCGTGAGCGTATCCAGATCTTTGAAGGTGTTGTAATTAAGCGTCGTGGTGGTGGAATCAGCGAAACTTTCACAGTTCGTAAGATCTCTTACGGTGTAGGCGTTGAGCGTACATTCCCTGTACACACACCAAAAATCGCTAAGATCGAAGTTGTACGTCACGGTAAGGTACGTCGTGCGAAACTTTACTACCTACGTGAACTTCGCGGTAAAGCGGCTCGTATCAAAGAAATCAGACGATAATGATATCAAAGGAAAGAGCTTGTTACCTGTAACAGGCTCTTTTTTTGTACAATGTATAAAGATAACAGGTAGAAGAGAGAAGGTGCACATATGACGATTCAATGGTTTCCAGGCCATATGGCAAAAGCAAGACGTGAAGTCACAGAAAAATTAAAGCTCATCGACATCGTATTTGAATTAACCGATGCAAGAATTCCGATGTCCTCTAGAAACCCAATGATCGAAGAAATCCTTCAAAATAAACCCAAAATCATGCTATTAAACAAAGCTGATAAAGCAGATCCTCGTATGACAAAGGAGTGGCAGGCGCATTTTGAGCAGCAAGGCGTTCGGTCACTGGCTATTAACTCTGTCGATGGACAAGGGTTAAATCAGATCATCACAACTTCAAAAGAAATTTTAAAAGAAAAGTTCGACCGCATGAAAGCAAAAGGCGTCAAACCACGTGCCATTCGAGCACTGATTATCGGGATTCCCAATGTCGGAAAATCGACCTTAATCAATCGTTTAGCGAAAAAGAACATTGCCAAAACAGGAGACCGCCCTGGTATAACGACATCACAGCAATGGGTAAAGGTAGGGAAAGAATTAGAACTGCTCGATACCCCTGGAATCCTCTGGCCGAAGTTTGAAGATGAACAAGTAGGACTCAGACTTGCGGTGACTGGAGCGATCAAAGATTCGATCATCAACTTACAGGATGTCGCTGTGTATGCACTTCGTTTTCTAGAAGAGAACTACCCAGAGCGATTAAAAAAACGCTATGACCTAGCGGAGATACCTGAAGATACGGTTGAGCTGTTTGATGCAATTGGTACTAAGCGCGGCTGTCTAATGAGCGGGGGATTCATTAACTATGACAAAACCACCGAAATCATTATTCGGGATATTCGAACAGAAAAATTTGGTCCCCTCACTTTTGAGAAGCCTGAAAGCTAAAAGACACGCAGCTCATGCGGGTCTTTATTTTTTGCGAAAAATTGCCGATATAAAGAAGGAGGCTGCGAAAAAGCCTATGTACACGGTGAAACAAATAAAAGAACTAATAGAAAAGCATGCAGGCGACGAGTCATACATTCGTGAGCTTGTAAAAGGTGATACGAGAAAAAGTGTCCAAAAACTCATAGAAAAGTGGCACAAAGAGAGAGAAAAGCAGCAAGCACTTCGCGTGGCATGGGATGACATGCTGCAATTTGAAAACAAAGCAAAGGCGCAGGGATACACGTGTATTGCTGGAATAGATGAAGCAGGAAGAGGACCGCTCGCCGGCCCAGTTGTGGCAGCAGCCGTCATATTAAAGGAAGATACAGTCCTGCTCGGTTTAAACGACTCAAAGCAATTATCTGAGAAAAAAAGATTGGCTTATTATGATTTAATTCAAAAAGAAGCACTTGATATCGGAATCGGCATTGTTGATGCAGCTACGATTGACGAAATCAATATTTATGAAGGATCAAGACTGGCGATGGTGAGAGCTGTGGAGCAGTTAACTTATACACCAGATTATCTACTCATAGATGCCATGACACTCCCGCTTTCAACTCACCAGGAGAATATCATAAAAGGAGATGCAAAGAGTGCATCCATTGCAGCAGGTGCATGTATTGCGAAGGTGACTAGGGATCAGATCATGGAAGAGTATGGGCGTAAGTATCCTGAGTATCAATTTGAAAAACATAAAGGATACGGAACGAAAGAGCACTTGGCTGCGATTCAAACACATGGTGCGGTCCCAATCCACCGATTATCGTTTGCGCCAGTGAAATCTGTTATATCATAAATTTTAATCTAAGGAGGCTGCCTGTGATGACAAGAGTTGAGGACATACATACAGCACTGAATAGCCGGCTGAATACGGCTGAATCTGTTCCATTAAACACCGAAGGGAAGGAAAATGTTCATCGGCTGATTCTCGGTAAAGTACTAAAAATGCTTGGAGATGATACAGCCCTTGTTCAAATAGGCTCAACGAAAATAAAAGCGCAGCTGGCGGCCCAGCTTAAAGCAGACGCATTTTATTGGTTCCAATTTGAACAAGAGGGCGGCGGCAGCCTCAATAAACTAAGACCCGTTCAGCAATTTGATCAAGATCCTAAGACGTTAAAGGATGCAGCAGCCAAACTATTAGAAGGACTTTCACTTAAAAATGGGCTTGAAAACATGCTGACAGCTACAGCTTTTTTAAAGGAAAAGTCCGTCATTAACGAAGGAGAGTTAAAAACGGCAGTGAAATGGATCGAACAGCTTCAAGGAGCTGATGTGAAGAAAGGGCTCCAAGCACTCCTCTTTGCTTTAAAGAAAGATTTACCGATCCAGCAAGGGGTACTTCAATCTATTTTAGCCGTGAAATCATCCTCTGCTCTTCATCAGGATATAACAGCGCTGTTAAATCAATTAACACAGCTTCCGAAGCACACAGATGCTACACAGACCCTTACACAAGCCGTTCGGTCAGTTGTAGATGCAGAGACAGCCGTCCATGCAGAAAAGCTCTTATCAGTCCTTCTAGCAGCGAGAGAAGGCGAGGCGAAGCAAGGCGGCAGTTTACCAGTAACGACTCAGCTCAATCCGTCTCAGCAAAAAGAAAATAGCCATGCCCCAATCGTTCAAGAGCGTCTGCCGTCCCAAGTTCTTCAGACAAACGTGCAGCAGCAGTCAACAAGTCCAAAAGAGCTGCAAATCCCGCTTCAGCAAATTGAGCGGATACTGGCCAGCTTGATGAAACAAGGTGCAGACGGGCAGCAAGAACCAAACTTAAAACAGCTCACAGCATTGCTGCACGGACTCCAGCAGGCAGGCTCTCAGCCTGACGCAAAAGCAGCTGTATTGCAAAAAGAGTTTCCATTCCTTTCGAAACCGGAGGCGAAAGCATTGGCTCAGGCGGTGCAGCAGACTGAACCAACATTAAGCAATAAAACTGATGTGCTCGATTTACTAATGACGATGAAAAAGGCAATCGGTGTGCGTGATGAAATTGGTATGCTAAAACTGCTTGAAAAAGGCAGCCAGGATGTCAAAAGTCAGGAGCTGCACCAATTAAAGCTTACCTTAAATGATGTGAGACAGGCTGATTTACCAGAGCACGTTAAAAAAGAAGTGGATCAATTATTTCATAGATTGAATGGACAGTTATTTGTGCAGCAGGAGAACCAAACCGTCAGTCAAATGATGGTTTCCTATCCTCTTTTCTCAAAACATAGTGTTCAAGATTTAACCTTTATACTAAAGGGACATAAGAAAAAAGATGGCTCTATTGATATTTCTCAGTGCCGCCTGATGTTTTATTTAAACATGGAAAACCTTGAAGAAACCTTAATAGACTGTACGATTCAGCAAAAGGTCATGTCCATTACTGTCGAGACAGCTCATGAACTGCAAGGAACCATTAATCCGATGATTCCGGCTGTTCGGGAGAATTTAAATGCTCTAGGATACAGTTTAACGGGAATTACAGCAAAAAAGAGACAAGAGCCAGTAGATCCGTCTCAATTTCTAGATGAACACTTTCATAAAATCAGCGAGAAAGGGCTGGACTTACGAGTATGAAGGATTCGAAACCGCTTAGAAGAGCGGTCGCTCTGCATTACGATGAAGAAAAACAAAAGGCGCCAAAAGTCGTTGCAACAGGCAGCGGCTATGTGGCAGATCATATTATTGAAGAAGCAAAAAAGTCGGGAGTCCCTATCCAGGAAGACCGCAATTTAGTCGAACTCATGCGCCACTTAACATTAGATGAGGAGATCCCTGAAGCGTTATACGATACTGTAGCAGAAATTTTTTCGTTTATCTACAGGTTAGATCAAAAAATGAAAAAATAAGGTAAAATAAGTGATTTGACTGAAAAATTTATATTTTTAATAAAATAAAAGTTTGAATGTTTAGAAGGATTTTACGATTTTACATAGAACCCTAGACATTCTCTTTTTTATTCTTTAAAATGAAAGCGCAGTCTATTTTATAATTTTTGTTTCTACATATGTTGGGAGGATGGGAAATGAATATCCATGAGTACCAAGGAAAAGAAATCCTAAGAAAATATGGGGTTTCAGTTCCAAATGGTAAAGTAGCATTTACACCTGATGAAGCAGTGAAAGCATCAGAAGAGCTAGGGAGCTCTGTATATGTCGTAAAAGCACAGATTCATGCAGGCGGCCGTGGTAAAGCAGGCGGGGTAAAAATTGCAAAAACGAAAGATGAAGTGAAAGGGTTTGCAGAGGAATTACTCGGCAAGACACTTGTCACACATCAAACAGGGCCTGAAGGGCGCGAAATAAAACGCTTACTTATTGAAGAAGGCTGCGATATTCAAAAGGAATACTATGTTGGACTAGTTTTGGACAGAGCGACATCAAGAATTGTATTGATGGCATCTGAAGAAGGCGGTACTGAAATTGAAGAAGTAGCAGAAAAAACGCCAGAAAAAATCGTGAAAGTTGTTATCGATCCAGCGATTGGCTTGCAAGGCTATCAGGCGAGAGAAGTAGCATTTAAAATTAATATTCCAACAAAATTAGTTGGCCAAGCTGTTAAGTTTATGACAAGCCTTTACAATGCGTTTATTGAAAAAGATTGTTCAATTGCTGAGATTAATCCACTGGTTGTAACAGGCGATGGAAAAGTCATGGCACTTGATGCAAAATTAAACTTTGATAGCAATGCCTTATATAGACAAAAAGATATATTAGAATACCGTGACCTTGATGAAGAGGATCCAAAAGAAATTGAAGCATCTAAATATGACTTAAGCTACATTTCTCTAGATGGAAATATTGGCTGTATGGTCAATGGAGCAGGTCTTGCGATGTCTACAATGGATATCATCAAGCATTACGGCGGGGACCCTGCAAACTTCCTAGATGTTGGCGGCGGTGCAACAGCTGAAAAAGTAACGGAAGCATTTAAAATCATCTTATCTGATCAAAATGTAAAAGGGATTTTCGTGAACATTTTTGGCGGCATCATGAAATGTGATGTCATTGCAGAAGGTGTTGTTGAAGCGACGAAACAAGTCGGTTTAACATTACCACTTGTTGTACGTCTTGAAGGAACAAACGTTGAATTAGGGAAGAAAATCCTGAGTGATTCAGGCTTAAATATCACTTCTGCTGAGTCTATGGCTGACGGGGCAGAAAAGATTGTATCTTTAGTCAAGTAGAGCAGAAAGGCAGGGAACCTAAATGAGTGTATTTATTAATAAAAATACGAGAGTAATTGTTCAGGGGATTACCGGTTCAACCGCATTGTTCCATACAAAACAAATGATTGAGTACGGAACAAATATTGTTGGCGGTGTCACACCTGGAAAAGGTGGAACTGAAGTAGAAGGAGTTCCTGTATTTAATACTGTATCTGAAGCAGTTCAAACAACTGGAGCGAACGCTTCTGTTATCTATGTACCAGCACCATTTGCGGCAGATGCCATTTTAGAGGCTGTTGACGCAGAAGTCGATCTCGTCATTTGTATTACTGAACATATTCCAGTGCTTGACATGGTCAAAGTGAAGCGTTACATGGAAGGTAAGAAAACAAGACTTGTTGGACCAAACTGCCCAGGTGTCATTACACCTGAAGAATGTAAAATTGGTATCATGCCTGGCTACATTCATAAAAAAGGTCATGTGGGTGTTGTTTCTCGTTCTGGAACGCTTACATATGAAGCGGTACATCAGCTTTCAGAAGCTGGCGTTGGTCAATCGACAGCTGTAGGAATCGGGGGGGACCCGGTAAATGGGACAAACTTTATTGATGTGTTAAAAGCATTCAATGAAGACCCTGAAACGCATGCTGTGATTATGATCGGTGAAATCGGCGGTACGGCTGAAGAAGAAGCAGCTGAATGGGTAAAAGCAAATATGACTAAACCAGTCGTAGGCTTTATTGGCGGTAAAACGGCGCCTCCAGGAAAACGTATGGGACATGCTGGTGCCATTATTTCTGGTGGTAAAGGAACAGCTGATGAAAAGGTAAAAACAATGCGTGAATGTGGAATTGAAGTGGCAGAAACACCATCTGTCATGGGAGAAACGTTGATTAAAGTATTAAAAGAGAAGAATCTCTTCGAAGCTTGTAAAACGCATTAATGACACAAGAAGACTTGTTCTTTGACAAGTCTTCTTCTTTCTATCTTATACTGGAGGAATGGTATGTACAACGTGTCCGAAAGAATGATTTTTCACCGCTTAAAAGGCCTCATCTCACCCTCTTTACTTACAAAATGGTGGAAAGTCGATCCTGAGCTATATATAAATGAAGAAACACATCATTTTAAACAGGATCGAGCATTCCAAACGATCGACTTTACCCGCTTAAAACAAGCTGAAGAAAATGAATTCCCCATTTTTCAACACATCGTTCAAGCCTATTTAACGCAAAACATTCACATGATTCCCATCACATCACCCTTATATCCCAGCACACTAAAAAATATTTATGATCCTCCCCCTGTGTTATTCCTAAAAGGAAACGTATCATATTTAAATGAAGAAAAAAGTTTAGGTGTAGTCGGCACAAGAATTCCATCATCTTATGGAGAAGCATGTGTGAAGAAAATTGTTGGTGAGCTTGTCAAGGAAGAGTGGATGATTGTCAGTGGTTTAGCTAAAGGAATCGATGGACTGGCACATAAAGAGTGCATCAGGAAAAAAGGGAAAACAATCGGCATTATAGCAGGCGGCTTTCAGCATTTATACCCAAAAGAACATGCACAAATGGCTCAATACATGGGCGAACATCATTTGCTTTTGTCAGAGCATCCACCTTATGTCAAACCAGAAAAGTGGCATTTTCCAATGAGAAATCGTTTAATTAGTGCATTGACGAAAGGGACCATCGTGATTCAGTGCAAAGAAAAGAGCGGTTCTCTTATTACAGCCTATCAAGCGCTTGAGCAAGGCAAAGAAGTATTTGCGGTTGCCGGATCCATCTTTGATTCTAATTCCACAGGTCCGGCAAGACTCATTCAGCAGGGGGCAAAGCTTGTTCATTCCACAAAGGATATTTTAGAGGAATTCTCCTTCCACAGCGTTCAATATACTGAACTCTCATAAAATATCGTTTGACAAAAGACATCGGAATATTTAATAATAGTGAGGATTTAAGTTTACACTTTGTTTTTCGTGTTTATAATGATGTTCATCATAAAGAATTTTTAATGATTGCCTGTTAGATAGGTGCAATTAACATAAATATGAATTGTGAAATGTATAAAGAGAGAACACCTCTTAAGGGGGATTTTGAGTATGGCTGATTATTTAGTCATCGTTGAGTCGCCAGCAAAGGCGAAAACGATTGAGCGTTATTTAGGAAAAAAGTATAAAGTAAAAGCTTCAATGGGGCACGTAAGGGATTTACCGAAAAGTCAGCTCGGTGTTGACACTGAGCATGACTTCGAACCGAGATATATTACGATTCGCGGGAAAGGCCCAGTTTTGAAAGAATTAAAAACAGCAGCGAAAAAAGCAAAGAAAGTCTATCTCGCAGCTGACCCCGATAGAGAGGGAGAAGCGATTGCTTGGCATTTAGCACACAGCCTTGACCTTGACCTCTCTTCTGACTGCCGCGTTGTTTTTAACGAGATTACAAAGGATGCGATTAAAGATTCCTTTAAGCATCCACGTATGATCAATATGGACTTAGTTGATGCGCAGCAGGCAAGACGGATCTTAGATCGTCTCGTTGGGTATAAAATCAGTCCGATTTTATGGAAGAAAGTGAAGAAGGGCTTAAGTGCCGGACGTGTTCAATCAGTTGCACTCCGCCTGATTATTGATCGCGAGAATGAAATTAATGAATTTAAACCAGAAGAATACTGGACAATTGACGGTACATTCCTTAAAGGAAAAGAAAGCTTCGAAGCGAGTTTCTTTGGCCTCAATGGCAAAAAACATCCATTGAAAACAAAAGAAGATGTAAATGAAATCCTTTCGAAATTAAAAGGAAGCAAATTCTCTGTAGAGAAAGTAACGAAAAAAGAGCGTAAACGTAATCCAGCCGTTCCGTTTACGACTTCTACTTTACAGCAGGAAGCTGCAAGAAAATTAAACTTCCGTGCGAAAAAGACGATGATGATTGCACAGCAATTATATGAAGGAATTGATCTTGGTAAAGAAGGAACAGTCGGTCTCATTACATATATGAGAACGGACTCCACACGTATTTCCAATACGGCGATTGAAGAAGTATCTGCCTTCATTGATCAGACGTACGGCAAGAATTTCTTAAATACAACAAAACGCCCGGCCAAAAAGAATGAAAATGCACAAGATGCTCACGAAGCCATCCGCCCAACTTCTACGTTAAGAAAACCGGCAGATGTCAAGCACGTGCTAAGCCGTGATCAGCTTCGTCTGTACAAATTGATTTGGGAACGATTCGTGGCAAGCCAAATGGCGCCGGCTGTTCTTGATACAATGAGTGTGGATCTTGATCATAACGGTCTTACTTTCCGTGCGAATGGAAGTAAAGTGAAATTTCCTGGGTTTATGAAGGTTTATGTGGAAGGAAAGGACGACCAGCTAGAGGAAAAGGACAAAATGCTTCCTGATCTGAAAGAAGGGGACACAGTTCTTTCAAAAGATATTGAACCTGAACAGCACTTCACACAGCCGCCTCCGCGTTACACTGAGGCAAGATTGGTCAAAACACTTGAAGAGCTCGGTATAGGCCGTCCATCTACGTATGCACCAACATTAGATACAATTCAAAAGCGCGGCTATGTCGCACTTGATAATAAACGATTTACTCCGACAGAGCTTGGAGAGATTGTACTCAACTTAATCATTGAATTCTTCCCTGAAATCATTAACGTTGAATTTACAGCGAAAATGGAAAAGGAACTTGATAGTGTTGAAGAAGGTACGATCGAATGGGTTCGTATTATCGACAGCTTCTATCAAGACTTTGCAAAACGGGTAGAAAAAGCTGAAGCAGAGATGCAAGAAGTTGAGATTGAGCCGGAATACGCAGGTGTTGATTGTGAAGAGTGCGGACATCCGATGGTGTACAAAATGGGTAGATACGGCAAGTTCATGGCGTGCTCTAACTTTCCTGACTGCCGTAACACAAAACCAATTGTCAAAGATATCGGTGTCAAATGCCCGTCATGTCATGAAGGAAACATTGTTGAACGAAAATCGAAAAAACGCCGCATTTTTTATGGCTGTGATCGTTTTCCAGAGTGTGAATTCGTCTCTTGGGACAAACCAATTGAAAGAAAGTGTCCAAAATGCGAAAATATGCTTGTAGAGAAAAAGCTGAAAAAAGGCGTTCAAGTTCAATGTGTCAACTGTGATTATAAAGAGGAACAACAAAAATAGCGGTGAGCAGCCTTGTTCACCTGCTTTTTTATGTCATCAAACAGACCTTACGAAATAGGAGAGTTGTACAATGAGTCAATTTGTAAATGTGATCGGAGCCGGTTTAGCTGGAAGTGAAGCAGCATGGCAAATCGCTAAACGAGGAATTAAAGTCAATTTATATGAAATGAGACCTGTGAAACAAACGCCGGCTCACCACACAGATAAATTTGCGGAGCTTGTATGCAGCAACTCACTGCGTGCGAATGCTTTGACAAATGCAGTAGGTGTATTAAAGGAAGAAATGCGTCATTTAGATTCAGCTATCATCGCAGCAGCAGATGAAAGCTCAGTTCCTGCTGGCGGCGCGCTTGCAGTAGACCGTCATGAATTTGCAGCAAACGTGACAGACCGCGTGAAAAATCATCCGAATGTTACTGTCTTTCAAGAAGAGGTGCAGAGCATTCCAGAAGGTCCGACAATTATCGCGACTGGCCCGCTGACATCTGAAGCACTTTCCAAAGAATTAAAATCGTTAACAGGAGAAGAATATCTCTATTTCTACGATGCAGCGGCACCTATTCTAGAGAAAGACAGCATTGATATGGATAAGGTGTACTTGAAATCTCGCTATGACAAAGGAGAAGCTGCTTATTTAAACTGTCCAATGACAGAAGAAGAATTCGATCGTTTTTATGAGGCGCTCATTTCTGCTGAAACTGTGCCATTAAAAGAATTTGAAAAAGAAATCTTCTTTGAAGGCTGTATGCCAATTGAAGTCATGGCGAAAAGAGGAAAGAAAACGATGCTGTTTGGTCCGATGAAGCCAGTAGGACTGGAAGATCCGAAAACAGGAAAAAGACCTTACGCTGTTGTTCAATTAAGACAGGATGATGCAGCAGGTACTTTATATAACATCGTTGGCTTCCAGACACATCTGAAATGGGGCGATCAAAAGGAAGTATTCCGTTTGATTCCAGGTCTTGAAGAAGCAGAGATTGTTCGTTACGGCGTGATGCACCGTAATACATTTATTAACTCCCCAAGCCTTTTAAGACCGACTTATCAGTTTAAAAATAGAGATGACCTATTCTTTGCCGGACAAATGACAGGCGTTGAAGGGTATGTCGAGTCCGCAGCGTCCGGACTTGTGGCTGGAATTAACGCCGCTCGTTTTGTCAAAGGAGAAGAGCTTGTGACACTTCCTGAGGAGACGGCGATTGGCAGTATGGCTCACTACATCACATCGACAAACAAGAAAAGCTTCCAGCCGATGAATGCGAATTTTGGTTTGCTGAAAGATCTAGGTGTTCGAATTAAGAACAAACAAGAACGCTATGCAGAGTACGCTAAGCGCGCAATCGAAACTATTCAAACTATTTCGAAATCTCTGTAGTAAAACATTGCACGGAAAGCAAGATATGTGATACCATTTAAAAGCCTTAAAGAGGTGTAAAAATGACGAATAAACAGCGTCTTGTCCACTTATTCATTGAATATCTGCAAATTGAAAAAAACTATTCAGCTTTAACGATCTCAGGATATACAGAAGCCATTGAAGAGTTTGTCAGATTTATGAACATTCAAGGAATAGACGGTTTTGAAGAGGTATCCTATCAAGATACGAGAATTTATTTAACAGAAGCTTATGAAAAAGGCCTGACAAGAAGAACGATTAGTAAGAAAGTCTCTGCGCTTCGCAGCTTTTATAAATTTTTATTAAGAGAACAGCTTGTGAAAGAAAATCCTTTTTTACTCGTTAGCTTACCAAAGCAGGATAAGCGGATTCCTTCATTTTTGTATGAAGAGGAACTAAAAGAGCTTTTTACAGTTTCTGATGTCAGCACACCGCTTGGGCAAAGAAATCAAGCCATTTTAGAACTTCTTTATGCAACAGGTATGAGGGTCAGTGAGTTATGTTCATTAAAAGAATCTGATCTTGATCTATCGATGGATACAGTGCTTGTTCATGGGAAAGGCAGCAAGCAGCGGTATGTTCCTTTCGGGTCATATGCTCATGAAGCGCTCATTACTTATTTAGAGGATGGAAGGCAGAAGCTGAAATCTAAAGGGAAAGACCGCGCTGATACTCATGTGTTTTTGAATCAGCGCGGGATGCCTCTTACAGACCGAGGTGTACGATTCATTCTCACTGAATTAATGAAAAAGGCGTCAGGTACATTACATATCCATCCTCACATGTTAAGGCACACCTTTGCTACGCATCTCTTAAACGAGGGGGCGGATTTGAGAAGTGTTCAAGAACTTCTCGGTCATTCAAATTTATCATCTACACAGGTGTACACGCATGTATCAAAAGATTCTTTAAGAAACACGTACATGTCTCATCACCCAAGGGCTTTTAAACGATCCTAAAAGGAGGTTTTTTCATGTCATCATTTCATGCAACAACCATCTTTGCCGTTCAGCATAAAGGAAAAAGTGCAATGGCTGGCGACGGTCAAGTCACTTTCGGGCAGGCTGTCGTGATGAAACACACAGCAAAAAAAGTGCGCCGTCTTTTCGGAGGCAAGGTGCTTGCAGGTTTTGCAGGTTCAGTAGCCGATGCTTTTACACTCTTTGAAAAGTTTGAAACAAAGCTTGAAGAATATGGTGGTAATTTAAAGCGGGCAGCCGTAGAACTAGCGAAGGAATGGCGAAGTGACAAGATGCTAAGGCAGCTTGAGGCTATGCTCATCGTCATGAACAAAGAAAGCATCCTGCTTGTGTCTGGAACAGGAGAGGTCATTGAACCAGATGATGGGATTTTGGCCATTGGCTCAGGCGGCAACTATGCGCTTAGCGCCGGGAGAGCACTCAAAACCCACGCAGGTGATCATCTCTCAGCGAGAGAAATTGCAAAGGCCGCTCTTGAAACGGCCGGAGAAATCTGTGTCTACACGAACGATCAAATCACTTTAGAAGAGCTTGAATAGAAAGGACATGAGACGTATGGAGAAAAAGCCGTTCACCCCAAGAGAGATAGTTGAAAAGCTTGATCAATACATCATTGGTCAGCTTGATGCGAAAAAAGCAGTGGCGGTGGCTTTAAGAAACCGTTACAGAAGAAGTCTTTTGCATGATAAGCTTAAGGATGAAGTCGTTCCTAAAAACATTTTAATGATCGGTCCAACAGGTGTGGGGAAAACAGAGATTGCCCGCAGAATTGCTCGAATTTCTGGTGCGCCTTTTATTAAAGTGGAAGCGACGAAATTTACTGAAGTGGGTTATGTCGGCCGTGACGTAGAGTCCATGGTGAGAGATTTAGTTGAAACAGCGATTAGACTCGTCAAAGAAGAAAAGATGAAAGATGTTCAAGAGGAAGCAGAAAAACAAGCAAATAAACGTCTTGTTCATTTACTTGTTCCTGGCAAGAAAAAAAGCCAGTCTGTGAAAAATCCGTTTGAGATGCTGTTTGGCGCCTCTGATGAAGATGACCGTGATCGAGATCATTCAAATGAAGAAGTGGAACTCGAATCGACAAGAAAGCGAATCGCTCATCAGCTGGCGATGGGAGAACTTGAAGATCATTACGTTACGATTGAAGTAGAAGAACAGCAGCCTTCCATGTTTGATATGCTTCAAGGCTCGGGTATGGAGCAAATGGGTATGAACATGCAGGATGCGCTCGGCAATCTAATGCCTAAAAAGAAAAAACGCAGAAAGCTGACTGTCAGAGAAGCAAGAAAGGCGTTAACGGCTGAGGAAGCTTCAAAACTGATTGATATGGATGAAGTCAGTCAGGAAGCGGTCTACAAAGCAGAGCAGCAAGGAATTATTTTTATCGATGAAATCGACAAAATCGCCAAAAGCGGTGGTGCATCATCTGCAGATGTTTCTCGTGAAGGGGTTCAGCGTGATATTTTACCGATTGTAGAAGGTTCAACTGTGATGACGAAATATGGTGCCGTTAAAACTGATCATGTGCTGTTTGTTGCAGCAGGTGCATTTCATATGGCAAAGCCATCAGATTTGATTCCAGAGCTTCAGGGGCGCTTCCCAATCCGTGTAGAATTAGATAAATTAAGTATAGAAGACTTTGTGAAAATCTTAACGGAACCAGATAATGCATTATTAAAGCAATATAAAGCTTTACTTGAAACAGAAGGTATATCTCTTGAATTTTCTGACGATGCTATTCATAAGATTGCCGAAGTGGCTTATCATGTCAATCAGGAGACAGATAACATCGGTGCAAGAAGGCTTCATACCATACTTGAGAAGCTGCTTGAAGAGCTTTCATTTGAGGCGCCTGATATTACGATGGAGACAGTGACCATTACCCCTCAGTATGTTGAAGAGAAGCTAGGAAAGATTGCAAATAACAAAGATTTAAGTCAATTTATACTTTAACAAATGAATAAAGTAATCTAGGAGGATCATTATTATGGCGTTACTACAAAAAACAAGGATTATTAACTCAATGCTGCAAGATGCAGCGGGGAAACCAGTTAATTTTAAAGAAATGGCAGAAACACTGAGAGATGTCATTGATTCAAACATTTTCGTATTAAGCAGAAGGGGAAAGCTTCTTGGCTACTCCATTAATCAACAGATCGAAAATGCACGTATGAAAAAAATGCTTGAAGATCGTCAGTTCCCTGAAGAATATACAAAGAGTCTATTCAATGTCCCTGAAACGTCTTCAAACCTTGATATTAACAGTGAATATACAGCTTTCCCGATTGAAAACCGTGACTTATTCCAATCAGGTTTAACAACAATTGTTCCAATTATCGGTGGAGGAGATCGTTTAGGTACGTTAATCCTGTCCCGCTTGCAAGATACATTCAAAGATGATGATTTAATTCTTGCTGAATACGGGGCTACAGTTGTTGGAATGGAGATTCTTCGCGAGAAAGCAGAGGAAATCGAAGAAGAAGCAAGAAGTAAAGCGGTTGTCCAAATGGCGATTAGCTCTCTTTCATACAGTGAGCTTGAAGCGATTGAGCACATTTTTGAAGAGCTGGATGGAAACGAAGGTCTTCTCGTTGCAAGTAAAATTGCAGACCGTGTAGGGATCACGCGCTCAGTGATCGTAAACGCCTTACGTAAGTTAGAAAGTGCAGGCGTGATTGAATCTCGTTCTCTTGGAATGAAGGGAACGTACATCAAAGTGTTAAACAACAAATTTTTAATTGAACTCGAAAATTTAAAATCTCATTAATCCAAAACCCTTTTTGGCCGAAATAAAGGCTGAAAAGGGTTTTTTTATGTGAAAAAATGAGGATTTGTCCGAAAAATGTCACTCTTTTTTCCAAGAAACCCCTTACAAATCTGTAGTGCTTTGAATCTAGGTCTTTATACCTATTCGTAAAATAGATATATATTACGAGTTTTTTTTACATATACATCATAGACTTTAATCCTATTATTTCTTACAATGAACATATGGTTTTACAAATCTCGACATGATTAAATGGAATGAAATACATATGATTGGAGGTATATGGTTTTGGATATATTTTCTGGAACGATAAGCAACCTTGAGAATGCCTTGGGCAGAGCGAATGTTAAGCAAAAAGTCATAAGCAATAATATCGCAAATATAGACACACCGAACTACAAGTCGAAAAACGTCGCATTCCATGACATGCTAAATGATGCGTCAATCAAATTAGATGCTAAAAAAACATACCAAGGACACATTGATTTTTCAAAAAAAGGGTCTAATTATTCAGTTGTTTCGAGCAACCGTACTTCTTATCAAGAAAACGGAAATAATGTCGATATTGATCAAGAGATGAGTGAACTCGCTAAAAACCAAATTCAGTATAATGCGCTGGTGGAAAGAATGAGCGGGAAATTCAATTCTCTTAAAACAGTTTTGACAGGAGGTAAGTGATGTCAATCTTTTCAGGAGTGAACGCTTCGGCCTCAGCATTAACGGCACAGAGGCTCAGAATGGACGTTGTATCCTCAAACCTTGCAAATATGGATACAACAAGAGCTAAACAGGTTGATGGCAACTGGGAGCCTTATAGACGTAAGCTTGTCACATTACAGCCGTCAGGTGAATCGTTTTCATCTATATTGAACTCAAGTATGAATTCGAGCGGCAAATTAGGAAACGGCGTCAAAGTAACAAAGATTACTGAAGACGAAACTCCATTCAACCTTCAATATGATCCTACAAATCCCGATGCCAATGAAAATGGATATGTTCAAACACCAAATGTCGATCCATTAAAAGAAATGGTCGACCTCATCAGCAGCTCAAGATCATATGAAGCAAACGTGACTGCTCTAAATGCGAACAAAAGCATGCTGATGAAAGCTTTAGAAATAGGAAAGTAAGGTGAAAACAATTGGTTAATGCAATATCTCCTTTCCAGCTTCAAACTGCTCAGCAAGCAAGTGAATTGACGAATGCATCGCCCGTTCAGGCGGCTGCACCTAAAAGTCAAACGAATTTCTCTGATGTGCTGAAGAATTCCATTGAGGCATTAAATCAATCACAGCTGAAATCAGACCAGTATACAAATGCGCTTGCACAAGGAAAAGATGTCAATCTCGATGAAGTCATGATTGCTTCACAAAAAGCGAGTGTTACACTCACAGCTGCAACAGAGTTTCGAAATAAAGCAGTCGAAGCGTACCAAGAGATTATGAGAATGCAGATGTAGGAGGTGCTGGTGGACAAAAAAAGACTGAATGGAATGACCGGGGGTTAAGATGAATCGTACTTTAATGCAATTAAGAACAAAAACAGTTGAGTTTTGGCGAAATCGATCAAAATTACAAAAAATACTCATGATTGGCGGCGTTGCTGCCCTAGCAATCATTATTACGGTTGTTAGCATCTTTGCTTCTTCTGAAAAAATGGTTCCGCTCTTTAGAGACTTGTCTGAGGCAGAAGCTGGACAAATCAAACAGGAACTAGATGGCAAAAACGTTAAATCGGAACTTGCAAACAATGGAACAACGATTCTCGTTCCAGAAAAGCAAGCAGATTCTTTAAAAGTAACACTCGCATCCGAAGGGCTCCCTAAGACAGGCAACATTGATTATTCCTTCTTTGCAAACAATTCAGGCTTCGGTTTAACAGATAATGAATTTGATGTTCTGAAAGTAGACGCAACTCAGACAGAACTATCCAATCTGATCAACAAGATTGATGGGATTAAAGATTCAAAAGTTATGATTAACCTGCCAAAAGATTCCGTTTTTGTTGGAGAAGAGCAAAGTAATGCATCAGCATCCATTGTGCTGCAAGTTGAGCCTGGCTACACGCTCACACCGCAGCAAGTAAAAGGCCTTTATCATCTTATTTCAAAAAGTGTGCCGAATTTAAAAACAGAAAACATTGTCATTATGGACCAAGATTCCAACTACTACGACTTAAACACCAGCTCCGATTCCTATGCAAGTGGAATGGATGCACAGCAGCAGAAAAAAGAGGAAATCGAAAAGAACCTTCAAAGAAAAATTCAGCAGCTGCTCGGAACAATGATGGGTCAAGATAAAGTGGCTGTATCGGTCACAACAGACATTGATTTTACTGAAGAAAAAAGAAAAGAAGACCTTGTAGAACCTGTTGATAAAGAAAACATGCAGGGAATTGCTGTCAGCGCTGAAAAGATTGCTGAAACTTATTCAGGTAATGGCGCAGCAGCTGGAGGCACTGCTGGAACAGGTGACGATGATGTCACAAATTATCAAGGTGCCGATGGAGCGAATGGAAGCGGAGATTACGAAAAGAGCGAAGATCGCATCAATTATGAAGTCAACCGCATTCATAAAGATATCAAAGAAAGCCCTTATAAAATTAGAGATGTTGGCATTCAAGCATTGGTCGAACCACCAACTGCAAACGATGTAAACTCTTTAACGGCTGAAAGACAAGATGATATCAAAAAGATTCTTTCAACGATCATTAGCACATCGATTGATAAAGAATACACAAATGGTCAAGCGCTCACTCAAGCAGACTTAGATAACAAAATCGTTTTATCTGTATCAAAATTAGACGGTAAACAGCAAACTGCGGCAGATAACCCTTCAAACAATATTCCAATCTGGGTTTATATTGTAGGCGGTGTGCTCCTACTTGCAATTATCGCTCTTATCATTCTTCTTGTACGCAAGCGTAGAAGAGATGAGGAAGAAGAGTTTGAGTTTGATGAACGTACACCAATCGATGTTCCTGATATCGACACTGAACCAGAAACAGAAGAAATGGTGAGAAAAAATCAGCTTGAAAAAATGGCAAAAGAAAAACCAGAAGACTTTGCTAAATTGCTACGCAGCTGGCTGTCCGAGGATTAGGAGGAATACACATGTCGAGAAAAGATCCAAATCGACTAACAGGCAGACAAAAAGCAGCAATCCTAATGATTTCCTTAGGGCTAGACGTGTCAGCATCTGTATACAAACATCTGTCTGAAGACGAAATAGAAAAATTAACATTAGAAATTTCTAATGTACGAAGTGTAGATACTGCTAAAAAAGATGAAGTCATCGAAGAGTTTCACAGCATTGCCATCGCGCAGGACTACATATCGCAGGGCGGTCTTATGTACGCAAGACAAGTGCTTGAAAAAGCGCTTGGTGAGGACAAAGCGGACAGCATCTTAAACAGGCTAACATCCTCTCTTCAAGTGAAACCATTTGATTTTGCTCGAAAGGCTGACCCAGAACAAATTTTAAACTTTATCCAGCATGAGCATCCACAAACGATTGCACTTATCCTTTCCTACCTGGATCCAGTGCAGGCTGGGCAAATTTTATCTGAGTTAGGCGAGGAAGTACAAACTGAGGTTGCGAGACGTATTGCCTTAATGGACCGCACATCTCCAGAGATCATCAATGAGGTGGAACGTATTCTTGAACAAAAGCTTTCTTCAACCTTTACGCAGGACTATACGCAAACGGGCGGAGTCGAAGCGGTAGTAGAAGTGCTAAATGGTGTAGACCGTGCTACTGAGAAGACCATTTTAGACACACTTGAAATTCAAGATCCAGAGCTTGCGGATGAAATTAAGAAACGTATGTTTGTCTTTGAAGATATTGTCACTCTTGACAGCAGAGCGATTCAGCGCGTCATCAGAGATGTTGAAAATGATGACTTATTGCTCGCACTCAAAGTGGCAAGCGAAGAAGTCAAAGAAATTGTCTTCCGCAACATGTCACAGCGGATGGTCGAAACATTCAAAGAAGAAATGGAGTTTATGGGGCCAGTCCGGCTTAGAGATGTCGAGGAAGCACAAACCCGTATTGTCAGCATCGTAAGACGACTTGAGGAAGCTGGAGAAATCGTCATAGCTCGAGGCGGAGGAGACGATATCATTGTCTAGGATTATCAAACATGAAACATCTGTTATTCCTGAACAAGGACGGCAAACGATTCCTTTACAGCAAGTAAACTTTAAAAGAGAACATCACGAAGAAGAGCTTGTCAATGAAACCGAAGCATCACAGCTTGTACTCAGTGATGCAGAAGATCAAGCGAGCCGCATATTAGAACAAGCAAACAGTGAGCTGGAAAAAACAATGGCTGAAATCAATCAGCGCAGAACTGATTTTGAAGAAGAAAGAATGCAGCTTATTGAAGAAGCGAAACAAGCAGGTTATCAAGACGGCTTCCAAAAGGGCGAAGCAGATGCGAATATGCAGTACCAAGCTATTCTTGATCAAGCAAATGACATCGTCAGTCTTGCAAGGCAGGATTACGAAGAAAAAATTGAAAGCTCTGCTGAGCAAATTGTGGAACTCGCTTTTGAACTCGCCAAACGCGTTTGGAATGCAGCTGAGGACACGAAAGATCCATTTTTGACTCTTGTGAAGCAGGTCATTTCAGAAGTGAAAGAATATGATGATATTTCCATCTATGTTGACCCTGAACATTACGAGCATGTGATGGAATATAAAGACGAATTGATTAGAATCCTTCAAAAGGATACACACCTTGCCATTTACTCGGATGAAAAAGCGCCAAAAGGAACTTGTTATGTAGAAACAAGTTTTGGAAAAGTAGAAGCGAGTGTTGATACCCAAATGAATCAGTTGAAAGAAAAATTATTAGAAGTCATTGATTCAGGTGATCACAAATGAAAATGGATGTACTAAAAGAAACGATTGAAACCGCCGATCCTTATAAACGATTTGGTAAAGTCAATCGAGTGGTTGGGCTGATGATTGAATCTAAGGGGCCGGAGAGTTCGATCGGTGATGTGTGTCTCATTCATAAAAAAGGGAGCAAGCACCATCCGATAAAAGCAGAGGTCGTAGGATTTAGAGATGAAAACATTCTGCTCATGCCTTATGTAGAAGCATCCAATATTTCACCAGGAAGTCTTGTTGAAGCGACCGGTGAGTCGCTGAAGGTCAAAGTAGGGACTGGATTAATTGGTGAAGTCGTTGATGCCTTCGGTCATCCGCTTGATGGCAGTATGCTCCCAAAGGGACTTGCACCTGTTTCGACAGATCAGTCACCTCCAAATCCAATGGACAGGCCGCCTATTCGAGAAAAGATGGGTGTTGGTGTTAGAGTGATTGACAGTCTGCTCACAGTTGGCACTGGTCAAAGGATCGGGATTTTTGCCGGAAGTGGTGTTGGAAAAAGTACCTTAATGGGGATGATTGCAAAGCAGACAGAAGCAGACCTGAATATCATTGCCCTTGTGGGAGAGCGTGGCCGTGAAGTTCGTGAATTTATTGAAAAGGATTTAGGTGCTGAAGGACTGAAGCGATCCATTGTTGTCGTTGCAACTTCTGACCAGCCTGCACTGACGAGACTGAAAGCTGCGTATACAGCAACAGCTATTGCGGAGTATTTCAGGGACAGAGGCAAAAATGTCATGTTCATGATGGATTCTGTTACAAGGGTCGCCATGGCGCAAAGGGAAATAGGACTCGCAACTGGCGAGCCGCCAACAACAAAAGGATATACACCTTCAGTGTTCGCTATACTGCCAAAATTGCTCGAACGAACTGGGACAAATCAGCTTGGTTCCATCACAGCGTTTTACACAGTGCTTGTTGATGGGGACGATATGAACGAGCCGATTGCTGATACAGTGAGGGGGATCCTTGACGGGCACATTGTACTTGATCGTGCTTTAGCCAACAAAGGACAATTTCCCGCTGTTAACATTCTGAAAAGTATCAGCCGTGTCATGAGTAATATCGCAAGTCATGATCACAAGGAGGCGGCTAACCGGTTCCGCCAGCTTTTATCCACTTATCAAAACGCTGAAGACCTCATTAATATTGGAGCATATAAAAAAGGCTCCTCCAAAGATATCGATGAGGCCATGCAGGCTTACCCTCATCTGATTACATTTTTGAAGCAGGATGTAGAAGAGGCTGTATCTATTGAAGACAGTGTGAGTTTATTGCTCAGTTTGATGAATAGAGAGGATTGACAAAAACAGTGAGATATCAATACAAGTTTCAAAAGCTCTTAGAACTGAAAGAAAGTGAAAAAGACAAGTCACTCGCAGCATACCAACAATCCGTTTCGGCATTTGAGCAAGTTGCTGAAAAACTCTATGAAAATATGAGTAAAAAAGAGCTAATGGAAAAAAGCAAAGAAGAAAAGCTGAGAAGTGGAATGAGTGTTCAAGAAATGCGTCATTACCAGCAATTTGTGACCAACTTAGATAACACCATCCAGCATTATCAGCAGCTTGTGATCATGAAACGCAATCAAATGAATGAAAAACAATCTGATTTAACTGAAAAAAACATTGAGTTTAAAAAGTTTGAAAAAATGAAAGAAAAGCAATTTGAAAAGTTCTCCCTTGAACATAAGGCAATTGAAATGAAAGAAATGGATGATATCTCTATCAGCCAATTCATGTTTCAAGGACATTAGGAGTCGAGATGAATGCCTAAGAAGGAAAAAACGAAGGAATCAGGTGGCGGGAAATTTCAATGGATCTTGTTTATTGTCATCATCCCATTGATTGTGCTTGTGATTGTCACTGGCACAATCCTTTATATGGCAGGTTTTGATCTAAAAAAACCGCTCCAAAACATTCCGGTGATTAGCAGCTTAGTTGGTTCAGATGACAACTCAAAAACGTCATCTTCATCTAATGATCAAAGCGATGCAGAGTTGAAAGAACTGAAAAAGACCATTAAAGAGCAAAAAAATGAACTCGAAATTGCACAAAAAGATTTGAAAACAAGTGATGAAGAGATTAAGAGACTGAATCAAAAAATCAACTCACTTGAAAAAACATCTGAAAATGATGAAAAGAATACGTCAGCCAATGACAGTTCATCGAATAACAGCTCATCAAATAACACGTCAGGTAATAACTCGGCAGGAACGTCCTCTGATGCAGCGGCATCCTCTAATCAGCAGACAAAAGGAAAGGTCGCCAGCATTTATGAAAGCATGGACCCAGGGAAATCCGCCAAAATTTTATCAGAATTAAGTGATAAAGAGGCGTTAAAAATCCTTGAAGAGCTGAGCAAAAATAAACTGACAGACATATTAGCAAAACTGACACCTCAGAAGGCAGCAACGTTTACAAAAGAGCTTGCCAAAAAAGAAGAAAGTGAAAATGGGGGTGGACAATAAGTGAAGCTATTGGATATTGGAGCCTTACAGCAATCTTCTCAAGGTCTCTCAGGGCTAAAAGGAGACGGCGCTGCATCTGCACGCGGTTTGTTTAAACAATTGCTTAGCGGAGCAGGCGCTCAAAGCGGGCCTGTTCATGCTGAGACAGCCGCTCTTACCTCTCTTTCTATCAATGATGCGATGCAAATTGTTGAAAAATGGATGCAATCACCTGAAGAAGGAATGAGCGCAGACCTACTAAGTGCGCTTCAAACACTACAAGGTCAAACGCTTGAATCATCCGATCTCAAAACACTTGAAGAGTTATTTCAAAAAATGGAATCTTCCATTTACGGTGATCAAGCTGAAAAGCCAGGTTCTGAACATAGTGAACAGCTCATACAAGTCCACTTTTTCATCTATCAATTGCTCAATCAACAGCCGCCAAGCTTTGATGCGAAACTTGTGCAGGATATTGAAGGGAAAGGTCAAGACTTCATCCACTTTCTCTCGAAAAACGGGGTAGATGAAAAACTCATTCAGCAAGTAAAAGAGCAGTTCTTCTCGCAGGGATCAGCACCCAAGCTGAATTCGATGACTCAAAGTGAGCTAAAGCACTTTAATCAGTTAATCGACCATATGATGGCGAATGCGAAAGGGTCTGACAAAGAGTGGAAAATTTCACTAGGAGAGTTGAAGGAACTAATCTCTCCAAAACAAGAATCTACTCTCGCTTCTCCGGCAAAAGGGAATGCATCTCTTGAGTGGCTCATCAAAAAAGAAGTCGTTAAAGGACAAAGCGCTGCTGCACCAGCTTCTGAAAAAATAATGACCCATACACTTTTGCCAGGTCATAAGCAGTTTTTCCAACTGCAGTCAGCGGCTCCTGTTCAGCAGACACAAACGACTGATGAAAAGCCGGGAACAGTTGATCAGCAAATTCTAAACACGTGGAAGCAAATGAAATTCACGCCGTTTGGCAATTCAAGCGGACGCTTTACCGTTCGATTAAATCCAGAAAATCTTGGATTCATTACCATTCAGCTAACCAAGCAAAACGGTATGTATGCGAGTAAAATTACAGCCTCGACGCAAGCAGCGAAAGAGCTGTTAGAGCATCATCTGCCGCAGCTCAAGCAGGCGCTTCCGAATATGTCGGTTCAAGTGGACCGTTTCCATATACCGCTTCAATCAAATGAGCAGCCGTTATTTGGACAGTTTAGTGAAGAAAACAAGCAGCAGCAGCCAAAAGGACAGAATTTCCAGCAGGCTGATGAACAGGAAGCAGAATTCCAAGATGTACTGGATGCTCTTGTTGGGTCAGATGAAGAAGAGGAGGAGATCTAATGGCAACAGTTGATGCTACGAATAGAACAGCCGCACTAACAGACACTTCTTCAAAAGCAGAAAAGAAAACAGATACGCTTGGTAAAGATCAATTCTTGAAAATTTTGCTCACGCAGCTTCAAAACCAAGATCCGACAAACCCGCTTGATGACCGTGAGTTTGTCACGCAGCTTGCGACATTTTCATCTTTAGAACAGCAAACCAATATGAACGATTCGATCACCAAGCTGAATCAGCTCATGTCTACATTTGTTGCACACCAAGATCCGTTTACGACGTATGTAGGCTGGATTGGTAAAGAAGTATCGGGCAAATTGGATGATAAAGAGATATCGGGCACTGTGAAGTCTGTTAAAAACATAGACAATGAATACTTACTTGTTTTAGAGGATGGAACGAAAATCAGCCCTTGGGATGTTACAGCAGTTGGAGAAAAAACGAAGTAATTCGAGGAGGAAAATAAATGTTACGCTCACTTTACTCAGGAATTAGCGGAATGAAAAACTTCCAATCAAAATTAGATGTGGTAGCCAACAACGTAGCCAACGTTAATACACATGGATACAAAAAAAGCCGTATCACGTTTAAAGATATGGTCAGCCAAACCATTTCAAGCTCAGGTGGACCAACGAACAACTCTGGTTCAATCAACTCAAAACAAATTGGTTTAGGGTCCTCTTTATCTTCTATTGATAAAATCATGAAATCAGGTTCTTCTCAAAATACAGACGAACCATTTGATTTCTATATTAATGGAGATGGATTTTTCCGCATTCAAAAGCAAGGTGAAATCCTATTTACAAGAACAGGGAACTTCAAACCTGATTCAAATGGGGATTTGGCAACACCTGATGGAAACTATCTACTTGGCATGGATGGGCAAAGAATCAACATTCCAAGCGACAATGTGTCAAGTGTCAGTGTTGGGCCAGATGGGACCGTTTCTGTTGTTGAGAACAACGTTTCTCGTACTGTTGGGCAAGTATCACTTGTGTCATTCAGTAATGCAGGAGGTTTAGATAAAGTTGGGGATAACCTATACCGCCAAACGCTCAGTTCCGGTGCGCCAAGTAATGCCATCGCTCCTGGAAGTCAAGGAACAGGTGAACTTCAAACAGGGAAACTTGAAATGTCAAACGTTGATTTAACAGATGAGTTTACCGAAATGATTATCGCGCAGCGTGGATTCCAATCGAATGCAAAGACGATCACAACATCTGATGAAATTCTGCAAGAGCTTGTGAATCTGAAACGATAGGAGGTAGGGGGAGCGGGTGCTCGCTTCTCTGCTTAAAATGATTGAAGTGACAAGATTAAATGGCAAAGGATTTATGCTGAACGCTCTCCATATCGAGCAAATCGAAAGTTTTCCAGACACGACCATTACTTTGGCCAATGGAAAGAAATTCGTTGTGAAAGAAGATGAAGAGCAGCTTCAAGAGAAAATCATTTCTTTCTACAGAAAAATCCAAGTCATTTCATTGAATCAAGGAATAGAGGAGTTTGAATGAAGAAGAAATTAGTCGTAGTAATGCTAATCATGATTATTGCCATCGTCGGAATTGGAGCAGGCATCTTTTTTCTGCTGAATGGGTCAGACGAAGCAAAAGCCGAAAAAGAGCCAACAGCAGATGAAGTTGTAAAAGCTTCTGTTGAAATTCCTGAGATTATCACCAATTTAAAATCTGAAGGAAATGCTGTCAAACTTGTCCTGAATATTGAAACGGACTCTGAAAAAGCAAAATCAGAGCTTGAGAAAAGAAGTTTCCAAGTAAAAGATGCTGTAATCGATATTTTATCAGACACGAATGCAGATGAACTTGATGGCAAAAAAGGCAGAGAACATTTTAAAACACAAGTCAAAAACAGAGTGAATAACTATTTGCAAGATGGCAAGGTGAAAGAAGTATATATAACCTCCTTTAATCTGCAATAGAGGCGATTAATTAACGCGATGGAGGTGAAGAAATGTCAGGAGAAGTGCTTTCCCAGAATGAGATCGACGCATTATTATCCGCCATCTCAACAGGCGAAATGGATGCAGAAGAGCTGAAAAAAGAGGAAACGACGAAAAAAGTGAAGGTGTATGACTTTAAACGTGCACTGCGCTTTTCAAAAGACCAGATTCGAAGTTTAACAAGGATTCACGATAACTTCGCTAGACTGCTCACCACGCATTTTTCAGCGCAGCTAAGATCATATATTCAAATTACTGTCAGCTCGGTTGACCAAGTACCATACGAAGAATTTATTCGTTCGATTCCTAATATGACATTATTAAACTTATTTTATGTCAGCCCGCTTGAAGGAAGAATCATGCTTGAAGTAAACCCAACAATCGGCTATGCGATGATGGACAGGCTGATGGGCGGGATTGGCATTAGTCATAATAAGACAGAATCACTTACAGAAATTGAAACAAAGATTATCTCAAACATGTTTGAGGGAGCTTTGGAAAATTACAGAGAAGCGTGGCAGTCCATAACCGACATCGAGCCTGAAATGGCAGATTTCGAGGTAAATCCCCAGTTTGTTCAAATGGTGTCACCAAACGAAACAGTTGTCGTCATTTCTCTTAATACACAGATTGGCGAGGTAAGCGGGGTTATTAACCTATGTATTCCTCACGTTGTATTAGAGCCTATTATTCCGAAGCTGTCTGTACACTACTGGATGCAGTCTGAACGAAATGAACCAAAACAGCAAGAAACAAAGGCCATTGAAAAACGGATTATGAAGGCAAAAATACCGGTAGTCGCAGAGCTGGGACAATCGGAAATGACGGTGGAAGAGTTTTTGAATTTGGAAATTGGTGATTGTATTGCCTTGGACAAACCAGTAAATGCGCCTCTTACTGTTATGGTCGGAAATAAACCGAAATTCTTGGGACAGGCCGGCCGCGTGAATCGGAAACAGGCGATTCAAATTCTAGATCACGACATAAGAGGTGAAGAAGATGGAGAATAACGGAAGTAAATTATCACAAGACGAAATCGATGCGCTCCTTAAAGGAGGCAGCAATGACGATATAGAGCCTGATACAATCCTTTCTGCAATGGAGCAAGATGCCATTGGAGAAATCGGAAATATATCATTTGGCAGCTCTGCAACAGCACTTTCAACCCTATTAAATCAAAAAGTGGAGATTACAACTCCAACTGTTACAGTGATTCAAAAAAGTATGCTGAATGAGGAATTTCCTCATCCGTATGTCGCTATTGAAGTGAATTATACGGAAGGTTTCAGCGCAAGTAACCTGCTTGTTGTCCAGCAAACAGATGCAGCAGTTATTGCGGACTTAATGATGGGCGGAGACGGGACAAATGCTGACCCTTCTTTAAGTGAGATTCACTTAAGTGCAGTACAAGAAGCAATGAACCAAATGATGGGTTCTGCTGCGACATCCATGTCGACTGTCTTTAATAAAAAGATTGATATTTCTCCGCCGCGTGTCGAATTACTTGATGTGAAAGAAGGAGAAGGGACAGACCGCATTCCAGCTGAAGAAATGCTTGTCAAAGTATCCTTCAGATTAAAAATAGGTGAACTCATCGATTCAAATATTATGCAGCTTTATCCTATTACATTTGCGAAGGATTTAATTGCAGAATTAACAGATCCTGCGCAAGAAGAAGAGCCGGTTCAAGAAGAAGTGAGTGCACCTGAACCTCAGCCGGCAGCTCCGCAAACGCAGTCTGCCCCAGCGCAGCAAGCAGCACCGCCGAAAAGACAGGCGAAGCCAAAGCCGGCAGCACCTGTAAATGTGGCGCCAGTTGAATTTGAATCGTTCAGTGAGCCTCAGCATACAACAAGCCAGCTTGGAAACCTTGATATGCTGATGGACATTCCGCTTTCCATTACGGTGGAACTTGGAAGAACTCAGCGCAGTGTGAAAGAAGTTCTTGAGCTTTCAGCTGGAAGTATCATTGAACTGGACAAACTTGCTGGTGAGCCAGTAGACATTCTAGTTAACAAACGAATCGTCGCCAAAGGGGAAGTCGTTGTCATTGATGAGAACTTTGGTGTTCGTGTGACTGATATTTTAAGTCAGTCAGAAAGACTTTCTAATTTAAAATAAACAAACATATAGGGAGAGAATAAGTAAATGGCTACTAAGGTATTAATCGTAGATGATGCAGCATTCATGAGAATGATGATCAAGGATATTCTTGTAAAAAACGGATTTGATGTAGTAGGAGAAGCAGAAAACGGCGCACAAGCAGTTGAAAAATACAAAGAAACATCTCCTGATCTTGTCACAATGGATATCACAATGCCAGAAATGGACGGAATCACTGCACTAAAAGAAATTAAACAAATCGATGCTTCTGCAAAAATCATCATGTGTTCTGCTATGGGACAGCAGTCAATGGTTATTGACGCGATCCAAGCAGGTGCAAAAGACTTTATCGTGAAGCCATTCCAGGCAGACCGCGTACTTGAAGCAATTAATAAAACGTTAGGCTAAAAAAGGGTGTAAGATTTGTTGAAAAAACGTTTGATATGTATAGCAATGATCAGTTTTATGCTTTTCTTGACGATGCAGCCTGCCTCACTGTTTGCCGAAACGAAAGATTCTGAGAATGGCACAGTGAATGACTGGCTCAAAGGTGAGAAAGAAAGCAAAAAGGATACAGAGAAGAAAACCACTGACAATCAAACGAATCCGGCAGAAGAAGTTCCCTCTTCTTCTGTCTCCATTATGGATTTTGTCAAAATGATTGGTGCCTTACTTTTTGTCATCCTGCTTATTTATGGATTGGTGAGATTTGTTGGTAAGCAAAACCGCTTACTCAAACCATTTCGATATGTTGAAAATATTGGCGGAACGACAGTCGGACAAAACCGTTCAGTCCAGCTGATCAAAGTGGGCAAAAGAGTATTAGTTGTCGGCGTAGCAGACTCAATCCAGCTGCTAAAAGAGATTGATGATGAACAAGAATGTGAAGCAATCGTGAAACAATATGAAGAAGCGATGGAAAGCAAAACCGATTTGCCAAAAATGGTTCAAAAATTCACATCGCAGGTAAAGAAACATGATCAGCCGACCACTTCTTCTTTTTCAGCCAATTTAAAGGCTCAGCTAGCCGAATTGAAAAAGACCCAATCAGAAGTCAGAAAGAAAGGCCCGAAACAAAATGAATGAGTTTATCGATTTATTTAATTCCAGCGGTGCAGGAAATATCAGCACATCTGTCCGTCTTCTATTACTTTTAACTGTATTTTCGGTTGCACCGGGCATTCTCATTTTAATGACTTGTTTTACACGGATTGTGATTGTACTTTCATTCGTCAGAACATCACTTGCAACCAACTCAATGCCGCCAAACCAAGTGCTTGTTGGACTTGCTTTGTTTCTCACATTTTTTATCATGGCGCCCACGTTCTCACAGATTAATAAAGAGGCGCTGACGCCGCTTTTAAATGATGACATCACGTTAAATCAGGCGTATGAAAAAGCCGAAGTGCCTATTAAAGAGTTTATGAGTAAACATACAAGACAGAAAGATTTGGCTTTATTTCTTAGCTACGCAAAAATGGATACACCTGAATCGATTAAAGATATTCCATTAACGGCGATGGTTCCCGCTTTTGCTATTTCAGAATTAAAGACGGCATTTCAAATTGGTTTTATGATCTTTATTCCATTTTTAATTATTGACATGGTGGTCGCAAGTGTTCTGATGTCAATGGGGATGATGATGCTTCCGCCGGTTATGATATCGCTCCCTTTCAAAATATTGTTATTTGTTTTAGTCGATGGATGGTATTTGATAGTTAAATCTTTGCTGCAAAGCTTTTAGAGTAGGTGCTTAAAACATGAGTTCAGAATTTGTCATTACGATGGCTGAAAGATCAGTGTATGTAGTATTGCTTGTGAGTGGGCCGCTTCTAGCGCTCGCACTTATTGTGGGACTGATTGTCAGTGTGTTTCAGGCGACAACCCAAATTCAAGAACAGACGCTTGCGTTTATTCCTAAGATTGTTGCTGTACTCATTGGGCTTGTTGTGTTTGGTCCATGGATGCTTTCAACAATCGTGTCCTTTACGACAGAGCTGTTCTCGAATTTAGATCGATTTGCAGGTTAACAAGCGATGTCAATCATAGAATTATTCCCTGCTTTTCTTTTAGTTTTTATTCGGATCACCGCTTTTTTTGTGACAGTACCGCTTTTAGCGCATAGAACGATCCCAGCTGTACACAGAGTTGGATTCTCACTGTTTTTAGCTGTCATTAGTTTTAGCACCATAAAAGAACCGCCAGCACTCGACATAGACGGTCTTTATATGATGCTTGCGGTGAAAGAAGCAATGGTCGGACTTCTGCTTGGGCTGATTGCATACATCATGGTGTCCGCTGTTCAGATTGCCGGCTCATTCATTGATTTTCAAATGGGTTTTGCGATTGCCAATATTATTGACCCACAAACAGGGGCGCAGACACCGCTGATGGGACAGTTTTTTTATACGGTCACATTGCTGTTGATGCTGGCAACAAACGCACATCATTTGCTGCTTGATGGAATCTATTACAGCTTTCAATACATTGCAGTTGATCAATACGCGCTGAATTTCGGCAGTGAATCCTTTGCTTACTTTATCGCAAAAAGCTTCAACCAAATGTTTATCATCGCCTTTCAAATCTCGGCACCTGTCGTGGCAAGTCTGTTTTTAGTCGATTTGGCGCTGGGGATTGTGGCACGTACAGTTCCGCAAATGAACGTATTTGTGGTTGGACTTCCTATTAAAATGGGTGTGAGTTTTATTATGATCATCATCTGTATGGGCGTCATCTTCGGTGTTGTCCAAAATACATTTGAAACGATTGTACTCACCATGAGGAATTTCTTAGCATTGGTCGGTGGTTCGTCATGATGACAAGGCTTAGACTAGACTTGCAATTTTTCGCAGGTGAAAAAACAGAAAAAGCAACGCCGAAAAAAAGGCGGGATTCACGTAAAAAAGGACAGGTTGCCAAAAGTACCGACGTCAATACAGCCATCTCATTTCTATTAATTTTTTTATCATTCTTTTTTATTGGGCCTTTTATGAAAGAGCGGATTATCGCGCTCATAGAACGTTTTTATTCAACAACCATGCTAATGAAGGTTAGCACATCTAATATTCATCAACTATTCTTGGAATTGCTTCAGGAAACAGGGCTCCTCCTCATGCCAATCCTTGGTGTTGGCATGCTGGCGGGGATTATCAGTAACTATTTACAAGTCGGCTTTCTCTTTTCGGCAGAAGTGATCAAACCGAAATTAGAAAAGCTTGACCCAATCAAAGGGTTTAAACGGATATACAGTATTCGAGCCCTCGTAGAGCTATTAAAATCCATTTTGAAAATTGGCTTTGTTGGCTTTGCGACATTTATTGCTCTTTGGATGCACTTTGACGAAATTCTGCGGCTTCCTTTATTAACAGCAGAGGAAACCCTTCATTTCGTTGCAAATATGACCTTAATTATGGGGCTGTATGCTGCTGGTGCTCTTTTGATTTTGGCAGGGCTTGATTATATGTATCAGAAATTTGATTATGAAAAAAACTTGCGGATGTCGAAACAAGACATCAAAGATGAGTATAAAAAATCAGAGGGTGACCCGCTTATCAAATCAAAGATTAAACAGCGTCAGCGGGAAATGGCCATGAGACGGATGATGCAGGAAGTCCCAAAAGCGGACGTCATCATTACAAACCCAACCCACTATGCCATTGCTTTAAAGTATGATGAAGAAAAAATGGATGCGCCCTTTGTTGTGGCAAAGGGTACGGATATTTTGGCTTTGAAAATTAGAACGATTGCGAAAGAACATGATGTCATGACTGTAGAGAACCGCCCGCTTGCCCGCGCGCTCTATGATCAGGTCGACATCGACCAAGCGGTGCCGGAAGAATACTTTAAGGCCATCGCAGAAATTTTAGCTTACGTCTATAAAACGAAACAAAAGATTTTATGAATTTTTGGTTTTAAAAGGAGAGAACAGGCATGTCAGCAAGAGATTTATCTGTTTTATTCAGTGTTATTTTAATTGTGGCGATGCTGGTCATACCGTTTCCGCCCATTTTATTAAGTATTTTAATCATTATTAATATTTCTCTTGCGCTTATCGTGCTTCTCACCACAATGAACATGCAAGAACCACTGCAATTTTCAATTTTTCCATCATTGCTTTTGCTCTTAACGCTGTTTCGTTTAGGGCTAAACATCTCTACAACACGTTCTATTCTTTCAACAGGAGATGCTGGAAAGGTTGTCGAAACGTTCGGTTCATTTGTTGTTGGAGGAAATGTCCTCGTTGGTCTTGTTGTTTTCCTTATCCTGATCATCATTCAGTTTATTGTTATCACAAAAGGGGCAGAGCGTGTATCAGAGGTTGCGGCAAGATTTACACTCGATGCGATGCCAGGTAAACAAATGAGTATTGACGCAGATTTAAATGCAGGAATGCTGACCGAAAGTGAAGCAAGAAACCGCCGTGAAAAAGTAGCGAGAGAAGCAGACTTTTATGGAGCGATGGATGGTGCCAGTAAGTTCGTTAAAGGGGACGCCATCGCAGGTATTATCATCGTCATCATCAATATTATATTTGGAATCATTATCGGGATGCTTCAGCAAGGAATGTCGATTCAAGAATCAGCTTCCCACTTTACCCTATTAACGGTAGGGGACGGAATCGTTTCACAAATTCCGGCCCTCCTCATCTCAACGGCAACAGGGATTGTCGTGACGAGAGCTGCTTCTAACGGAAACCTTGGATCAGATATTACAGGGCAGCTCTTTGCATTCCCAGCCATGCTTTATGTGACAGCAGGCACGATCTTCCTTCTTGGGCTGTTTACACCAATCGGCATCCTTTTGACAGGGCCGATCGCAGGTTTACTTGCCCTTGGCGCATACATGATGTCGAAAAACAAACAAGACCAAGAAGAAATCGAAGAGGTACTGGAGGAACAAGCAGAGGTAGAAGAGATGAAAAGTCCAGAAAGTGTTATTCATCTCCTGCAAATGGATGCCATTGAATTTGAATTTGGCTACGGCCTGATCCCGCTCGCTGATGCAAATCAGGGCGGTGACCTGTTAGACCGAATTGTGATGATCCGAAGGCAGCTTGCCCTCGAACTTGGTCTTGTCATTCCAGTCGTCCGAATCAGGGACAATATTGCACTGAACCCAAATGAATACCGGTTGAAAATTAAAGGGAACGAAGTAGCAAAAGGTGAGCTGCTGCTCGATCATTACTTAGCGATGTCCCCAACGCCTGATGATGATCCGATTGAAGGAATTGAAACAATCGAACCATCCTTTGGTCTGCCGGCTAAATGGATATCAGAAGCAGAAAAAGATCAGGCTGAGATGCTAGGCTATACGGTTGTGGACCCAGCTTCTGTTGTGTCTACTCACATCACAGAGAAGATTAGACAAAACACACACGAGCTGCTCGGACGCCAAGAAACGAAGCAATTAATCGATCATCTGAAAGAAAGTTATCCTGTCTTAGTGGATGAGGTAACGCCAAATCCGCTGGCAGTCGGTGATATTCAAAAAGTACTGGCGAAGCTGCTGAAAGAAAAGGTCTCTATCCGAAACCTTGTCACCATTTTTGAGACGCTTGCAGACTACGGAAAATTAACGACTGATACTGATTTATTAACAGAGTATGTGAGACAGGCGCTCGCAAGACAGATTACCGCACAGTATGCAAGAGAAAATGAATCACTCAAAGTCGTGACATGCTCAGGCCGAGTAGAAAAGGTGATTGCAGACAGCGTTCAGCAGACAGAGCATGGAAACTACTTATCGTTAGATCCAGAATCCTCTGAAAGTGTGATTCAATCAGTGGCGAGAGAAATTGAACAGCTTTCGCTTCGTCAGGAAACGCCGGTTCTATTATGCTCACCTCCTATAAGAATGTACGTTAAGCAGTTGTTAGAAAGATATTTCCCAGATTTACCGGTACTATCTTATAACGAACTAGAAGCGAATGTGGAAGTACAGAGCATCGGAGTGGTGGATATCTAATGAAAATGAAAAAAATCACAGCAAATTCTATGCAGGAGGCAACGATTCAAATCAGGCAGCAGCTTGGGAAAGATGCCGTTATTTTAAATTCTAAAACCGTTGTCAAACGCAAACTGTTCGGTTTGAAGAAACAGCAAATGGTCGAAGTGATTGCAGTGCTGGATCAAGATTTCGAAGAAAGAGCTGGTAAAGGGTTAAACCCTGCGCCGCCTCTTCCAGTATTACCAAAAAAGGAACAAGTTCAACAGCTGCCCGAAGAGCCTTCATTTGCTCCCAAGGCGGCGAAACCAGCGCCTTCTCATACTCAGCCTTTAGAATATGTGAGGAATGAACGGCATGCGGGTATTTTGCCTGATCCTCTCATAGCAATCGATCAAAAGCTAAAGGATCAAGGGCTTGATGATGCCATTCGAGACGAATGCCTGAAGGGTCTTTTAACAAAGGGCGCGGTTAAAGAAAATCACATAAAAAAAGAACTTGAACAACTGCTGACAGATATGCTGCCAGCTAAAACCTCTGATGAGCCGATGATTTCTTCAAAATACATTGTACTGTTCGGTTCAACCGGAGCTGGTAAAACGACAACGATTGCAAAGCTGGCTGCTAAAACGGCCATTCAACAGCAAAAGAAAATCGCTTTTATTACAACCGATACGTACCGGATAGCAGCGATCGAACAGCTGAAAACATATGCTGAACTGCTGAATGCACCGCTTGAGGTTTGTTATTCAAGAGAGGATTTTGTAAAAGCCCAAGAGACCTTTAAAGAGTATGATCATATCTTCATCGATACAGCAGGTCGTAACTTTAAAGAAGAAGCGTATATCAAAGAGCTGACCGACATTATTCCATTCGATGAGAGCATTCAAAGTTTTCTCGTGATGAGTGCCACATCGAAGTATCAAGACATGAAAGCCATGGTCAAACGCTTTGAGCACGTTCCAATCAATCAATTCATTTTTACAAAAGTAGATGAAACGGACACGATGGGAACCATTTTTCAAATCATTGCTGACTCTCAAATCAAACTTGGTTTTTTAACAAATGGTCAAAATGTGCCTGAGGATATTCTTGAAGGTTCTCCTCTTGAACTTACAAGGATGGTTTTACAATCATGAAGCCCGACCAAGCAGAAGGGTTAAGAAAACTAGTTCAGCAGAGTCAAATCATCACACCGGCTCCTCTTAACGGTAGCGGACAGGCAAAAACCATTGCCGTCATGAGCGGTAAAGGCGGGGTAGGTAAATCGAATTTGACCCTGAATATGGCACTGTCTATTGCAAGTACAGAGAGAAGAGTGTTAGTGATCGATCTTGATTTTGGGATGGGGAATATTGATATTTTACTAGGGAAAACATCGACTAGTTCTATATTAGATGTTCTCGTTAGAAAAAAATCCTTCCAAGCAGCCATGACAAAAGGAACGGACAACCTATATTACATTTCTGGCGGAAGCGGGCTTGAACAGCTGTTTTCTTTAGATAAAGATCAATGGTCGTTCTTTTTGGAAGAGATGGAAAGAATAATGCAGGACTTCGATTGTATCTTCTTTGATATGGGAGCCGGCTTGTCAAAAGATCAGCTGCCTTTTGTCTTATCGGCAGGAGAAGTGGTCGTTGTGACTACGCCAGAGCCAACATCCATCATGGATGCCTACAGCGCGATTAAACACTTAGCCATTCATCAGTTTGAACGGTCTGTGCAAATCATTGTTAACCGGTGCAAAACCCCGTCAGAAGGGTCTGAAACCTACCGGAAATTAGCAGGAGTGGTCACATCTTTTCTTCACAGAAAACTTGTATTTGCTGGCGCTGTGCCTGAAGATCCTGCGGTTCCTAAAGCAGTATCAGAACAAATTCCATTTTATATGAAGCAGCCTCATTCAAGGCTGAGTAAAACGATTAAGATGCTGGCAGAAACAATATATCATCAGCAGATAAGAGAGGCACGGAGAGAACAGCATACGTTTATAGATAAGTTGTCCTCTTTTTTTAAAAGGAGGAAGGTGGACTCATGATTAGAGTGCTAGTAGTAGATGACTCGGCCTTTATGAGAAAGCTCATTAGTGATTTTCTAAGTGCCGAGCAAGAAATAGAAGTCGTCGGAACGGCGCGAAATGGGGAAGATGCCTTAAAACAGATCAAGGAACTGAATCCAGATGTTGTCACGTTAGATGTGGAAATGCCTGTTTTAAATGGGACAGAAGCATTAAAACAAATTCTGGCTGAACACGACCTTGCCGTGATTATGGTGTCAAGCCAGACAAAGCAAGGAAAAGATTTAACCATCCATTGCTTAGAACTCGGTGCTTTTGACTTTGTGACAAAGCCTTCGGGAAGTATTTCGCTCGATTTGCACAAAGTGAGGGGGCAAATTGTAGAGCGGGTACTTGCAGCAGGACTGTCAAGGAAACGCACTGAAGAGAAGGTGTCTCCTAAACCGGTGATAAAGCCGCCAAGTCCAGTGGCTTCACCCCGGCTGCAACCATTAAAAGGCAGCTCACTCCGAAAGATTATTACTATCGGAACATCTACAGGAGGACCAAGGGCACTTCAACGAGTCGTAACGAAGCTGCCTAAGGACATCGAGGCACCTATATTGATTGTGCAGCATATGCCAGCAGGATTCACGGCATCACTTGCTACTAGGTTAGATCATTTATCACAAATTACGATTAAAGAAGCGCAAGATGGAGACATCGCGAAAAATGGAGTGGCTTACATAGCTCCTGGTGGAATGAATATGTCACTTCATGACCAAGGGGGGTCACTTGTTATCAGGCTGTCCCCTGAAGACACGGAAAGCCGGCACAAGCCATCTGTTAACTATTTATTTGAATCCATCAGCAGCATAAAGGGTTACGAGAAAATCGCTGTCATTATGACAGGGATGGGCAGTGACGGTACTGAAGGTGTCAAAAAAATGGTCGCAAGCGGTCATACGAAAGTCATTGCAGAAAAAGAAGAATCATGTGTTGTTTTCGGAATGCCTAAATCAGTCATTAAAGCAGGCCTTGCACATGAAACAAGGCATGTGGATGACATCGCACATGCAATTATTAGCTCCATGAAAAAAGAGAGGGCGTGAACACGTTGGATGTAAACCAATACTTAGATATCTTTTTAGATGAAAGCAGAGAACACTTACAAACTTGTAATGAAAAACTTCTTGATTTAGAAAAGAACCCAACCGACTTGCAGCTAGTGAATGATATATTCAGAGCGGCTCATACATTGAAAGGCATGAGTGCAACGATGGGCTTTGATGATATGGCTCACTTAACGCATCATTTAGAAAACATGTTTGATGCTATCCGTAATGAACAAATGATTGTCACTCCTGAGTCAATGGATACGATGTTCGAAGCACTCGATCATCTTGAAGCAATGGTTCAATCGATTGCAGAAGGAGGAGACGGGAAACGTGATGTCACAGAGATTAGTAAAAAGCTAGATGTGACAGGAAGCCATGCTGAGGCAGCTTCAAGCGTTGAAACAGCAGATGCATCAGCTGCTGCTAATGACTTAGATTATAACGAATTTGAACGAACGGTTCTTGATGAAGCGAGAGAGCAAGGCTTTAAATGCTATGAACTTAACGTGACATTAAGTGAAGCGTGCTTACTAAAAGCCGTTCGTGTCTATATGATTTTTGAAAGATTAAATGAAGCAGGCGAGGTTGTCAAAACTGTTCCAAATGCAGAACTGTTAGAATCAGAAGATTTTGAATCTGAATTCAGCATTTCTTATCTTTCTAAACAGCCGATGGATGAAGTGCAGAAAATCGTCACGGCGATCTCAGAGGTTGAGAAGGTTGAGATCTCTGAAGTCTCCGCATTTGAAGAAGCAGCTCCGGCTGAAAAGCAAGAGGCGCAGCCTGAACAGAAAAAAGAAGAAGTATCGGTTCCTGCTGCGAAAGCGCCAGCAAATGATGCGCCAAAAGCAAATGGCAATAACGGTGCAGCTGCCGGCGGAACGAAAACAATTCGTGTCAACATCGACCGTCTTGATTCTCTTATGAATCTTTTTGAAGAACTTGTGATTGATAGAGGCCGTTTAGAACAGATTGCTAAAGAACTAGAAAATAACGAACTCACAGACACAGTCGAAAGAATGACTCGTATTTCTGGAGACCTGCAATCAATCATCCTGAACATGAGAATGGTACCTGTGGAAACTGTCTTTAACAGATTCCCGCGTATGATTCGTCAATTGACGAAAGAGCTTAATAAGAAAATTGAGCTGATTATTGAGGGTGCTGAGACGGAGCTTGATCGAACAGTGATCGACGAGATTGGTGATCCGCTCTTGCACTTACTCAGAAACAGTCTAGATCACGGGATTGAATCACCAGAAGAACGTGTGAAAAAAGGCAAGCCGGAAAAAGGTACGGTTCTATTAAAAGCGTACCATAGCGGAAACCATGTCTTCATTGAAGTAGAAGATGATGGTGGCGGAATTAACCGTAAAAAGGTGCTTGAAAAAGCATTAGAGCGCGGGGTTATCACAGAAAGAGAAGCAGAAACACTTGAAGATCATCAAATTGATTCATTGATCTTTGCAGCAGGATTCTCTACAGCTGATACGATTTCTGACATCTCAGGCCGCGGTGTAGGTCTTGACGTTGTGAAAAACAAGCTGGAATCACTTGGCGGATCTGTAAGCATTAACTCAACAGAAGGACAGGGTTCACTATTTTCGATCCAGCTTCCGCTTACATTATCAATTATTTCCGTTCTTCTTGTAAAACTAGAAGAGGAAACATTTGCGATTCCGATTTCTTCTATTATTGAAACGGCTGTCATTAAGAAAAGTGACATCCTGCAAACGCATGATCGTGAAGTGATTGATTTCCGCGGATTTATCGTACCGGTCGTGTACTTGAAGAAACAATTCAACGTACCAAATGCGAATGAATTAGAGGAAGAGCTGCACATCATTGTTGTTCGTAAAGGAGACAAGCTGACAGCATTTGTGGTCGATTCATTTATTGGTCAGCAAGAGGTTGTATTGAAATCACTAGGAGATTATCTGCCAAACGTATTTGCGATATCCGGCGCAACGATCCTAGGTGACGGTCAAGTTGCACTCATCGTTGACTGTAATGCACTGATCAAGTAAAAAACAATAGAGGAGCGGTCTGAAATGAGTACAGATATCAAAACTGGCGAAAAGATGATTGTGTTTATCGTAAACAAAAAAGAATACGCCATTTCAGTATCAGAAGTAAAGTCCATTGAAAAATGGCAGCAGCCGACAAGAGTTCCTGGCGTTGCCCCTTATATATGCGGTGTTATTAATTTACGCGGTGTCGTGACACCTGTCATTGACCTGAGAGTCAGACTTGGTTCTACTGACAACGAAATTACAGATGAAACAAGAATGATCATTGTACAAGTTGGTGACATTGAAGTCGGCTGGATTGTTGATGAAGCAAATGATGTCATAACCGTACATCAGGAAGAAGTAGAATCTTCTCCTGAATCAGCTGAAAAAGAAGGACAGTCATGGGTGACAGGTATCATTAAGCATGATCAGCGTCTTTTCAATATCATTCATGCCGGTGCTGTCCTCGACAAGAGCGTTCAAGGTGCACCTGTTCATTAAGGGGGATGTGAAATGAGCATTTTCAACGAAATTAAAGATGAACAGCTAGATATTTTAGGAGAGGTTGGGAATATCGGGGCAGGCCACGCAGCGTCTGCTCTTGCCAACCTATTGGATCGCAAAATAGATATGGCTGTTCCTTTTGTCAAGGTTCTCTCGTTTGAAGATTTAATGGATTTCTTTGGCGGTGCAGACCTTCCTGTTGCAAGCATTTTCCTGCGAATGGAAGGGGATTTAACCGGCTCAATCTTTTTCATTATGCCGTTTAAGCAAGCAGAGCAATTTGTAAGAGAGCTTGTCCAGGATCCGGCATTTGATATTGATACGATTCATGAACATGAGATGGGGACGTCAGCACTTCATGAACTTGGAAATATTTTAGCGGGCTCTTATTTATCAGCCCTTGCCGATTTAACCAAATTGCAGCTTTACCCAAGTGTTCCAGATGTCACGCTCGATATGTTCGGGGCTGTCATTAGTGAAGGGTTGATGCAATTCAGTCCTCTTGGTGATCAGGCGATTGTGATTGATACATCTATTTTTGATGATCAAAATAAGCAAGAGCTGAAAGGAAATATGTTTCTATTACCAGACTTTGAATCGTTCGAAAAACTATTCAAAGCATTAGGTAACCTATAATGAACGTGCAAATTCCGGCAGTTGTAAAGGTTGGTATTGCGGATGTTCAGCTTGTTAAATCACCGGACCGCATTCGGACATCCGGTCTTGGTTCCTGCGTAGGGCTTGTCTTGTTTGATCAAGACAAAAAGCTGGCAGGCCTTGTCCATGTTATGCTTCCAGATTCCTCTCTTTCAAAAGGGGCGGTGGAGAACTTGGCTAAATATGCAGATACAGGTGTCAAGCATACAATTGATCTGCTCTTAAAAGCAGGCGCACGCAAACATGCGCTAAAGGCAAAACTTGCTGGCGGGGCGGAAATGTTTAAGTTTAAGTCAACCAATGATCTAATGAGAATTGGACCTAGAAACGTTTCAGCTGTAAAAGAACATCTGTCTCTTCATCATATCCCGATTATTAGTGAGGATACAGGCGGAAACAGTGGCCGCACGATCGAATTCGATCCGCTTACGGCAGAGCTTGAGATCCGTACTGTGAAGCAAGGCATTATGAAGATATAACTAAGGAAGTATAGGGGGATAAAGATGCAATCCTTAAATTACGAAGATCAGGCGCTATGGGCTAGATGGAAAGAGTGGAAAGACCCAGCTGCTGGAGATGATCTTATGCGCCGCTATATGCCGCTCGTCACATATCATGTTGGAAGAATTTCCATCGGTCTCCCGAAGTCAGTGCATAAAGAAGACTTGATCAGTCTAGGGATGCTCGGTTTATATGATGCCCTTGAAAAATTTGATCCCGGAAGAGATCTGAAGTTTGATACATATGCATCCTTCAGAATCCGCGGGGCCATTATCGACGGTCTTCGTAAAGAGGACTGGCTGCCTCGTACATCAAGAGAAAAAACAAAAAAAGTAGAAGCGGCTATTGAAAAGCTTGAACAGCGTTATTTGCGTAATGTGACGCCGACAGAGGTGGCTGAGGAACTCGGCATGAGTGAACAGGATGTCGTCACAACGATGAATGAAGGATTCTTTGCAAATCTGCTCTCAATCGATGAGAAGCTGCATGATCAAGAAGACGGAGAGAACGTCCAAGTCATGATTCGCGACGAGAAGTCTGTGACTCCAGAAGAGAAAATGCTGAAAGATGAATTAATTGAACAGCTTTCTGAAAAAATCACAGAGCTTTCAGAAAAAGAAAAACTTGTGATCAGTCTTTTCTATAAAGAAGAACTGACATTAACGGAAATCGGTCAAGTGCTCAATTTATCTACCTCGCGCATTTCGCAAATTCATTCAAAGGCCTTGTTCAAGCTTAAGCATCTGCTTGATAAAGCCATTCAATCTTAAAGAGTTAGTGAGTGAAAAAATATGTTATGGCTGATTAGCTTCATGCTTCATGCTGCACTTATTTATTTTGTGATTATTTTATATACGAGAATGAATTCGCTGAAGGCAACAGAACAAAAGCAGCGAGAACTTCTAGAAGAAACGGAAAATACCCTGGCTGCATTTTTGATGGAGGTCAAAGAAGAGAATGACAAACTATCAAAAGTGGCAGCCGCTTCCCCTGATTTTTCTGCTGAAGAGCTGAAATCGGATCTTCAGACACCAAAGCAGCCACAACCACCAATTGAATCCCAGCAATCGGTCGAAAGTGAAGATCCCGTACCAGAGCACCTGTCGGCTCTCCTTAGCGAAGTTGAGGTGCAGGAAGAGAAGGTAAACGAACCCGTTCCACAACTTGAAACAGAGGCTTCTCTGCTTTCTAAAAGTGAAATAGAAGAACCATTCGAGGACCAAGTGAAGACCCTATATGATGAAGGGCGGTCACTAGAAGAAATAGCGAAAGAAATGAAAACTGGCAAGACAGAAATCGAGCTTTTATTAAAATTTAGCGGAAAGCTGTAAAGGATTCTTGATTGTCAGTCCATCATGTGTTATATTATTTCTTGGTGTTAAATACACACGCTTAATGATTCGTATGAAGGTGCTGCCGTGGCGCAGTTTTATGTGAACATGACTTAAGCGGAGGAAAAAAAACCATTATATTAGGAGGCAACAAAATGTCAGTTATTTCTATGAAACAATTGCTAGAAGCTGGTGTTCACTTCGGTCACCAAACTCGCCGTTGGAACCCAAAAATGAAGCGTTACATCTTTACAGAGCGTAACGGTATCTACATCATCGACCTTCAAAAAACGGTGAAAAAAGTAGAGGAAGCTTACAACTTCACGAAAAACCTTGCTGCTGACGGAGGAAAAATCCTATTCGTTGGTACGAAAAAGCAAGCACAAGATTCAGTGAAAGAAGAAGCAATCCGTTCTGGTATGTTCTATGTGAACCAACGCTGGCTTGGTGGAACTTTAACAAACTTTGAAACAATCCAAAAACGTATTAAACGTTTAAAAGATATTGAAAAAATGCAAGAAAACGGTACATTCGAAGTTCTTCCTAAGAAAGAAGTCGTTCAACTGAAAAAAGAATTAGAGCGTCTTGAAAAATTCCTAGGCGGAATCAAAGACATGAAGAGTCTTCCGGATGCACTTTTCATTATCGACCCTCGTAAAGAGCGTATTGCAGTTGCAGAAGCTCGTAAATTGAATATCCCAATCATCGGTATCGTTGACACAAACTGTGATCCAGACGAAATTGATGTTGTGATCCCTGCAAACGATGATGCAATCCGTGCTGTAAAACTTCTAACTGCTAAAATGGCAGATGCGATTCTTGAGTCTAAACAAGGCGAAGAAGAAGCTGTTGTAGAAGAAACGACAGAAACTGAAACAACAACTGCGTAACCTATTCAAAAGGTGATAAGAGGGAAATGCCTTTTATCACCTTTTTTTCACCTAGTAATCCGTGTTTTAACATAGAAGGAGGAAATGTAAAATGGCAATTACTGCTCAATTAGTTAAAGAACTGCGTCAAAAAACTGGTGCAGGTATGATGGACTGTAAAAAAGCGTTAACAGAAACTGATGGTGACATCGAGAAAGCAATCGACCTTCTAAGAGAAAAAGGAATCGCAAAAGCTGCGAAAAAAGCAGACCGTATTGCGGCAGAAGGATTAACTCTTATCAAAACTGACGGCAACACAGGCGTGATCCTAGAAGTGAACTCTGAGACTGATTTCGTTGCGAAAAACGAAGGATTCCAAGCACTTCTTAACGAACTTGCTGATCATTTGCTTGCTGCTAAACCTGCAACACTTGAAGAAGCTCATGCTTCTAAAATGGAAAACGGTTCAACAGTTGAAGAGCATATCACATCTGCAATTGCGAAAATCGGAGAGAAAATCACTCTACGCCGTTTCTCTGTCATCACAAAAGAAGATAATGCTGCATTCGGTTCTTACCTGCACATGGGGGGACGTATCGGTGTGTTAGCTGTTCTTAACGGAACAACTGACGAAGAGCTTGCAAGAGACATCGCAATGCACGTTGCAGCTGTAAACCCTAAATACATTTCTCGTGACCAAGTGTCAGAAGAAGAAGCAAACCGTGAGCGTGAAGTATTAACACAGCAAGCGCTTCAAGAAGGAAAGCCTGAAAACATCGTAGCTAAAATGGTTGAAGGCCGTCTAAACAAATTCTTCGAAGAAATTTGCTTACTTGACCAAGCGTTCGTTAAAAACCCAGATGAAAAAGTGAAACAAGTTGTAGCTGCGAAAAACGCAACTGTTCAAACTTATGTTCGCTATGAAGTGGGCGAAGGTATCGAAAAACGTCAAGACAACTTTGCTGAAGAAGTTATGAGCCAAGTGAAAAAATAATGTTTGAAAAGCTCTCTGGGGCTTTTTTAGGGAGCACAAGCACTGTGTTCCCTATTTTTTAGAGGATATTGATTTACAAAAGGCAGTTTCTTACGCATAATAAGAGACGGTATAGTATACACTTGGAGGTTATCATGAGCAAACCGAAATATAATCGCATTGTACTGAAGCTAAGTGGCGAAGCACTAGCGGGTGATGCTGGAAATGGAATTAACCCAACTGTCATTCAATCAATTGCAAAGCAAGTAAAAGAAATTGCAGAGCTTGATGTTGAAGTTGCAGTCGTTGTAGGCGGAGGAAACCTTTGGCGCGGGAAGACAGGCAGTGATCTAGGAATGGACCGTGCAACAGCAGACTACATGGGGATGCTGGCAACAGTGATGAACTCACTGGCGTTACAGGACAGCCTAGAAACGCTTGGCATTCAGTCTAGAGTGCAAACCTCTATTGAAATGAGACAGGTTGCAGAGCCATACATAAGAAGAAAAGCGATCCGTCATCTTGAGAAGAAACGTGTCGTCATTTTTGCTGCTGGAACAGGAAACCCTTATTTCTCTACAGATACTACGGCAGCACTTCGAGCAGCAGAAATTGAAGCAGATGTCATTTTAATGGCGAAAAATAATGTAGATGGTGTCTACAGTGCTGATCCTCGTACAGATGCGGATGCAGTAAAATATGATAAGCTTTCATATCTTGATGTACTTAAAGAAGGGCTTGCTGTAATGGATTCTACTGCGTCCTCATTATGTATGGACAATGACATTCCATTAATCGTCTTCTCCATTATGGAAGAAGGAAATATTAAACGTGCCGTAAATGGCGAATCAATCGGAACGATCGTGAGGGGGAAATAACGTGTCAAAAGAAGTGTTGAACCAAACGAAAGAAAAAATGGAAAAAGCCGTACAAGCATACGGACGTGAGCTTGCAACTGTTCGTGCTGGCCGTGCAAATGCTTCACTGCTTGATAAAGTGACAGTGGATTATTACGGTGCACAAACACCGCTTAACCAAATTGCGTCGATCACAGTGCCAGAAGCACGTATGCTGATTATCACACCTTACGATAAAACAGCAATCGGTGATATCGAAAAAGCGATCCAAAAGTCTGATCTTGGCATCACGCCAACAAGTGACGGAAATGTGATCCGCATTGCGATTCCTGCGCTGACAGAAGAAAGACGTAAAGAGCTTGTGAAAGTCGTAAAAAAATACTCAGAAGAAGCAAAAGTAGCTGTTCGTAACGTGCGTCGTGATGCAAACGATGATTTGAAAAAGCTTGAGAAAAATGGGGAGATCACTGAAGATGAATTAAGATCATCGACAGAGGATGTTCAAAAATTGACAGATGAATATGTCGCTAAAATTGATGACGTGACGAAAGATAAAGAAAAAGAAATCATGGAAGTTTAAGAAAAAACTATGTACAATAGATAATAGTGAAAAGACCCTCTTCATGTTTACAGGGGGTTTTTTTGTTAATACTGTTGATGACTATATTATTTAGCGGGAACGCAACCTTTTTGGGTGATGGAGGAATCTCATGCTCAATATACTCAAAAATTGGAAGAATCAGCAAACAGCAGCTTCCAACTTAGAAAGCCTAACAAAAGAAGACATATTAAATGGAGAAATTCCTGAACATATCGCCATTATCATGGATGGGAACGGAAGATGGGCGAAAAAACGTGCTCTTCCACGGGTAGCAGGTCATCATGAAGGAATGAAAGTCGTCAAGCGCATGACAAAGCTTGCAAATGAGCTGAATGTCAAAGTGCTGACTTTGTATGCTTTCTCTACGGAAAATTGGAAACGTCCAAAACTAGAAGTAGACTTTTTAATGAAACTTCCTGAAGAATTTTTAAACATCTACCTGCCTGAACTCATCGAGGAGAATGTCCGTGTGCGTTTAACAGGTGATCCAGACGGCCTCCCGCAGCATACGAAAAAAGCGGTAGAGAACGCAGTAAAGAGTACGGCGAATAACGACGGGCTCGTTTTGAATTTTGCGCTAAACTATGGAGGGCGCACAGAAATCGTCTCCGCATGCAGACAAATTTCTGAAAAGGTCAAAGAAGGTAAGCTTCGAGCAGAAGACATCACAGAAGAGATGTTTTCAGCTTATTTAATGACAGAATCTCTTCAAGATCCGGATTTGCTCATTCGCACGAGTGGAGAAATTAGATTAAGCAACTTTATGCTTTGGCAAATTGCGTACAGCGAGTTTGTCTTTACGGATGTGCTTTGGCCTGACTTTTCTGATGAGCACCTTATAGGCGCTATCGGAGAGTACCAGCGCCGCGGCCGGAGGTTCGGTGGAATTTAGAGGGTGGTGCAGATGAAACAAAGAATTTTGACGGGTGTTTTGGCAGCTGCAGTCTTTTTGCTTGCAGTTATATATGGACAGATGCCATTTACCCTGCTGATTTATTTAATGGGAAGTGTCGCTCTCTTTGAGCTTTTAAGAATGAAAAAGATCTCGATTTTCAGCTTTCCTGGTATTGTCAGCTTAATATTGCTTTGGCTTTTAATGGGCGGAGACAACAGCTTCTTCCCAAACGTGGACGCATCAAAAATGCAGATTGCTTTATTTGCAGTCTTAATACTTTTAACTTATACAGTTTTGAGCAAAAACTCTTTCACATTCGATGAGGTTGCTTTTGTTGTATTAGCCACATTATATATTGGCGTTAGTTTCTATTATTTTATCCAAATTAGAGGCTTATATGGCATGAGTGCGATCTTCTTCGCAGCAGTGATTATTTGGTCTACTGACTCAGGAGCCTATTTTATTGGGAAATCTATGGGGAAACGAAAGCTTTGGCCAGAAATCAGCCCAAACAAAACAGTAGAAGGATTTATCGGCGGAATCGTCACAGCGGTCGTGTTGTCACTTGTGTTTCAGGCGGTTACAGGATTTTTGCCATCATATCTGCTTGTGATGTTTATTACTCTTTTACTCAGTATCTTTGGACAGCTTGGCGACCTTGTGGAATCTGCTTTAAAGCGTCATTATCACGTGAAGGATTCAGGGACAATTCTCCCTGGCCATGGCGGGATTTTGGACAGGTTTGACAGCTTTTTATTCGTTCTGCCGTTTTTATACTTACTGCTCGCAACGTTTGCCAGCTAACCTCATAGAAACTTATTGAACGAGAGAAGGAGTGGCAATTTGAAATATATTTCGCTATTAGGCGCAACAGGATCAATTGGAGAACAAACGTTAGATGTGATCAGGCAGCACCCGGACAAGTTTAAGCTGAAAGCCATGACATTTGGCAGAAATATAGCAAAGGCGATTCCGATCATTGAGCGCTTTCAGCCTGAATTCGTCGGATGTGTAGACGAAGAAACCTATCACATGCTAAAAAATCATTCATTTGCATACGATGTGAAGCTGGCTGCTGGTGATGAAGCCAACATCGAGGCAGCGACCTATGATGCAGTGGACGTAGTGGTCAATGCACTTGTAGGAAGTGTTGGACTTGTTCCAACATTAAAGGCCATTGAACAAAAAAAGACGATTGCTCTCGCAAATAAGGAAACACTTGTGACAGCTGGTCATATAGTAAAAGAGTACGCTAAAACATATGATGTACCTTTACTTCCTGTCGATAGTGAGCATTCCGCTATTTTTCAATGCCTGCAAGGTGAACAAGCTAAAAATATTGAACGCTTAATCGTGACAGCTTCAGGTGGTAGTTTCCGAGATAAAAAACGAACTGAACTTGAAGGTGTTACGGTTGAAGAAGCGCTGAACCACCCGAACTGGTCGATGGGAGCGAAAATCACCATTGATTCAGCGACGATGATGAATAAAGGGCTCGAGGTGATCGAGGCACATTGGTTGTTTGATATCCCTTATGAACAAATTGATGTGCTGCTACATAAAGAGAGCATTATCCATTCGATGGTGGAATTTCACGACAAAAGCGTCATGGCTCAGTTAGGGACACCAGACATGAGAGTGCCTATTCAATATGCACTCACATACCCTGACAGGGCGCCGTTACAAGAAGCGAAATCATTGAACCTTTGGGAGATTGGACAATTGAATTTCCAAAAAGCGGATTTTGACAGGTATCGCTGCTTACATTTTGCTTATGAATCAGGTAAAATAGGAGGGACAATGCCTGCTGTACTTAATGCAGCAAATGAAATGGCAGTCGATGCATTTCTGAAAGGCAAAGTAACGTTCCTGCAAATTGAAGAATTGATTGAAAAGGCACTAATCAGACATCATGTGATTTCAACGCCTAGTTTGCAAGATATCCATGAAGTGGACAAAGATACACGAGACTTTGTTCAATCAATCCTCACATAAGGTGGTATGTTCGTGAATACAGTGATTGCGTTTATTATTATTTTTGGAACGCTCGTTTTTTTCCACGAGCTTGGCCATTTAATTATGGCGCAGCGCGCGGGGATTTTATGCCGCGAGTTCGCAATTGGTTTTGGGCCGAAGATTTTCTCCTTTAAACGAAAAGAAACCGTTTATACCATTAGACTTCTCCCTATTGGCGGATTTGTTAAAATGGCTGGAGAGGACCCTGAAGTTATCGAAATTAAACCAGGTCATACAGTGGGGCTCTTATTCAATGAGCAAAATGAAGTAGAAAAGATCATTTTAAATGATAAAGAAAAATATCCTGATGCACTTGTCATCGAAGTTGAGCAAATTGATTTAGATCATGCTATGAGAATCTCGGGATATGAAGCTGGAAATGAAGATATTCTGACTGGCTACAATGTCAGTCAAACAAGCTTCTATATTGCAGATGGTGAAGAAATTCAAATCGCACCATACAATCGTCAATTTGGTTCAAAAACAGTTTGGCAGCGAATTAAAGCCATCGCAGCTGGACCGATTATGAACTTTATCCTGGCGTATGTGATTTTGGTTGCTTTAGGTTTTATTCAAGGGGTAACCGTTGATGATCCTGTACTCGGTAAGCTGACGAAAGACGGCCGGGCGGCTGAGGCTGGACTCATGCAGGGAGATCACATCGTGTCCATTAACGGCGAGAAAATGAATTCTTGGACAGACGTCGTTCAAACAGTTCAAAAGAACCCTGAGAAAAAAATGAATGTCGTCATTGACCGAGACGGCAAAGAAAGCACTGTGCAGGTTGTACCTGAAGCTGTAAAAGCAGATGGGAAAAGCATTGGCCGTTTCGGATCATATCCGCCAACGGAAAATGGATTTTTGAAAGTTATTTCATCTTCTGGAACAACTGTCATTTCAACGGCAGGTCTGATCTTAACGAACTTGCAAAAAATTGTCACAGGACAATTTTCACTAGACATGTTAGCAGGTCCTGTTGGAATTTATGACATGACAGGAGAAGTAGCCAAACAAGGTGTGTTAACATTAATGCAGTTTGCGGCGTTCCTCAGCATCAACCTAGGCATCGTGAATTTGTTACCGATTCCTGCATTAGACGGAGGACGTTTACTATTCTTATTTGTTGAAGCCATTCGCGGTAAACCTATTAATCGTGAGAAGGAAGCACTTGTTGTCTTTATCGGTGTTGCTTTCCTCATGCTGTTAATGTTAGTGGTAACGTGGAATGACATTCAGCGGTTATTTTTATAAAAACCATTCTCTCTTGTTTCTCATTCCGGGAAACAAGAGTTTTTGTGAGAAGTCCTATTTCATAAATGAGGTGTAACGACATGAGACAATCCCTGACTTTTATTCCAACTCTTCGAGAGGTGCCGGCAGATGCTGAGGCAAAAAGTCATCAACTCTTAGTAAGAGCTGGGTTTATTAGACAAAATACAAGTGGAATCTATCATTATCTGCCGCTTGCGCATAAAGTCATTCAGCATATTCATTCGATCGTCCGCAAGGAAATGGAAAAGGCAGGCGCAGCTGAGCTGTTAATGCCAGTGCTGCAGCAGGCGGAAATGTGGCAAGAGTCAGGAAGATGGTATACATACGGTCCAGAACTGATGCGTATGAAGGATCGCCATGGCCGCGAATTTGCGCTTGGCCCAACCCACGAAGAAGTGATCACATCACTAGTACGCAGCGAAGTGAAATCGTATAAGAAGCTTCCTTTAACTTTATATCAAATTCAATCAAAATTCCGTGATGAACAGAGACCGCGCTTTGGACTGCTGCGCGGACGTGAATTTATTATGAAGGATGCATACTCATTCCATTCTTCACCAGAAAGCCTTGATGAGACATACAACAAAATGTTTACGGCTTACTCTAATGTGTTCTCAAAAGTGGGTCTCAATTTTAGACCGGTCATTGCAGATTCTGGGGCAATGGGAGGAAAAGATACGCATGAGTTCATGGCGCTCTCAGAAGTCGGAGAGGATACCATCGCTTATTCTGATACGTCCTCATATGCTGCAAACATTGAAATGGCTGAGGCTGTATATCACGGAGAAGAAGCAAATCCTGCTGACTTCAAAGAGCTTGAAAAAGTCCACACGCCGCAAGTGAAAACCATTCAAGATGTGGCTGGATTTTTAGAAGTTGACCCTTCTGCTTGCATTAAATCTGTTTTGTTTAAAGCAGATGATGCGTATGTTCTCATTCTTACTAGAGGCGATCATGAAGTAAATGATGTGAAAGTGAAAAACTTGGTAGGAGCACAGCTTGTCGAGCTTGCTTCACGCGAAGAAGTGCTGAAAGTCATTGGAACTGAGCCTGGATTTGTTGGACCTGTTAAACTGGAAGCAGAAGTCGATATTTATGCGGACCTTGCTGTGAAGGGAATGACAAATGCAGTCGCTGGTGCAAACGAAGCGGATTATCATTATGTCAATGTCAATCCTGCACGTGACGTGTCAGTAAAAGAATTTACAGATCTTCGCTTGATTCAAGAAGGAGATGTTTCTCCAGATGGGGAAGGCACAATCCAGTTTGCAAAAGGGATTGAAGTAGGACAAGTCTTTAAACTCGGCACTCGTTATTCTGAGTCAATGGATGCAACTTACCTTGATGAGAATGGACGTGCGCAGCCAATGATTATGGGCTGCTATGGCATCGGTATCTCTAGAACGCTGTCAGCGATTGTTGAACAGCATCACGATGAGAAAGGAATCATTTGGCCGGAAACAGTGGCACCATATGACCTTCACCTCCTTGCATTAAATATGAAAAACGACGCACAGAAAGAACTGGCGGAAACGTTGTACGAGCGCTTAGAAGATGAAGGCTTTGATGTACTTTTTGATGACCGCCAGGAGCGTGCAGGAGTGAAATTTGCAGACAGTGATTTAATTGGACTGCCAATTCGTATTAGCTGCGGAAAACGTTCAGAAGAAGGTATAGTAGAAGTGAAGTTTAGAAAATCAGGTGAATCACATGAAGTATCTGTTGATGATCTGATTTCATTTATACGCCAAGCATAAAGCGAACAAAAAAATGAAGGTACCTCCTGTAGAAAAGAGGTACCTTTCTGATTGACAAAAGGAGGGTCCTGTCTTGGATGAACAATTACCGATCACACGGCGGCAATTTCATATATTACTCAATCAAATTCAAATGACAGATGATGACCTCAGTCGTTACTTTGAAGAAGGGGAAATCGTCAAATTGACCGTGCACAAGGCGACGAAAACATGGCATTTCCTTTTTAAATTTAAGGCGCTTTTGCCTTACAAAGTATACGCCATGTTTCTCAGCAGGCTGACAAATGCATTTTCACATATTGCACAAATCACTTGTACGATTGAAGTGAGTGATCCGCACATATCTGAAGAACTCGTGCAATCGTACTGGTCACATTGTGTGGAAGAACTTCAAGGAATTTCTCCCCCAATCATCAGCTTGCTTCAGCAGCAAAAACCATCGCTGTCTGGACATAAAATCATCATTAAAACGAAAAGCGAAACAGAGGCACTCGCTATTAAGAAGAAGTACAGCCCGATGCTCCAAGCCGCATTTAAACAAGTGGGCTTTCCAGAGCTGCAATTCGATACAGAAATTTTTGTATCAGATCAAGAGATTCAGAAGTTCAGAGAACAAAAGCTTGCTGAAGATCAAGAAAGAGCCATGCAAGCCCTCACTGAGATGGAGAAGAAAGAAAGTGAGGAGCAGAATGAAGCTCCGTCAGGCCCTCTGATGATTGGCTATCAAATCAAAGACAATGAAGAAATTCGTACGCTTGATAGTATCATGGACGAGGAAAGAAGAATTACCGTTCAAGGCTACGTATTCGATGCAGAAACGCGTGAGCTGAAAAGCGGGAGAACGCTTTGTATCTTTAAGATCACAGATTATACAAATAGTATTTTGATCAAAATGTTTGCAAGAGAAAAAGAAGATGCTCAGCTGATGAAATCATTGAAAAAAGGCATGTGGGTGAAAGCAAGAGGAAGCATTCAAAATGATACGTTTGTCAGAGATCTTGTCATGATCGCCAATGATGTCAATGAAATGAAACCGCAGCTGAAAGAAGATACAGCACCTGAGGGTGAAAAGCGTGTGGAGCTTCATTTACATTCCCCTATGAGCCAAATGGATGCTGTCACTGGCATTGGCAGACTTGTTGAACAAGCAAAAAAATGGGGGCATGAAGCAATTGCCCTGACAGATCATGCCGTTGTACAATCATTCCCAGATGCGTATGCAGCAAGTAAAAAGCATGGCATCAAAATGATGTACGGTGTGGAAATCAACTTAGTAGACGACGGGGTACCGATTGCATACAACCCAGAGCACCGCTTGTTAGAGGATGCGACGTATGTCGTATTCGACGTCGAGACAACTGGACTTTCAGCTGTTTATGACACAATTATTGAGCTTGCAGCAGTGAAAATAAAAGGCGGGGAAATCATTGACCGCTTTGAGGCATTTGCAAATCCCCATCACCCGTTATCAGCGACAACCATCGAATTAACAGGTATCACCGATGATATGGTGAGAGATGCACCAGATGTCGTCGACGTCGTACGGGATTTCAAAGAATGGATTGGACAAGATATCCTTGTTGCGCACAATGCGAGCTTTGATATGGGCTTTTTAAATGCAGCGTATAAACGCCTGTTAAAAACAGATAAAGCGTCAAACCCTGTCATTGATACACTTGAACTTGGCCGGTTCCTTTACCCAGAATTTAAAAATCACCGGCTGAACACCCTTTGTAAAAAGTTCGATATTGAACTGACGCAGCATCACCGGGCGATTTATGATGCAGAGGCGACAGGCTATCTCATGCTGAAGATGCTAAAAGATGCAGCTGAAAAAGAGATTGCCTATCACGATCAATTGAATGAAAACATGGGGCAGTCGAATGCTTACCAGCGCTCACGTCCTTACCATGCGACTTTGATTGCTCAAAATGAGACAGGTCTTAAGAATTTATTTAAGCTTGTTTCACTTTCTCATATTCATTATTTCTACCGGGTTCCGCGTATTCCGCGCTCCCAGCTTGAGAAATTTCGAGAAGGTTTAATTGTTGGGTCTGCTTGTGATAAGGGTGAGGTATTTGAAGGAATGATGCAAAAGTCACCTGATGAGGTGGAAGATATTGCAGCATTTTATGACTATTTAGAGGTACATCCGCCGGAAGTGTATCAGCACCTGCTGCAGCTAGAGCTTGTTCGAGATGAACGTGCGTTAAAAGAAATCATCACAAACATTGTCAAACTTGGCGAAAAGCTGAATAAACCAGTTGTGGCGACTGGAAATGTACATTACCTGCATCCTGAGGACAAAATTTATCGTAAAATCTTAATTTCATCACAGGGTGGAGCGAATCCGCTGAACCGCCATGAACTGCCAAAAGTTCATTTTAGAACGACAGATGAAATGCTCGAAGCCTTCTCCTTCCTAGGAGACGAAAAAGCGAAAGAGATCGTCGTAACAAATACGCAAAAAGTATCTGAGATGGTCGAAAGCATTAAACCTATCAAAGATGATCTTTACACACCAAAAATTGAAGGTGCAGATGAAGAAATACGGGAAATGAGCTATCAAATGGCGCGCAGCATCTACGGAGATGATTTGCCGAAAATCGTAGAAGACCGCATCGAGAAAGAATTAAAAAGTATTATCGGTCATGGCTTCGCCGTTATTTACTTAATCTCTCATAAGCTCGTAAAAAAATCACTTGATGATGGATATCTCGTTGGTTCAAGGGGATCTGTCGGCTCATCTCTTGTTGCGACATTAACAGAGATTACTGAAGTAAATCCACTTGCACCTCATTATGTATGCCCAAGCTGTAAGCACTCTGAGTTCTTTAATGATGGATCTGTTGGTTCAGGCTTTGACCTTCCTGATAAGGACTGTCCAGAATGTGGAACACCGTATAAAAAAGATGGACATGATATTCCGTTTGAAACGTTCTTAGGTTTTAAAGGAGACAAAGTCCCTGATATTGACTTGAACTTCTCAGGCGAATATCAGCCGATAGCACATAACTATACGAAAGAGTTGTTCGGTGAAGATTATGTATACCGAGCAGGTACAATTGGTACCGTTGCAGAAAAAACAGCATATGGTTACGTAAAAGGCTATGCAGGAGATCATAACCTTCATATGAGAGGCGCTGAAATCGACCGGCTTGTACAAGGCTGTACAGGAGTAAAACGGACAACAGGCCAGCATCCAGGCGGAATTATCGTTGTGCCTGATTATATGGACATTTACGATTTCTCACCTATTCAATACCCAGCAGATGCGACAGGTTCCGATTGGAAGACGACACATTTTGATTTCCATTCGATCCACGATAACTTGCTCAAGCTGGATATTCTTGGGCACGATGATCCAACGGTCATTCGTATGCTTCAAGATTTAAGCGGAATCGATCCAAAAACGATTCCAACAGATGACCCTGAAGTCATGAAGATTTTCCAAGGGACAGAGCCACTAGGTGTCACAGAAGAGCAAATTGGCTGTAAAACAGGTACACTCGGTATCCCAGAATTTGGGACAAGATTTGTTCGGCAAATGCTAGAGGATACAAAACCAACGACTTTCTCAGAGCTTGTTCAGATTTCTGGACTATCACACGGTACGGATGTTTGGCTCGGAAATGCGCAAGAGCTCATTCACAATAAAACGTGTGAACTAAGTGAAGTAATTGGGTGCCGTGATGATATTATGGTCTATCTCATCTATCAAGGCTTAGAGCCGTCACTTGCCTTTAAAATTATGGAATCTGTTCGTAAAGGAAAAGGACTTCCTCCTGAATGGGAAGAAGAAATGAAGAATAATAATGTACCAAACTGGTATATTGATTCTTGTAAAAAAATTAAATACATGTTCCCTAAAGCCCACGCGGCTGCTTATGTGTTAATGGCTGTTCGTATTGCTTATTTTAAGGTGCATCATGCACTCCTGTACTATGCGGCTTACTTTACCGTTCGTGCGGATGACTTTGATATTGAAACAATGACAAAAGGATCGAATGCGATTCGAGCCGTTATGGACGATATTAATTCAAAAGGTTTAGATGCATCACCGAAAGAAAAGAACCTATTAACTGTACTAGAGCTTGCCCTTGAAATGTGTGAAAGAGGCTACCACTTCAAAAAAGTTGACCTTTACCGCTCAAGTGCAACAGAGTTTATCATTGATGGAGACGGATTAATACCGCCATTCAACTCGATCCCTGGCCTCGGTACAAACGTTGCATTAAATATTGTCCGCGCGCGGCAAGATGGGGAATTCCTCTCAAAAGAAGATTTACAAAAACGCGGAAAAGTGTCGAAGACCATCCTTGAATATTTAGATCGTCAAGGCTGTTTAGAAGCACTTCCTGATCAAAACCAGCTTTCTTTATTTTAATGTGATAAATAAGAGCGCCCTAAAAGGGCGTTCTTTTCTTTATATACAATAATTTTATTATGTTAACTAATAAAGATTTCTTATCAATTGGAATTATTTTCTTATTCATTCATATATCTTGATTTAGCGTGATGTTTTAAGAGAAGAGATTGTATGTCATTCTTTCTACCCAAATAGAGCTCAAAAGAGAATTTCGCCGTCTGAAATGTTCTCAAGCGACATATGATCATTCTGGGTACAGTCAGAAGGAGAATCAAGAGAAAACCTTCGATGAGCGTAAAGCTGATTGCTGTTTACTATGCTTATTTTTGAAACATACTTGATTCTTTTCAAAACTGTACAGATCACGAAACGAAGGTTAGAAAGGAGGCGGTCGCGTCTATTGATCAATGTTTCACTAAAAAGAAGGGGTGAGCAATAGAGAAATGGCATCTTACAACTATGTAGAGGTTCTCCAAAAATCCATGCTGTTTTATGAAGCGCAGCGGTCAGGCCGGCTTCCGGAAAGTAATCGTCTTAACTGGAGGGGAGATTCTGGACTCGAGGACGGGAAGGATGTTGGGCATGACTTAACTGGCGGCTGGTATGATGCAGGAGATCATGTGAAATTTGGACTTCCGATGGCTTACTCAGCAGCCGTGCTTGCATGGACAGTATATGAATACCGAGAAGCTTATGAAGAGGCGGAGCTGCTTGATGAGATACTAGATCAAATCAAGTGGGCAACAGATTATTTTTTGAAAGCACATACAGGACCGAATGAATTTTGGGCACAAGTAGGTGATGGAAACGCCGATCACGCTTGGTGGGGACCAGCAGAAGTGATGCCGATGAACCGGCCAGCTTTTAAAATTGATGAACATTGTCCTGGCACAGAAGTAGCTGCACAAACTGCGGCGGCTTTAGCAGCAGGTTCTATCATTTTTAAAGAAACAGATGCGTCCTATGCAGCAAAGCTTTTGACGCACGCCAAACAGCTATATGCATTTGCTGACAGGTATCGCGGCAAATATACAGATTGTGTCACCAATGCGCAGCCATTTTACAACTCCTGGAGCGGCTATGTTGACGAACTTATTTGGGGCGGAATCTGGCTATACTTGGCGACAAATGAAGAAACCTATTTAAACCAAGCATTAAAAGCGGTAGAGGAATGGCCGAAGGATTGGGATTATACGTTTACCATGTCATGGGACAATACTTTTTTTGCCTCACAAATCTTACTAGCAAGAATCACGAAAGAAAACAGATTTATAGAATCGACAGAGCGCAATCTTGATTACTGGACCACAGGTCTTGTTCAAAATGGAAAAGTAGAAAGAATCACCTATACGCCTGGCGGTTTGGCATGGCTGGATCAATGGGGTTCACTTCGTTATGCCGCCAATGCAGCATTTTTAGCCTTTGTCTATGCTGATTGGGTATCTGATCAAGAAAAGAAAAATCGATACCAATCGTTTGCGATTAAGCAAACTCACTATATGCTGGGTGATAATCCGCTGAATAGAAGCTACGTCGTTGGGTTTGGTCAGAATCCGCCGAAGCACCCGCACCACCGTACTGCACATGGCTCGTGGTCTAACCAGCTGACAAATCCTCCATCTCACCGGCACACTCTTTATGGAGCGCTTGTAGGGGGGCCTAATGCACAGGATCAATATGATGATGACATCTCTGATTATATATCAAACGAGGTGGCGACCGATTATAATGCCGCCTTTACTGGAAATATCGCCAAAATGGTGCAGCTGTTTGGTCAAGGGCAATCAAAGCTGCCAAATTTCCCGCCTAAAGAACAGGTGGAGGATGAATTTTTTGTAGAGGCAGCTGTGATGCATAACGATACAACATCTACTCAAGTGAAAGCAGTGCTGTACAACAGGTCCGGCTGGCCGGCAAGAAGCAGTCAAACACTATCCTTTAGATATTACGTCAATCTGAGTGAGGTCTTTGCAAAGGGATTCACTGAAAAGGATATTCAAGTGACAGCAGCCTACAATGACGGCGCTTCCTTATCACCTTTAAAAGTATATGACGCATCAAGCCGCGTCTATTTTGCAGAAATCGATTTTACGGGCGTAGCTATTTCTCCTAGAGGAGAATCTGAGCATAAGAAGGAAATACAATTTCGATTATCTGCTCCAAATGGATCGAATATATGGGATGCCTCAAATGATTATTCCTATCAAGGATTAACATCCAATATGCAAAAAACAACAAAGATTCCTGTCTTTGACGATGATGTTTTAGTATTTGGCACACTTCCAGACAAATAAAAATCAACGATTTTATTGAAAGGGTGAAGGACTTGTCAAACAAAGAACGGTTTTTAACGCTTTATCATCAAATTAAAAGCGATGCGAATGGATATTTTTCACCAGAAGGAATTCCGTATCATTCAATCGAGACACTCATTTGCGAAGCACCTGATTACGGGCATATGACAACTTCAGAAGCATATAGCTATTGGCTGTGGCTTGAGGTGCTGTACGGACATTACACAGGGGACTGGAGCAAATTAGAGGCAGCTTGGGACAATATGGAGAAGTACATCATCCCAGTCAATGAAGATGGAAATGATGAGCAGCCGCATATGAACGCTTACAATCCGTCCAGCCCAGCCACATACGCAGCAGAGAAACCATTTCCGGATCAATACCCAAGCCAGCTGACCGGTGCTCGTCCTGCTGGTCAAGATCCAATTGATAGTGAATTGAAATCAACCTATGGGACGAATGAAACGTATTTAATGCACTGGCTCCTTGACGTAGATAACTGGTATGGCTATGGCAACTTGCTCAACCCATCACATAAAGCCGCCTATGTGAACACATTCCAGCGTGGTCCACAGGAATCTGTATGGGAGTCCATCCCTCATCCATCACAGGACGATAAATCTTTTGGTAAACCGAATGAAGGCTTTATGAGCTTGTTCACAAAAGAAAATCAAGCTCCAGCTGCTCAGTGGCGCTATACGAATGCAACGGATGCTGATGCGCGCGCGATACAAGCGATGTATTGGGCAAAGGAGCTCGGCTATAATCGGTCAGCTTATCTTGATAAAGCGAAAAAAATGGGGGATTTCCTCCGTTACGGCATGTACGATAAATATTTTCAAACGATTGGAAGCGGGAAGCAGGGGAATCCGTATCCTGGAAACGGAAAGGGTGCCTGTCATTACTTAATGGCATGGTATACCTCTTGGGGCGGAGGACTTGGGGAGTACGCAAACTGGTCATGGCGTATCGGAGCGAGCCATTGTCATCAAGGATATCAAAATCCTGTCGCCGCTTATGCTTTATCCTCTGATAAAGGAGGCTTAAAGCCATCTTCAGCAACAGGGGCAAGCGATTGGGAAAAAACATTAAAGAGACAGCTTGAATTTTATGTATGGCTTCAATCGAAAGAAGGAGCCATAGCAGGAGGCGCAACCAATAGCTGGAATGGAGACTATAGCGCTTATCCAGCAGGAAGAAGTACTTTTTATGATATGGCATATGAAGATGCACCTGTTTACCTTGACCCGCCTTCAAATAACTGGTTTGGAATGCAGGCATGGCCAATGGAGCGCGTAGCAGAGCTTTATTATATTTTTGTAAAAGATGGCGACAAAACATCTGAAAATGTCCAAATGGCCAAATCTGTCATAACAAAATGGGTCAGCTATGCCTTAGATTACATTTTTATCGGCAGCCGTCCTGTGTCAGATGAAGAGGGTTATTTCTTAGATGAGCAAGGACAAAGAATTTTAGGAGGAGCGAATGTTTCGGTTGCTACAACAAGTGCGCCTGGAGAGTTTTGGCTTCCTGGAAATATTGCTTGGAGCGGACAGCCTGATACTTGGAATGGGTTCCAGTCTGCAACAGGAAATCCAAATTTAACAGCTGTAACTAAAGATCCGACTCAGGATACGGGCGTATTAGGAAGTCTAGCCAAAGCTTTGATATTCTTTGCTGCAGCCACAAAGCTGGAAACAGGTGATTATACAGCGCTTGGTGCAAGAGCGAAAGATGCAGCCGCGCAGCTCCTAGAGGTTGCATGGAATTACAATGATGGCGTCGGCATAGTGACAGAGGAAGATAGAGAAGACTATGACCGTTTCTTTAGAAAAGAAGTGTATTTCCCAAATGGATGGAACGGGACATTTGGTCAAGGAAATCAGATTCCTGGAGCCAGCACCGTTCCTTCTGACCCGCAGCGAGGAGGGAATGGAGTCTATACGAGTTTTGCTGATCTTCGTCCGAAGATTAAACAAGATCCAGCGTGGTCTTCACTCGAAAGTAAATATCAGTCTTCATTTAATGAAGCTACAGGCAAATGGGAGAATGGCGCACCAGTTTTCACTTATCACCGCTTCTGGTCTCAAGTGGATATGGCCACTGCCTATGCTGAATACCATCGTCTGATCAACTAAGAGGTCAAAATCAAGCTGCCGGCTTCTAGCCGGCAGTTTGAATAGGTAATATCAAACCAATGAAGATAAGGGTGATTTACATGGTCAAAGAAAGAAGCTTTCTTCATCATTCATTCAGTAGAGGCGAAAATGGGCAGGAAAATCTGATGTGGAAAAAAGAGGCGGATGATCGAATTTCAGAGCATAGACAAAGAGATCTTGTGATCAACGTGACAAACGGCGAAAAAAAGCCAATAGCAGGTCTAGAGGTTGAAATAAAGCAAATCAGACATGAATTCGCCTTTGGTTCAGCGATGAATGATCAAGTGTTATTTAATCAACAATATGCTGATTTTTTCGTGAAGCATTTTAATTGGGCTGTTTTTGAAAATGAAGCAAAATGGTATGCGAATGAGCCAGAAAGAGGGAAAATCACCTACGAAAAAGCAGATGCGATGCTGAATTTTGCAGATCGACATCAGCTTCCAGTGAGGGGGCACGCTTTATTTTGGGAGGTAGAGGATGCGAATCCAAGCTGGCTGAGGTCACTGCCGAATCACGAAGTATATGAAGCCATGAAAAACCGGCTTGAGCATGCAGGCAATCATTTTAAGGGAAGGTTTCGTCATTGGGATGTAAACAATGAAATGATGCATGGTTCATTTTTTAAAGATCGCTTTGGGAAAAATATTTGGAAGTGGATGTATGAAGAAACGAAAAAAATTGATCCTCAAGCACTATTGTTTGTGAATGATTATAATGTGATCTCTTATGGTGAACACCATGCCTATAAAGCGCATATCAATGAACTGCGTCAGTTAGGCGCGCCTATTGAGGCGATTGGGGTTCAAGGCCATTTTGAAGAACGAGTTGATCCAGTCATTGTCAAAGAGAGGCTCGATGTCCTTGCTGAGCTTGGTCTTCCAATATGGGTCACAGAGTACGATTCTGTTCACCCTGACCCTAATAGAAGAGCGGATAACCTGGAAGCTTTATATCGCGTCGCATTTAGTCATCCAGCCGTAAAAGGAGTGCTGATGTGGGGATTTTGGGCAGGTGCCCATTGGAGAGGTGAACATGCAGCCATCGTGAATTATGATTGGTCTTTAAATGAAGCAGGACGACGTTATGAAAAGCTTCTAAATGAGTGGACGACCCAAAGAGTTGAAAAAACAGATGCTAATGGCAATGTGAAATGTCCAGCATTTCACGGAACATATGAGATTCGAATCGGTAAAGAAAGTAAAATGTTGAAACAGCAGACGATTGAACTTGATTCAAATGAACAAACACCTTTTCAACTAGACGTGATCCTGCCTCAAGAAGGATAGAGATAGATTGTGAGGAGAATGTAAATGAAAAAGTGGGCTCAAAGAGTGTCTTGCTTCATACTTATAGCCGCTATATGGTCTGGCTGGTTTTCGCTTACGATGAAGGCCGCCGCTTATGTGCAGACGTCTGGTACACAATTTACGCTGAACAATCAACCATTTTACTTCGCCGGCACAAATAATTACTATTTCCATTACAAATCTAAAAAAATGGTAGATGCTGTGTTCGATGATATGAAAGCAATGAATTTAAAGGTCATACGGATTTGGGGCTTTCACGACGGGGCCCCTCAAGAAAACTCAGTCTTACAATCTAGTCCAGGCGTCTATGAAGAATCTGGTTTTCAAAAACTAGATTATGCGATTTATAAAGCAGGTCAGGAAGGAATAAAGCTTGTGATCCCACTAGTGAACAATTGGGATGACTTTGGCGGGATGAATCAATATGTGAAGTGGTTCGGGGCAGGATCGCATGATGCCTTCTATACAGATCCTCGTATTCAAAAAGCTTACAAAAATTATGTGCGCTATGTATTAGAAAGAACCAATACGTTTACAGGTGTTCAATATAAAGACGATCCAGCTATTATGACTTGGGAATTAGCCAACGAGCCGCGGATGCAGTCAGATCCAACGGGAAATGTACTAGTCAAATGGGCAGATGAAATGAGTACATGGATCAAATCGCTGGATCGTCACCATCTTGTTGCAGTAGGAGATGAAGGATTCTTTCGCATACCAGGACATGAAGATTGGTTTTACGGTGGAGGAGAAGGCGTCGATTGGGACCGTTTAACATCTCTTCCTAATATCGATTATGGAACCTATCATCTGTACCCAGATCACTGGAACAAGTCTGCTGCCTGGGGAGTGAAATGGATCGAAGACCATATCACCCGCGGGAAGTCAATCGGAAAGCCAGTTGTGCTAGAAGAGTTTGGCTATCAAAATCAATCAGCTCGTCCTGACGTATATCAAAGCTGGCTGTCAGCGGTTGAGCGGCTCGGAGGGGCTGGCAGTCAATTTTGGATTTTAACAAGTATTCAGGACGATGATTCGCTCTATCCGGATTATGACGGTTTCCGCATTATAAAAGGAAGCAGGGAGGCAGCACTTATCAGTGAACATGCGAAAAGAATGAATGAAAAGAACCGATGACGAATGCCTGCTGAATAAGGAACTGATTATATAGCTCACTCCAATTAGTAGTTCTTACTTTCCAAATAGAAAATTTAAAATGCTTGTTTATCACTTTTTCTATATTTAAATTTCTTAAAATATGATGCGTTTATGAGACCAACCATTGAAAAAGGTTTTCAGAAACGATCAAGAAGCAGAAGGTATTTGGAGATTCGTTAGGAAGGAGGTGGTTATATCTATTTTTTATTTTACCAATAACTTGACTAAATGGAAATTTAATTCTATACTCTGTAGTACAGAGTTCTTTGTGGAAGAGGAGTTTATTTATGTCTAATGAAAAATTCAATAATTCAGAAATATTAGAGAATTTATCTCATATCAAGACGATTACAAACTATAAAACAGAGTATTGTAAACAAACCAGCATTTATTTTATCATTTGGGGCCTCATTTGGATAATGGGATATTCAATACCTTTACTTTTTGCTCATTCAATAACTGCAGGTGTCTTTTGGCTTATTTTAGGCATTGCGGGCTGGGTTATCACTTTAACTACATATTTTAAACAAAAGAAAATGATACCAATGCCCTTGTTTTTAAGAACTCAATTGCAATACACATGGCTTGGTATTGGAATCATTTTAGGTATCTTTATTTTTTTAATATGTGTTGGCTTATTACCATATACATTAAATAATTTACCCTTCTATGTTGTTTTATTGGTTTCCATCATGTATTTACTCTTAGGTATTGTTCTGGCTAAAGAGATCTTTATTATGGGGTTCTGGCTAAGTGTTTTAGGTGTAACTACATTTTTATTATTTCCTAGTTTAATGAACATTATCTTCGCTTTTATAGGTGGAGGAAGTTTGTTATTAACTGGTGTGATTTTAAAAAGAAAAGGACAAGGAAATGAGTAATGTCAATAATTTAAATGATTTAATCCATCCAAAAGTTCGGTTAGGGATTATGAGTTTATTAATGATTTATGAAAAATGTGATTTTAGCTTCTTAAAAGGTTCTTTATCTGTAACAGATGGTAATTTGGGCTCGCATTTAAAAAAATTAGAGGAAGCAGGCTATGTGCTAATTACAAAAACCTTTGTGGATAAAAAACCAAAAACAATCGTTAGTATAACAGATTTGGGAGAGCAAGCCTACAAAGAATATTTGAGTGTTATTGAAACCATTTTAAAAAATAAATGAGATGAAAGGAAAGGGTGCCGAATGTTGCAAATAGAAAACGTCAGTAAAACATATGGAACTTCCCAAGCGTTAAGAAGTGTTACATTAACGATTCCAGAAGGAGTTTGTTATGGATTAATAGGTCCAAATGGGTCTGGTAAATCAACCTTGATGAAAATTATATCTCACATCATTAAATCATATGAAGGCAAAGTTGAGCATGTTGGTGAATCTAAAAGTGCGCTCGGCTACATACCGCAAGACATCAGCTTAGAGGAAAAATTAACAGCTAAAGTAAATATGGAGTTTTTTGGACAAATTTATGGTTTAAAAGGGAAAACATTAGATGAAAGAGTAGAAAAAACACTAAAAGATGTAGGATTGTGGGAAAGAGCAAATGATATCGTTGAAAGCTTTTCAGGAGGAATGAAACGCCGTTTGAATATTGGCTGCGCTTTAATGCATGCTCCTAAGTTAATTCTTTTAGATGAACCGACAGTGGGGGTAGATCCTCAATCAAGACGTTATATTTTCGACATCATTAACAAATTGAAGGAAGAGGGAAGAACTATTATCTATGTTAGTCATTATATGGAGGAAATAGAGAGTTTATGTGATTATGTGGCTTTCATTGATAAAGGGAACATTGTTGAAGAAGGCAAAATAGATGAGCTTTTGAACCGTTACGCAGAAACATCAGTCTTTTTTGAATCTAAGATTCCTAATAAAACATTAACTAATCTCGGGTATGATTTTGTAACTTATCAAGGAGGAGTGTTAGTTAAAACTACAAAACCATTAGATACTTTAGAAGATTTGGCTAAACTGAGTAAAAAGGAATCATTGGTTCCCCAACAATTATCTTTGTACAGACCGAGACTTGAAGATGTCTTTTTTCAATTAACAGGAACAGATTTACGTGATCAATTACAATAAAAATGCCCTTTATGAATGAAAACCACTCTCGTATTTCAATGAAAATAACTTAAAAGAGTGACTGATGTAGAAAGAGCATAAATCTAACGAACAGAATTAATTTGTGTGTACCGTAGATTTAAAATCATAAGTAATTAGTCAACATTATGTGACTAATTCTAATTCGTCACATCCGCAAATGGTAAAATAAATAAAAAATGTGATTATTTAAGAGTTGTATAGAAGGGAATCAAATGAATATAACGGGAGTGATTTTTATGTGGCCATTAGTCCGCATCGAATCTATAAAACAGGTGAAAGATCGATCATTGTTGTTCTGGACCATTTTATTACCAGTTGCTTCAATTATTCTTTTAATAGAATTATTTACATCAGGTAGTTCTCAAGCACAAAAAACATTAGTTGCTTCTCAATCAGTGACAGGGATGAGCGTGTTTTTCTCCACATTTGTCATTATTTCAATTGTCATTAGTTTTGTAAAAGATCGTGAGAAAGGAATTGTGGCAAGGCTAGCAAGTACTCCTTTACAGCCGCATCATTTTTTTCTTGGAAAGTGCGTTCCGTTTTTTATCATTATCTTATTTCAAGTTTTGTTGTTAACCATTTTAGGGGTTTATTTATATGGTATTGAAATAACACAATACAGCTCGTATTTCTTAGTAGTTGTCCTATTATCAATGCAAGTGACTTCATGGGGAGTTGCCATCGCCGCATTTGCTAAAACTGAGAATACAGGCTTAGTAATGACGAACATGATTGCTTTAGGGACAGCAGTTGCTTGTGGTTTATGGACTCCATTTGATCAATTACCTAGTTATCTCAAAATAATTGGTATGCTCTTCCCGCAGTATTGGGCACATCAAGGCTTAGTGCAATCAGTATCAACATTACCAGGGGGAGAGAATTTGATCTTAGTAACAGCAGTCCTTATAGGCTATACACTGTTGGGGTTTATTCTTTCGTTGGTTGGCTATAAAAAATATATAAAGCGAGCAAGAGGCTAGTCTCTAAAAATTTCAGCTAAATGTTATGCACCGCAAAATCAATGCATGTATGCTGTCTGAAAAAAGGAGTGAGTCAATGTTAAGTGAAGAGTTAGAACTGTATGTTGAAAGTTGTTTTCGGCCATATAAAAAAGACAAAACATATGAAGAAAAGAAAAAAGAATTATTAGAGCTGCTTGGAAATGTTAAATTAAAACTCGAAAATGATGGATTAAAAGATGCAGAGGTTCAGGATATGCTTATTGAAAAACTGAAATCAGGCGAAATAAGCATTGATAATCATACATTAGTAATTGATGATCATAACCGCGTAGAGCATGTGAAAAAAATATTTGTTAATGCTGATTTAGATTGGTTAACGTTTATAAATGTTAAATATAAATTGTGCGATTTTAAGGGGCTATCGATTGTACAAAAAGTAATGAGCCATTCAGATTTTAATGGGTGCTATCTGAGAAAAGTTAATATTAACCATTCTAAAATTTCCTCATCTACCTTTGAAAAGAGTGATTTGACTCAATCTCATTTTGAACATTGTGAGATAACGAATTCATCCTTATATGGCTGTCATTTACCCAACATTAGTATTGATGAATCATCTTTAATAAATGTTTTATTTGAAAATTGCTATTTTAAAAACATTTCTTTTGAGAATTCTAAATTAATAAATGTTAATTTTAAATCATGTACGATTAAAAAATTAAACTTTATTGGAGTGACAATGGATAAAATGACTTATCATATTTTAGAAGGAGAAGGGGCAGATTTAAGCGGTGTGGAAGTAATCGATATTTAATACAGTGGGGCTATTGAGAAAAATCTCAATAGCCTTTTTTTGTTTTATTCACTATCTCTTGCTGTCCCATTAACATGATATGGATGCAAGGTTTTCGTTAAGCAAAATAAATGTGGAAAACTTCTATTTTCAAATAAAAGATGCCCACCCACCTAGCTAAGTCTTCTTCGCTAGGTGGGTGAGCGATCTTTTCAATGATATGTCGAAAAACTAAAGTTGATTAGAAAGTTGAAGAACTTGAGATGATTGTTGTGCAAGTGCAGCGCGCAGCCATTGGTTCGAATAAATGTTGACCTTCCCCATGTACCTTAGCGGCCAAAGCAGTTGGGATTGTAATTTTAGTCATCTTTAGACCTCCTTATTTAAAATTTATCAACATAGATATGTAGTTGATATATTACATATGATGGTTCATAAGTCTTTATTTGTCAATGATTAAGTGTGAAAGTTTTATATTTTCTGAAAAGTTCGTTGATAACACTGAAAAAGTGTGGTTTAATATGACTATGGAAAATAATACTATATTTAAAATTTTATGTATTTAAAGGGTTTATATGGTCTTAATGTTGTTTTTTGATTGAAGGGTGGCGTTATTTTGGATCAAATATTTTGGGTATTTAGATATTAAGTTAATTAAATGTATGAAAAAAGTTGAGGTTACTATGTTATGAAGAACTCGAATAGAAGATTACTTTTTCTATTATAAGTTGATTCACTTAGATTTTAACCATTTTATCCCAGAGTGGTCAGGGAAGAGGGGGCTCTTTATGAGTATTCATTATGTCGGTATTAGAGAACCAATAAAAACTTATTTAGAGAAGATGAAAGTTGAGTATGAAGACTATCCTGCTCAAATAATCGATTTGGGCGGGGCTGTTAGCTATGACAAAGAATACTTTATAAATAATACTGATTTTCAAACGGAAACGATTATTTTATCTAATAGAAGGCATACTGTTGAGGATGAACTAGGTTCACTTGAAAGTGAATTATTGAAAATCTATCAGAATAGCATACTTTATAGGACTTCACCGCTTGATATCAATATAGAACTTTATAGGGGATGGGCAGGTGCTACTGGTAAATTAATAACTGCATTTTCTCCCGAGGGAGTTAATTGGATCAATACAAAAGATGTTGTAAAGGCATGTTTAATCCCTAAAAAAGATGTTAGGAATCGCGCTGGTAAGGCATATGATTTAACAGGACCAGAGTTAGTAAGTATGAGTAGGCTGAAGGATATTTTTGAAGAGGATTTAAATATGAATATTGAATTATATTGTAAAAGTAAAGAAGAGGTCATATCAATTTTGTCCCAGAACAATATGCCTTTAGACGTATTAGAATGGTTAGTCGGATTTCAAGAAGCTTCTTCTTCAAAACATTTACAGCCATTTACGAACACGCTGGAACAAATAATTGGTCACCCCCCAAATCGGGCACAATTATCTAAAATACAAATTAATTATTCTTAAAGGAGGAATAATATATGTTTGTCAAAGACCACGAAATGACGAGGTATAAATTAGCACCACACATTACGCTAGGTAAACTAGAAGACAGTTTGATTGGTTTAAAAGCGCAAACTGTCACCAAAATTGAAGGTGACGGAATTATTGAATTTATTCAAGAAATTTCTAATTATCTCACGGAAGATAATGGGGTTTCGATTAAAGAGCTAGAGGAGAATTTCGAAGTAGAGAGTGATCAATTAAAACATGTCCTCGAATTTTTAGTTGCAAACGGAATGTGTGTTAAGACGGATATGAACTTTGATTTGACGGCGCTTTTGTCTTATGAAAGAGCCGGTGGACAAGTATTGGTTGAAGATATACTAGATCGTTTAAAAACAGGAATTGTTGAAGTTATTACGCGAGATCATAATCCAGTTGCTGCTGAATTCATTCGTCATTTGCAAGCGGCAGGGCTACAAGTAGTGCTTAAAGGAGAATTAAATAAGCAGCCAGATATCAGGGTTGCTATTGGCAACTCTCATTTAGATCCGATTTTTGAAGAAATAAATGATCTGGCATTAGAAGACCACATCCCTTGGTTAAGCATTGTGCCATATGATGGACAGACATCTTGGGTAGGTCCATTTTTCTTGCCACATCAATCAGCTTGTTTACATTGCTATAACCTTCGAAAATCAGCAAATTTTTCTGACGAAGTATTGCGATCAGACTTAATGAAAATAAAACCTATAAATCCTGAAAAGAAACCGGTTTATCATATGCCGATTCATTTAGTTCAAATCGGAATTGCAAGTAATTTAATTTTAGAATGGCTCACACTAAAAGATTACGCACCAAGTGCAACGCCAGGTGGATTTACAACAATTAATTTAGATGATAAAGGTGTCTCATGTAATCATCATCGTGTTTATCGAGTTCCTAGATGCCCAAAGTGTTCCCCAGCCGCAGATACAGGTTTTCCTCAAGTTTGGTTTCATGGTGAGGTGAATAATTAATTATGGCTAATAAATGGACAACGTTAGAAGAGTCATGGGAAATACTCGACCAATTGGCAGATCCTTATGTTGGGATAGTCCGTAGAGAGTATAGAAAACTCAGAGACGTTGATGATATATGGGGTCATTCATATGGAGCGCATGGTACAGACAGCAATATTTTATTTGGAATACCATCTAATTCATATAATGGGGGAGGATCTGCTAATCCAGCTGCAGCCAGATTAGCAGCTATAGGTGAAACGGTGGAAAGATATAGTGCCGCTTATTTACCATTAAACTCTGATGTTGTATGTTTTGGTACTCAAAAGGACTTAATCAATGAAGGCAAATCAGTAATTGGCTTTGATAAGTGGGAGATGTATGCTGTCACTCAATATGAAGACCCGAATTTTCCTCATGATAGATGGAATGAAGATACAAAATTATGGTGGAGAAAAGGTCATATTGCTGAAAATAATGAAGAAGTTTGGACGCCTGCTCAATTAATTCATATTGCAAACTATACTGAGTGGCCAGGAGACCCCAATATTGGTCATGCAACTAGTAATGGACTAGCTTGTGGAATTACATATCAAGAAGCGGCAATCTCAGGTTTATTTGAAACAATTGAAAGAGATGCATTTATGCTTACTTGGTACAATAAGTTAAGTTTACCGCAGATCGATATTAATACCTCACCTAGATTAAAACACTTCTATGAAAGATATATTAAACCTACTTCTCTTAATTTGCATTTAGTAGACATGAGCATTTTTTCTGGTGTTCCTACTATTTTGGCAGTGATAAGAAATCCTCATACAGATTTAGCTCCATTTGCTATTGGCGCGGCCTCTGCTCATTCAATTGAAAGAGCATGTGAGAAAGCTGCAATAGAGGGAATGTATACAAGAACTTGGGTAAAAACAGAACAACGATTAGGGAACGCCTTAGTGGATGTAGATTATCATCGAGATATTAACAGTTTTGAAGATCATATTAAACTCTATGCGGGAACAGCTATTGTGAAAGAAGCTGATTTTTTAACAGCGAGTGAGAAATTAGTGGACGTTAAAGACTATGCACCGTTTGATGATCGTTCTCCAGACATTTTATGGACGAACCTTGTCAGTCATTTATCAAAACAAGGATATCATGTGGCAACTTTTGATTTAACCAGCCCTGATATAAAAGATGCTGGTGCCTATGTCGTAAAATCAATTATTCCTGGATATAAACCGATTGACGTTCTTTATAGAGGTAGAATGTTGGGCGGAGAACGAATTTTAAAACATTCTTATCATTTAGGTTTAGTAGATAAACCTTTTAAGTTAGAAGAACTGAATCCAATTCCGCATCCATTTCCTTAATATCGTAGAAAGGTGATTAAATATAATGAATAGTATTGAAAGACATGCTACTAATTTGGCTGATGTTGTGTATGGAAACGAAGCATTACGGTTTGATGACCCTTCTGAAAATTGGTTTGAGGCAACAAAAATCTACAGGGGTTCAATGGCATGGGACGCACCTGGTGTTGCAGGGCTGCTACGATCTCAAACTTTGCAAAAGATTGCTACACATGCAGGTAAAAGATTTGATGACCTACCTTTAATTTTACTACCTAAACCATTAAATACAAATATAACTTTAGACGATGTCATTAAGGAACGAAGAAGTGCAGATTATTTTAACGGGGGGAGTGTGTCATTAGAACAACTCTCAACAGTTTTACAGAAGAGTTATGGATTGGTAGAGCGTAAAGAAGGACCTAGACGCCCTATACCATCTGGCGGGGCACTTTATCCTCTAGATCTATTTATTGTAGCCAACAAAGTGGATTCTTTAGACAAAGGTATTTATCATTTCGATCCGTATAGAAAAGGATTGACTAAAATGGGTGATTACTCTGAAAAAGAATTTGAGAAAATAATGTTACAAGAAGAATCCGTTCAAGATTTTGCGTTTGCTATAGTCATTTCAGCTAATTTTTGGCGTTCTCGATTTAAGTATGGACATCGTTCTTATCGCTTCGTTTTTATGGAGGCAGGACATGTCATGCAAAATATGATTTTGTTATCTACTGCACAGAAGATTAATAGCCGACCATTCGGAGGGTTTATCGATGATGAGTTAATGGAACTGATCGGTGGATTTAATGGAGTAGATGATGCCCCGATTTATACATTGATTGCGGGTACTTAAATAGATGATTTCAATGGTAGCAGCTTTAGGGATCCTTATTCACTTTTTGGGTCCCTTAAGCTCTAAAATGGTGATCAAAATCAAGAGAGATAAACCAATATCCGATCGAAAGTTAATAACATATATCACTCCTCAGAGGAGCTATGATGGATTCACGATTATCGGAGCTTTTATATGCTGTGGGGCATTTTCTCAAGAGCTCTTAGTTGAAATTTCTAATAATAAAAATGTGTATGGTATTTTATTCTTCTTTTTATTAGGTGTCCTATTACCGTCAGTTCTATGGAAATTAAAAAACAAAGTTGTTGCATTTAGAGGCAGATATGTTGTCAATGTTGATTCAATCTTTTTTCTTCCATTAACGGCTCTATCAGAAGAATTGATTTGGCGGTTCTTTCTTCCGTTATTATTACTAACAAATTCTGTGGAGTCTGTAGCGGTATCGATCTGTATCAGTTCAATAGGATTTATCTTGCTGCATATACCAATAGGCGGTGTTAAGTCTATTGCTTATATGTCGCTTTTTACATTAATCACAGTTATTTCATACTTAACATTTGGTATTCTAGCAGCGATAGCATTTCATATTTCACATAATCTGTTCATTCATTTTTTTCAACCTCGCAAAATAAAGAACTTCAAAACGAAACCTCCCGTATTATCTGAAACTGATTGGTGAGACTTTTTATAAAGGTGGGAAACCCTGTGATAATACAAGAAAAGATGAAAGAGCTTAAAGGAAAAAGAGCTCTGGCTCAATCATGGTTTTTGGATCCAGAAAAAAGAAAAATAAGTTCAAATTATGATAATCGAGAAACGCCATTTACTCGATGTCTATCAGCTGAAACTTTCATTTCTTATTATCAACTAACATTCAAAAAAAAGCCTGCCTCTATTTTAGATATAGGATGTGGACAAGGGCAGATGCTTGAGTATTTATCTAAGCAATTACCTCTAGCTGATTTGACTGGAATTGATTCATCTGAAGAAGCCATACATTGTGCAAATCAATTGAATATAAAAGCTAATTTTATTTGTACAGATATCAAAAATTTTTCATCACATGCGAAAAGTTATGATGCGATTTTAATACATCTGTGTTTTGGGCTATTTGAAGATCCTTTAGCATTATTAGAACAGTTACTTCCTTATTTATCAAATGAATCTATTATTTATATAGTTGATCTAAATCGAGATAGTATAGAAAGTGGATTGAGTTCAGTTCAGAACAAAGAAGAAGAACTGTATTTATATGATCAATATCACGCCTCATTGACATTATCTGAGTTCGAGCAGTTACTCACCTATATGACCAAAACTAGAAAAGATATGATGTATAAGATTGGTACTTCTATAATTGGAGGGTTTAGCCCATTTAGTATGGAATTTTTATCGTTAATAGGAAATGAAAATTTACAACAAACGTTAAGGCAGGTTCCAGATGAATATAGCAATTCAGCACAGAAGACACCTTTACTTTTACATGCATGGCTGATTAAACAGTCTGGATAAATTCATTCCATATAAACATGGTTCTTTCTCTATGTAAAATATGAAGGTTATCCGTTCAGTCTCCGCCTGCTCTTCGGGGAGTTCAATATGAATGATCTTTAAATTGCGATTCCCTAAAAATGAGAACGCGGTTCTCTGAAGTGAGTGAGCAAAGGCAAAGTGCTTAAAATTGAACTGCTTATTTCTTTAACGTTAAAGTACTTATCCATTAGGGGGGGTTGAAAAATTTGAAAGTGAAGGCTGTTTACTGATACACTCTTTGCTTCTATATAAATAACCATATTGTGTCATGCAAAATGTTTTTTGGAAATAGAGATGGCTTAGTGTAGATGTTACTTTCTTTCATAGGGAGCTCTGTTCTTCGCTCATAGTATGTAGCTGCATGATTACCAGCCCGTTCTGTTCAGAGTGGCTTTCTGTTTATATATAAGGAAGAGAGAGGTATTAATGGCAGTGAACATGCTGCATTAATCGATGAGCGAGTACCTATTATAAGGAGGAACTTCATTTGCATAAAAAAATTGGATATGGTATAGTTTTTATGGAAATGCTAACGATTACCGAGACAAGAGTGGGGAAACCCGCTCTTTTGTATTGAACAGGCAATTTTTGTCTCGACATTATTCATCCGTTTTCTGCTCCCCCTGCTCACATAAAGCAGGGTTTTTATGCAGAATGATTGATAAGAGCGTTTATCGAAAGCACAAGGAGGAAGAGAATGAGCAAAAAAGTAGTGGATGTCGTAAGCGAAATGGTGCAGCCAATTTTAGATGGCTTACAGCTTGAACTCGTTGATGTTGAATTTGTCAAAGAGGGTCAAAACTGGTTCCTTCGCGTGTTTATTGACTCTGATAAAGGTGTCGATATCGAAGAGTGTGCCAAAGTGAGCGAAGCCTTGAGCGAAAAGCTTGATGAGGCAGATCCGATTAGCCAAAACTACTTTCTTGAAGTGTCCTCTCCTGGAGCGGAGCGCCCATTAAAGAAAAAAGCTGATTTTGAAAAAGCACTTGGAAAAAATGTTTTCATGAAAACATATGAACCAATTGATGGTGAAAAAGCATTTGAAGGTGAGCTTACAAGCTTTGATGGTGAGATTGCAACAGTGACAGTGAAGATCAAGACAAGAAAGAAAGAGATCAATATTCCATACGAAAAAATAGCTAACGCAAGATTAGCAGTTTCGTTCAATTAACCTTTTCATTGATATAAGGGGGAACCATAAAAATGAGTAGTGAGTTGTTAGATGCCCTGACTGTTCTTGAGAAAGAGAAGGGTATTAGTAAAGAAATTATAATTGAAGCGATAGAAGCTGCACTCATTTCTGCATATAAGCGTAATTTTAATCAAGCACAAAATGTTCGTGTTGATTTAAACCGCGAAACGGGAACGATTCGCGTGTTCGCAAGAAAAGATGTTGTAGATGAAGTGTATGATTCTCGCCTTGAAATCTCTGTAGATGATGCAGCCAATATTAACCCGAATTACATGGTTGGTGACGTCGTTGAGATTGAAGTCACACCAAAAGACTTTGGACGCATTGCAGCTCAGACAGCGAAACAAGTTGTGACGCAGCGTGTGAGAGAAGCAGAGCGTGGTGTGATCTACACTGAGTTCATCGACCGCGAGGAAGACATTATGACGGGAATCGTTCAGCGGATTGACAGTAAATTCATTTACGTGTCACTTGGCAAAATCGAAGCCCTTCTTCCTGTCAATGAACAAATGCCAAATGAAGAATACAAACCACATGATCGCATTAAAGTGTTCATTACAAAAGTAGAAAAAACAACAAAAGGACCACAAATTTATGTGTCTAGAACACATCCAGGTCTTTTAAAGCGTTTATTTGAAATTGAAGTACCAGAAATTTATGATGGTACTGTAGAGCTTAAATCGGTTGCTAGAGAAGCTGGGGACCGTTCTAAAATATCTGTTCGTACAGATGATCCTGATGTTGATCCAGTTGGCTCCTGTGTTGGTCCAAAAGGCCAGCGTGTACAAGCAATTGTCAACGAGCTAAAAGGCGAAAAAATTGACATTGTCCATTGGTCGAATGACCCGGTTGAATTTGTTGCCAATGCGCTGAGTCCATCAAAAGTACTTGATGTCATTGTGAATGAAGAAGACAAGGCGACAACAGTCATTGTCCCTGATTATCAGCTGTCATTAGCGATTGGTAAAAGAGGTCAAAATGCCCGCCTTGCAGCGAAGCTGACCAGCTGGAAAATCGACATTAAAAGCGAAACAGATGCAAGGGAACTCGGTATTTTCCCAAGAACTGAAGACTCTGAATCTCTTTTCTTAGAGGCTGAACCAGTAGCTGAGGAATCTGACGAATAAGAGGTGATATTAAAGGTGAAAAGCCGAAAAAAAATCCCGCTTAGAAAATGCGTCGTGACGGGAGAAATGAAACCAAAGAAAGAACTGATCCGTGTTGTTCGTTCTAAAGAAGGAGAAGTGTCTGTTGACGCTACCGGAAAAATGAACGGACGCGGAGCTTACCTTTCTCTCGATAAAGAAACCATTCTTGCGGCAAAGAACAAACGCAGTTTACAGCAGCAATTTCAGACACAGATTGACGAACACATATTTGAAGAATTACTAGAACTAGCTGAAAAGGTGAAAAAACCTAATGAATGAATCTGAATGGTATCCTTTGCTTGGTCTAGCAAATCGAGCTCGTAAAGTCGTGTCAGGAGAAGATCTGGTGATCAAAGAAATTAGACATGCGCGTGCTAAGCTGGTTCTTCTTGCAGCAGATGCCTCATCTAACACAGAGAAAAAGGTATCTGACAAATGCAAATTTTATAATGTTCCGGTTAGAAAAGTTGAAGACCGTTCCGTTCTCGGACGTTCTATTGGGAAAGAAGCTCGCGTAGTTGTCGCTGTCACTGACCAAGGCTTCGCTAAGAAGCTCATAAGCTTGCTCGATTAATTTATTTGGGGGTGAACGAATGGCTAAAGTGAGAGTATATGAATACGCAAAAGCCATAGATGTTTCAAGTAAAGATATTATAGCAGCGCTTAAGGATATGAACGTGGAAGTGAACAACCACATGGCGACGCTTGAAGACGACACTGTGAAAAAGCTAGACGCTATCTATAAAAAAGCCAAAGCAAAAGAGACAGCTAACGAGAAACCCGCAGAACAAAAAAAACAATCATCTAACAAAAACAATGATAGAAAGAAGAATGACGTGCAGAATAATCAATTTAATAAAAACAAAAAAAACAACAACCAAAATAAAAACAAAAATAAACGCGGTGGAAATAACAAACCGCAGCATCAGCAAGCTAGACCTGTGAAGCCTAAAAAAGAGCTTCCTGAAAAAATTGAATTTACAAATTCAATGACTGTCGGCCAGCTGGCTGATGAGCTTGGAAAAGAAACAGCTGAAATCATCAAAAAGCTGATGATGCTTGGTGTCATGGCAACGATCAACCAAGAACTTGATAAAGATACAGTTGAATTAATCGCTTCTGAATATGGTGTTCCAGTAGAGGAAGTCATTATTTTAGAAGAAACTGAACTTGAAAAGTATGAAGTTGAAGATAAAGAAGAAGATATGCAAGTACGCCCTCCAGTTGTAACGATCATGGGACACGTTGACCACGGGAAAACAACTCTTCTTGACAGCATTCGTAAGACAAAAGTCGTCGAAGGCGAAGCAGGTGGAATCACGCAGCATATCGGTGCATACCAAATTGAAGAAAACGGCAAAAAAATTACGTTCCTTGATACACCTGGACACGCAGCATTTACAACGATGCGTGCACGTGGTGCCGAAGTAACGGATACGACCATTCTGGTTGTTGCAGCAGATGATGGTGTCATGCCGCAAACAATTGAAGCGATTAACCATGCGAAAGCGGCAGAAGTGCCAATCATTGTCGCTGTTAACAAAATTGACAAACCAACAGCGAACCCTGACCGCGTGATGCAGGAATTAACTGAGCATGGTCTTGTACCAGAAGCTTGGGGCGGCGAAACCATTTTCGTTCCACTATCTGCGAAAACAGGTGAAGGCATTGACGAATTGATCGAAATGATCCTTCTTGTCAGCGAAGTAGCAGAACTGAAAGCCAACCCTAATCGTGCGGCAAAAGGGACTGTCATCGAGGCTGAGCTTGATAAAGGAAGAGGTTCTGTTGCAACCCTTCTTGTTCAAACAGGTACACTTCATGTAGGTGACCCAATCGTTGTCGGAAATACATTTGGCCGTGTACGTGCAATGGTCAATGACATCGGCCGCCGCGTGAAAACAGCAGGACCATCTACACCTGTTGAAATCACTGGTTTAAACGATGTACCGAATGCAGGGGATCAGTTCCTCGTATTCAAAGATGAAAAAACAGCTCGTCAAGTCGGTGAGGCGCGTGCTTCTAAGCAGCTGGACGAACAGCGTTCAGATAAAGCAAAATTATCTCTAGACGACCTATTTGAGCAAATCAAACAAGGTGACGTAAAAGATATCAACTTGATTGTGAAAGCAGACGTACAAGGCTCTGCTGAAGCATTAACAGCAGCTCTTCAAAAAATTGAAGTCGAAGGCGTAAAAGTGAAAATCATCCATACGGGTGTTGGAGCGATTACAGAATCAGACATCATTTTAGCAAGTGCTTCTAATGCCATCGTGATTGGCTTTAACGTACGTCCTGATGGAAATGCGAAGAGCACAGCTGAGACTGAGAACGTTGATATCCGCTTGCACCGCATTATCTATAAAGTCATCGATGAAATTGAAGCTGCGATGAAAGGAATGCTTGACCCTGAATATGAAGAAAAAGTCATCGGTCAAGTTGAAGTTCGTCAAACGTTCAAAGTATCTAAAATCGGTACAATTGCTGGCGGCTATGTAACTGAAGGAACGATTACAAGAGATAGCGGAATCCGCTTAATCCGTGACGGCGTCGTTATTTTTGAAGGCGAAGTTGACGTGTTAAAACGATTTAAAGATGATGTGAAAGAAGTTTCACAAGGCTATGAATGTGGTATTACCATTAAGAAATACAATGATATCCGTGAAGGTGATGTCATGGAATCATTCGTTATGCAAGAAATCGAAAGAAAATGATCGGTTATACCGAATGTGAGTGCATGATCTATGATGCATCCTCACTGAAGGAAAAACGTGCGGTTCTTCAGCGAATATTGACAAGAACGCGTCATAAATTCAATGTAACCATTGCTGAAATGGATTACCAGGATACATGGCAGCGTACATCAATCGGAATCGCCGTGATTTCCTCATCTCGGGTTCAAGTGGAAAAGGAGCTTCAGCGTGTATTAAGCTTTATCGATTCTTTTCCTGAAATTGAACGAACGATCACGAAAACTGAGTGGTTTTAATTAGAGGTGATAAGATCATGAGTATGAGAGCAACCCGTGTGGGTGAGCAAATGAAAAAAGAATTGGGCGACATCTTAGGCAGAAAGCTAAAAGATCCAAGAATCGGCTTTTTGACTGTAACTGATGTCGAAGTATCCGGTGATTTGCAAATTGCCAAAGTCTACATTTCTGTTCTTGGCGACGAGAAGAAAAGAGAGGAAACCTTAAAAGGTCTTGCAAAGGCTAAAGGGTACATCCGCTCTGAAATTGGCAATCGAATCAGACTTCGCAAAACACCAGAACTGCATTTTGAATTCGACGAATCTGTAGATTACGGAAATCGAATTGAAAGCCTGATTGCTGAATTAAACACAAAAGATCACGAATAAGACGTTGAAATAAGGATAGGCGATGATCGTCTGTCCTTTTTCATCGTTTATGAAAGGAGAGAACGCAGATGATAAATGGTGTTCTTTTATTACATAAAGAAAGAGGCATGACCTCACACGACTGTGTGTTTAAAGTAAGAAAAATTTTGCACACAAAAAAAGTCGGCCATACAGGCACCCTCGACCCAGAGGTTTCAGGTGTTCTGCCTATTTGTATCGGAAGAGCAACGAAGATTGTAGAATACTTAACAGATAAATCGAAAACGTATGATGCGGAGATCACGATTGGCTTTTCTACAACAACAGAAGACCAAACAGGTGAGATCGTAGAAGAAAAAAAGGTGGAAAAACCGATCTCAGAAAAAGAAATTGATGCGGCGCTGAAGCAGTTTGAAGGAACCATTGAACAAATTCCTCCCATGTTTTCTGCTGTGAAAATTGGCGGGAAAAAGCTCTATGAATATGCAAGAGAAGGCATTGAAATTGAGCGGCCGAGCCGAGAAATTACTATTCACCGGATCGAGCGGACTACACCTGTCACATATGAGGATGGTAGCGTGTCATTTAGGTTTACCGTTCTATGCTCAAAGGGAACATATGTGAGGACCTTAGCGGTTGATATCGGGAAGAAACTAGGGTTTCCAGCCCACATGTCACATCTCATTCGTACAGGGTCTGGTGATTTTACACTTGATGAATGTATCACGCTGGATGAGCTGCGAGATATAAGCGAGGAAGGAACTGTAGATGAGCACCTTGTCCCGATCGAGCGTGCGCTCAATCATTTGCCGAAATGGGAGATAAATGATACATTAGCAAGTAAAGTGGAAAACGGTGCAGTCCTGCCAATGCCTGATGAATTTGCTCATTTCGCAGAGGCGGATCGTGTCGCTGTATTTGCTCCTTCAGGCTGTTGTCTAGCGATTTATATGAAGCACCCGACCAAACAGAACCTGATGAAGCCGGCGAAGATCTTATGTCAGGACAAGCAATCTTAAAGAAAAGGTGACATCTCGTGAAGACTATACATATTTCACACCCACATACATTGAATCAAAAGGATCAAGTCCCGTCTGTCATGGCTTTAGGGTACTTTGACGGTGTTCACCTCGGGCATCAAAAAGTCATTGATGAAGCGAAAAGCATTGCGGAAAAAGAAGGATTGGCCTTAGCAGTCATGACCTTTCATCCGCATCCATCACATGTTTTGCAAAAGGCACGGGAACCAAAAGACTTAATTACACCGCTTGAGGATAAAATTGATTTTATCGAACAGCTGGGCGCTGACTATTTATACATTGTACAATTCAGCGAGAGCTTTGCAGCTCTATCTCCTCAAGAGTTTGTGGATCAATATTTGGATGAACTGAATGTGAAGCACGCAGTAGCGGGGTTTGATTTTACGTTTGGCCGTTTTGGTGCAGGCACAATGGAAACGTTCGATGAATACGGAAAAGGCCGTATCAATGCAACCATCGTACCTAAGCTGTCCAATCAAGACCGAAAAGTCAGCTCCACTCTCATCCGTTCCGCATTAAAAAATGGGGATGTTGAATATGTGAGCGAGCTTTTAGGAAAACCTTATCAGCTTCGCGGCATTGTCATCCATGGAGACAAACGCGGACGGACGATCGGATTTCCGACAGCTAATGTCGGCTTATCTGCTGAATACATTATTCCGCCAACAGGGGTATATGCAGTAAGAGCGGAAGTAAAAGGTAAAGTATATGACGGCGTTTGTAATGTCGGCTATAAACCAACATTTTATGAAAAACGTCCTGATCAGCCTGCCATTGAAGTAAACCTCTTTGATTTTAACGAAGAAATATATGGCCAGCCGATTAAATTACAATGGTTCAAGCGGATTCGCAGTGAACGAAAATTTAACGGAATCCAGGAGCTGACGGCTCAAATCAGTCAAGATAAAGAAGAAGCGATTCAGTTTTTTCAAGATCAGCATAAGCAAACAAAAAAATCATAGAAAAACTGCTCTACCATTTGCAAATTCAGCATATTTTTAGTATGATTATTCCTGTAGCTTTAAAACCACTTACTTGGCAGGCCGACTTCACCGACGGCTGCGAGGTAGATGGGGCTAACATGATTTGGAGGTGAAACAGGATGGCAATTACTCAAGAGCGTAAAACGCAATTAATTAATGAGTTCAAAACACACGAATCTGATACTGGATCTCCAGAAGTTCAGATCGCTGTCCTAACAGAATCAATTAACAACTTGAACGAGCATTTACGTACTCATAAGAAAGATCACCACTCACGTCGCGGTCTTTTGAAAATGGTAGGTAGACGTCGTAATCTTCTTACGTATCTACGTAATAAAGACGTAACTCGTTACCGTGAGTTAATTAACAAACTAGGCTTACGTCGATAATCGTAAAAAGCGGGAGGATTCCCGCTTTTTTATCGTATAATCACTAATATTTTATGGTTAAAATGTTGAAAGAATGGCAAATACCCTTCTACATACAGCTTTCACATTGATATGTGAAAATCATTTTGTTCATAATAAGAACTAACTAAAATTTTACGATAAGAGAGGAGTTTATCTCAGAATGGGACAAGAGAAACATGTCTTCACCATAGACTGGGCTGGACGTCAACTGACAGTTGAAACTGGCCAGCTTGCAAAGCAAGCAAACGGAGCGGTCCTCGTACGCTACGGAGATACGGCTGTGCTTAGCTCAGCAACAGCTTCTAAAGAACCAAAACCACTTGATTTCTTCCCGCTCACTGTGAACTACGAAGAAAGACTATACGCAGTAGGTAAAATTCCTGGCGGCTTCATTAAAAGAGAAGGCCGTCCAAGTGAAAAGGCGATCCTTGCAAGCCGCTTAATTGACAGACCAATTCGTCCGCTGTTTGCAGATGGATTTAGAAACGAAGTACAAGTCATTAGTATCGTCATGAGTGTGGATCAAGATTGTTCATCTGAAATGGCTGCAATGTTTGGCTCATCTTTAGCTTTATGTGTGTCTGACATTCCATTTGAGGGACCAATCGCCGGCGTTACAGTAGGACGAGTGGATGGAAAGCTGATCATTAACCCAAATGTGGAGCAGCTTGAACAAAGTGACATCAACCTTGTGGTTGCCGGAACAAAAGATGCGATCAACATGGTAGAAGCTGGTGCTGATGAAGTACCGGAAGAAACAATGCTTGAAGCGATCATGTACGGTCACCAAGAGATCAAACGCTTAATCGAATTCCAAGAAGAAATTGTGAAGGCAGTCGGTAAAGAAAAAATCGATATTCCTTTATATGAAGTAGATCAAACGTTAGCAGACGAAGTAAAAGCACTTGCTGAAGCTGACCTGCTGAAAGCGATTCAAGTACATGAGAAGCATGCGCGTGAGGATGCGATCAGTGCTGTGAAAAAAGCTGTAGTTGAGAAGTTTGAAGCAGAAGAACGTGACGAAGCAACGATTAAACAAGCGAAAGATGTATTAAACAAGCTTGTCAAAAACGAAGTTCGCCGTCTGATCACTGAAGAGAAAGTACGTCCAGATGGACGCGGCGTAGATCAAATCCGTCCACTTTCTTCAGAAGTAGGACTTCTGCCAAGAACGCACGGTTCAGGCCTATTTACAAGAGGACAAACACAGGCGCTCAGTATTTGTACATTAGGTGCACTTGGCGATGTGCAAATTCTTGATGGTCTAGGTGTTGAAGAATCAAAACGCTTCATGCACCATTACAACTTCCCGCAATTCAGTGTTGGTGAGACAGGTCCAATGCGCGGTCCAGGCCGTCGTGAGATCGGACATGGTGCACTAGGTGAACGTGCACTAGAACCAGTCATTCCATCCGAAAAAGATTTCCCTTATACGGTTCGCCTCGTTTCAGAGGTATTAGAATCTAACGGATCTACTTCACAAGCAAGTATTTGCGCAAGCACACTTGCGATGATGGATGCCGGTGTTCCAATTAAAGCACCAGTTGCAGGGATTGCAATGGGACTTGTGAAATCTGGTGAATACTACACAGTGCTGACAGACATTCAAGGAATGGAAGATGCACTTGGAGATATGGACTTTAAAGTTGCAGGTACATCAAAAGGTGTCACAGCCCTTCAAATGGACATCAAAATCGATGGCTTGTCAAAAGACATCTTAGAAGAGGCTCTTCAACAAGCGAAAAAAGGCAGAATGGAAATTTTAGACAGTATGCTGTCGACAATTCCTGCTTCTAGAGGAGAATTGTCTCGTTATGCACCTAAAATCTTAACGATGACAATCAATCCGGATAAAATTCGCGATGTCATTGGACCAAGCGGTAAACAAATCAATAAAATCATTGAAGATACCGGTGTGAAAATCGATATTGAACAAGATGGTACAATCTTTATTTCTTCTACAGAAGAAGATATGAACCAAAAAGCGAAGAAAATCATTGAAGATCTTGTGAGAGAAGTTGAAGTAGGACAGCTTTACTTAGGTAAAGTCAAACGCATTGAAAAATTCGGTGCCTTCCTTGAAATCTTCAGTGGAAAAGATGGACTTGTTCATATTTCTGAGCTTGCGCTTGAGCGTGTGGGCAAAGTAGAAGATGTCGTGAAACTTGGCGATGAATTACTTGTCAAAGTCACTGAAATCGATAAACAAGGCCGTGTGAACCTTTCTCGGAAAGCTGTTTTACGTGAAGAAAAGGAAAAAGAAGAAAAGCAGTCTTAATGAGATCAAATAAAATGTGTTAGAAGCCAGGTATCCGTGCCAGGCTTCTTTCTTTTCTTGCGCTAACAATAGTTCTAGCTTGTTTCTCCCCATCATAATTTGTGGTAAAGGGGAGGGACAACCATTGAAAAAAACGTTACCATTCATTGTGTTTGTATTTTTACTGCTCGTGTCATATCAAACGATGAAGCAGCCGGCTGCTGTTACATATATTGAATCAATGAAAGAGCATGCCGAGGTTGCATCTGTGTCAAAAGATATTTTATATCAGGAGATTGAATCGAAGTCTTCTGACTATGAAGTAAAGGCGCAAAATGCTAAGATTGATAAAGTGTGGAAAAAGATGCCTGGCTTAAATGGACAGACAGTTGATATCGATGCCTCTTATGAAAAAATGAAGAAACAGGGGTCATTCGATGAAAAGCTGCTTGTTTTTAATGAAACAAAACCATCTACTCATTTACATGAGCTTGGTGCAGAGCCCATTTATAAAGGACATCCAGATAAAAAAATGAATGCATTCCTCATCAACGTAGCTTGGGGTGATGAGCATTTAATCAACATGTTAAAGACGCTGGAAAAGCATCAAGTCAAGGCGACCTTTTTCTTAGAAGGCAAATGGGTGAAAAAAAGCACAGAGCTTGCTAAAAAAATCGTGGCAGATGGTCATGAAATTGGAAATCATTCATACAATCACCCAGATATGCGCACACTGACAAGAGAACGAGCATTAGAGCAGATAACGAAAACAAATCGCCAAATTGAAGAATCCCTTGGGAAGAAACCAAAATGGTTTGCGCCTCCAAGCGGCAGCTTTAAAGAAGAAACAGTCAAGCTTGCCAAACAAGAAGGCATGGAAACCATTATGTGGACAGTAGACACCATCGACTGGCAAAAACCATCCCCGGCTATTTTACAAAAGCGGGTGCTTGGGAAAATTCACAATGGGGCGATGATATTAATGCATCCAACAGATGCAACAGCGAAAAGTCTTGACGCACTTATCACTCAAATCAAGGAAAGAGGATATGAATTAGGGACGGTTTCTGACCTCCTAAGTGAAAAAAGACATCCGTGATGCGATCTGTTTGTTGAATAGGAGGAGCAAAACTTGGTCAAAACGTATACATGCCAAAACGGAGTAAGAATTGTACTCGAAAACAATCCCACTGTAAGGTCTGTCGCAATTGGCGTCTGGATTGGAACAGGCTCTAGACATGAGACACCTGAAATTAATGGAATCTCACACTTTTTAGAGCATATGTTCTTTAAAGGAACAAAGACAAGATCTGCACGTGATATCGCAGAATCCTTTGACCGCATTGGTGGTCAGGTGAATGCCTTTACATCAAAAGAATACACTTGCTACTATGCGAAGGTGCTTGATTCACATGCTGGCTACGCCCTCGATGTATTAAGCGACATGTTCTTTCACTCTGCTTTTGATGAAGAAGAGCTGAAAAAAGAAAAAAATGTGGTGTACGAAGAAATTAAAATGTATGAGGATACTCCTGATGACATCGTTCATGATTTATTAAGTAAAGCCATTTATGGTGATCATTCATTAGGATATCCAATTTTAGGAACAGAGGAAACACTCTCTACCTTTAACGGAGACTCACTTAGAAAATACATGGATGAATTCTATACTCCGGACCGCGTCGTGATCTCAGTTGCAGGGAACGTAGATGAGACCTTTATTCGAGAGGTTGAAAAGCTATTCGGCTCTTATGAAGGAAAAGGGAAAAAGCAGCCTGTAGAAGCTCCAGCATTTCATTATGACAAGCTCACACGCAAAAAGGAAACAGAACAAGCGCACCTATGCCTGGGCTTTAATGGCCTTCCAGCTGGAGATAAGGGCATCTATGACTTAATCGTCTTAAATAATGTTCTTGGCGGAAGCATGAGCAGTAGATTATTCCAAGATGTAAGAGAGGACAAAGGACTTGCTTATTCCGTCTTCAGCTATCACAGTTCATTTGCAGATAATGGAATGCTGACGATTTACGGCGGAACTGGAGCGAAGCAGCTAAACCTGCTCTCTGAGACCATCTTACAAACATTAGACGTCTTAAAGCGTGAGGGAATCACGCAGAAAGAACTAGAGAACTCTAAGGAGCAAATGAAAGGCAACCTTATGCTCAGCCTTGAAAGCACAAACAGCAAAATGAGCCGAAACGGTAAAAATGAACTGCTCCTTGGCAAACATCGGACACTCGATGAAATTATTGATGAAATCAACAGCGTCACATTAGACGGCGTGAATAACTTATCTAAACGCATCTTTACAGAAGATTATGCGCTCTCGCTTATTAGTCCGACGGGTGATCAGCCATCATAATGTAAACAACACGGCAGACTCAAAAAAGTCTGCCGTTTTATTGTAGGTAAAGAAGAAAGGGGTTCTGCTTTCATGGAACATGAAAAGCTGAAACAGCTCTCTCCACTTCTGACACAAGCTATTTCTTTCCAAGCCATAACATCTGGTTTTTCGGGAGATCGTACCTATTTGGTTACAATATCATCTAGTGAAAAGCTGGTGCTTAAGTTATCAGACATTCAAACGTATTCGCGCTATAAAAGAAAAGCATCATTTCAGCGGAAGTTAAAAGATCGAGGGATTCTTTGTTCTGAAGTGATTGAGATTGGAATGAGTGCTGAACTAAACTGTACCTATCGAATTTTCTTCTTTATCGAAGGCGAGAATGCTAGAGACTCCATCCATCTACTTACAAATGAAGAGCAGTATGAAATCGGGAGGCGGGCAGCCAGAGAGCTAAGTTTGATGCATACATGCCGTGCACCTTCTCATGTTCGTCCGTGGGATGAGAAAGTCATGGCAAAACATGAACGGTATGTACATGCCTATCAATCAAGTGGCGTGACGTTTTCCAATGATCAGTTTGTATTAGATTTTATCAAGTCGAATGTTGATGCGGTAAAAGAGAGGCCTAACCAGTTCCAGCATGATGATTTTCATTTAGGGAATATCATCATACAAGGTAATCAATATGCCGGTGTGATTGATTTCGATCAATCCGACTGGGGCGACCCGGTTCATGACTTTTATAAATTGTCCTTATTTAGTCGAGAAAGCAGCATTCCGTTCTCAGCTGGACAACTGGATCAATACGTGAGTACGCAGTCCACAAACGATTTTTGGCTTCTTTTTTCCATCTATACAGCAATGAGCTGCTTTTCATCTATCATCTGGACGCTTTCCTATGATACGGGACATGTAAAAGACATGGTGAAACGAGTGGAGAGAATGCTAAAAGATCATAATTGCTTTCATCAACTTAAGCCTGTTTGGTATACCAACTCACATTATACATAAACTTGAAAGAGCAGGACGGTCTATTTCTTCCTTTTGGTGCATATATGATACGGAAGGGAAGTGATGCGACTTTGAGGCTGAGTGAACTGTCGGGAAAAGAGATTGTCGATATTAAAAGAGCGGAGCGGCTTGGCGTGCTTGGACAAACTGATCTTGAAATCAATGAACAGGACGGTCAAATTACAGCACTCATTATACCTTCCGTGAAGTGGTTTGGCTTTCGAAAACAAGGAAATGACATCCGCGTCCCGTGGAATCACATTCAAAAAATAGGATCAGATATGATCATTCTCGATGTGCCTGAAGAACTTCAGCCGCACGGAGAAAAAGAGCACCCGTCATAAACGGGTGCTCTTTTTCTTTTCTCTCTCTGATTCGTTCACAGGCTGAATCCTCTCCTCATATGCTGAAAGGGAGATTCAGAAAATATTACAGACTTTTTTAAATAAAGAAGGTGAACGGTCAGTATGTTGAGCGGTTTAACGGTTGCGGTGATCGGGGGAGATGCAAGGCAGCTTGAAATTATTCGCAAGTTGTCACAGCAGCATGCCAAAGTGTTTTTAGTCGGATTTGATCAGCTGGATCATGGATTTATTGGTGCTGAAAAGCTGAAAATGTCTGAACTTCCATTCGAACAAGTAGACAGTATGATCCTGCCAGTATCAGGGGCAACGGATGAAGGCGTTGTTGCAACTGTTTTCTCAAATGAGCAGGTCTTGCTGGAAGCAAAATATTTAGAAAGAACCCCTGCCCATTGTACCTTGTACTCAGGTATTTCAAATACGTACTTAGACAATCTGGCAAAGCAGGTGAACCGGAAGCTTGTGAAGCTGTTTGAGCGAGATGATATTGCCATATATAACTCTATTCCAACAGTTGAAGGGATTATCATGATGGCCATTCAGCAAACGGACTATACGATTCACGGCTCTCATGTCGCTGTTCTCGGACTTGGAAGAACAGGACTCACGATTGCCCGCACATTTCGGGCACTAGGGGCAGACGTAAAAGTAGGGGCGGCAGACACAGCACATTTAGCGCGGGCCTTTGAGATGGGGCTTGATCCATTTTCAATGGACCGGTTAAAAGAGGAAGTAACGGATGTTGATATTATCATCAATACCATTCCAAGTCTTGTATTAGATTCATCAGTCATCGTCAGCATGACACCAAAGACACTCATTTTGGATATCGCCTCCCGCCCAGGCGGAACAGACTTTGACTTTGCACAAAAGCACGGAGTAAAGGCACTTCTTGCACCAGGACTCCCGGGGATTGTTGCACCAAAAACAGCAGGACAAATCATTGCAAAAGTGCTTTCCGGGCTTTTATGTGAACTTGCGGAGGAAAAAAGGGGGATGGAATCATGACATCATTAAAAGGAAAAAGAATCGGCTTTGGTTTAACAGGTTCCCACTGTACGTATGAAGCTGTTTTTCCGCAAATCGAAGCGCTTGTAAAAGAAGGGGCAGAGGTGCGTCCAGTGGTGTCTTACACGGTGCAGAGCACGAATACGAGATTTGGAGATGGAGCCGAGTGGATCGAGCGGATTGAGAAGCTGACTGGATTTAAGGCGATTGACTCAATCGTTAAAGCAGAACCGCTCGGACCTAAGCTGCCGCTTGATTGTATGGTCATTGCTCCTTTAACTGGAAACTCAATGGCGAAATTTGCAAATGCCATGACAGACAGTCCTGTTTTAATGGCTGCTAAAGCAACCATTCGAAATCATCGTCCTGTCGTTTTAGGTATCTCAACAAACGATGCGTTAGGCTTAAATGGTACAAATCTGATGAGACTGATGTCGACAAAGAATATTTTCTTTATTCCATTTGGCCAGGATGATCCATTCAAAAAACCGACCTCGATGGTCGCAAACATGGATCTGCTATCTCAAACAGTAGAAGAGGCGCTCCAGCATAGACAAATTCAGCCGATTTTACTTGGACCAAACGAATAATAGTTTCACTAGAAAATCATGAAAGATTCAAAAAAGATGCTTCAAGCCTTGCTTTTCTATGGTAAAATAAAATGTAAAAAGTCATAGGATGGCCATCCGAAAGAAAAGAATCATGGATGGGTCGGAAGGAGTTTTACTGATGGGAAGAGGATTGCATGTAGCTGTAGTTGGAGCGACTGGAGCTGTCGGTCAACAAATGTTAAAAACACTAGCTGACAGAGATTTTGAAATGGATACACTTACTCTACTATCCTCAAAACGTTCTGCTGGAACAAAAGTGACATTCAGAGGTCAAGAGTACACTGTTCAGGAAGCAACACCTGAAAGCTTTGAAGGAGTGAACATCGCATTATTCAGTGCTGGAGGAAATGTTTCTAAAGCGCTGGCTCCTGAAGCAGTCAAACGAGGTGCGATTGTTGTTGACAACACAAGTGCTTTTCGTATGGACGAAAACATCCCTCTTGTCGTACCAGAGGTAAACGAAAAAGATTTGCATGATCATCAAGGGATCATTGCAAACCCTAACTGTTCAACGATTCAAATGGTAGCGGCATTAGAACCGCTTCGTCAGGCATATGGAATGAAAAAAGTCATTGTCTCTACGTATCAAGCAGTATCAGGTGCTGGACATGAAGCCATTGACGAACTATACAGCCAATCACAAGCCATTTTAAATAAAGAGGATGTAACACCAGAAGTCATGCCTTATCAAATTGCATTTAATGCGATCCCGCAAATTGATAAATTCCAAGACAACGGTTATACATTCGAAGAAATGAAAATGATCAATGAAACGAAAAAAATCATGCATATGCCTGAGCTGGAAGTAGCGGCAACATGCGTAAGGCTTCCAATTGAAACAGGTCATTCAGAATCTGTCTACGTCGAACTAGAATCAAATGATGCAACAGTGGAAGACCTCAAATCAATTCTAAAAGATGCACCAGGAATTACGCTGCAAGATGATCCGTCTCAGCAAATTTATCCAATGCCTGCAGATGCTGTTGGGAAAAACGACGTATTTGTCGGCCGCATTCGGAAAGATTTGGACCGTCCAAACGGGTTCCATATGTGGATTGTATCTGATAACCTGCTTAAAGGCGCTGCATGGAACTCAGTTCAAATTGCAGAAAGCTTAAAAGCATTAAAATTAGTTTAACATTCAATGGATGATGAGGACGAACAGAAGAGAGTTAGGCATCTTTCGCCTGCTCTCTTCTGTTACGTCAGAATGAACTTGGAGTGAAAACAGTGAAAATAATTGTCCAAAAATTTGGCGGTACATCTGTCAAAGATGATCAAGGTAGAAAAAGGGCACTTGCACATATCTTATCTGCAAAAGAGAAAGGCTATAAATCGGTTGTTGTCGTTTCTGCAATGGGACGAAAAGGCGATCCCTATGCGACAGATACGCTGCTCGGTCTGCTTTACGGCAGCGCGCAGAACATGACAAATCGAGAAAAAGACTTGCTTGTTTCCTGCGGAGAGAATATCTCAGCTGTTGTGTTTTCAAGTATGCTGAATGAAAACGGTCTAAAGGCTGTAGCGATGACTGGAGCTCAGGCGGGCTTTGTGACAGATAAGGAGCATACAAGTGCGAAAATTATTGACATGAAATGCGAACGTCTGGAAGCAGCACTGTCTGAACATGATGTTGTCGTTGTCGCTGGGTTCCAGGGAGCTGCGAAAAATGGAGACGTGACAACAATCGGACGAGGTGGCAGTGATACGTCCGCAGCTGCTTTAGGCGCTGCATTGCAGGCAGACTTTATTGATATTTTTACAGATGTAGAAGGCGTTATGACAGCAGATCCCCGCATTGTTGAAAATGCAAAACCGCTGAGAGTCGTGACATATACGGAAATTTGCAACCTCGCATATCAAGGGGCAAAAGTCATTCACCCGCGAGCTGTCGAAATTGCGATGCAGGCAAAAGTACCAATGAGGGTCCGTTCAACATACTCTGATGATGAGGGCACACTCGTTACATCACACTACTCAGATAAAATGAGCCATGATGTGTACGACCGCCTCATTACGGGTATTGCACATGTCAATGATGTGACGCAAATCAAAGTCCCTGCAAAAGAAGGACAGTACAGCGTACAAACAGAGGTCTTCAAAGCAATGGCAAACGCACAAATCAGTGTCGACTTCTTCAACATCACACCGAGTGAAATTGTGTATACAGTGACAGGTGCAATGACTGAAAAGGCAACGTCGATCCTAAAAGATCTTGGCTATACACCAATTGTGACAACAAATTGTGCAAAAGTATCAGCTGTTGGCGCAGGCATTATGGGTGTACCAGGTGTCACATCGAAAATTGTAACGGCTCTATCCGAGCAAAACATTCCGATTTTACAATCGGCTGACAGTCATACGACCATTTGGGTGTTAGTGAACGAAGAAAACATGAGAGCGGCTGTCAATGCCCTGCATGAAGTGTTTGAACTTTCAAGATAAATGTGATTGAATCATGATGAGGTGAAAAAAATGAATTTCGGAAATATCGCAACAGCTATGATTACACCTTTTGATAAAAAGGGCAACATCGATTTCCAAAAGCTATCAATTCTCATTGATTACTTGTTAAAAAACGGCAGTGACTCCTTAGTCGTTGCAGGGACAACAGGCGAATCGCCAACTTTATCGAATGAAGAAAAAGTCGCTCTTTTTCAGCAATCGGTCAAATTAGCAAATGGTCGTTGTAAAATCATTGCAGGAACAGGCAGTAATAATACAAATGCGTCTATCAAACTAACGAAAAAAGCAGAAGAAGCGGGCGTTGATGCAGTGATGCTTGTCGTACCTTATTACAACAAGCCATCACAGGAAGGCATGTATGCACACTTTAAAGCCATTGCCGAGTCTACATCTCTTCCTGTCATGCTTTACAATGTACCAGGAAGAACGGCAGCTTCATTAGCACCAGAAACAACGATTAAGCTTGCGCAAATACCTAACATTGTTGCCATTAAAGAAGCAAGCGGCGATCTTGATGCTATGACAAAAATCATTGCAGAGACGCCAGAAGATTTCGACGTATATTCAGGGGACGACAGCTTAACACTTCCAGCTGTATCTGTTGGTGCAAAAGGAGTTGTCTCGGTTGCGTCTCATATCGTAGGACTGGATATGCAGCAAATGCTGAAAAGCTATGCTTCAGGCCAGACAGCGAATGCAGCATTGATCCATCAAAAGCTGCTTCCAATCATGAAACAGCTTTTCTCAGCGCCAAATCCAACACCTGTCAAAACAGCCCTTCAGCTGAAAGGACTAGACGTTGGATCTGTTCGTCTTCCGCTTTTGCCTTTGTCAGAAGAAGAGAGACTGGATTTAAGCAGCGTTTTAAACAGCTGATCAAAACAAAAGATTTCGTAGCGTTTTAAACAGCTGATCAAAACAAAAGATTTCGTAAGCGGTCATTCTCAGATGTCCCTGAGTATGACCGTTTTTTATACATAAACACTTTCTTAAAATGTGACTTCATCTTGTTTTCTAAAATTAGATTCAGTTATAATAGCATTAAGCGATGATGGACGGGCTTGAGACTAGGAGGATAAGAATTTTGAAAAAGAAAAATACAGAGAACGTAAGAATTATTGCACTCGGAGGCGTTGGAGAAATCGGAAAAAACCTATATGTCATTGAGATTGATTCGGACATATATGTAGTAGATGCAGGTTTAATGCATCCAGAAAATGAAATGCTGGGCATTGACGTCGTCATTCCTGATATCTCTTATTTAACAGAGCGTGCTGATCGGGTGAAAGCAATTTTTCTTACCCACGGACATGATGAAGCAATCGGAGGCGTATTCCATTGCTTGAGCAAATTGTCTGTACCAGTCTACGGAACGAAGCTGACCCTTGCGTTACTTCGAGAAAAATTAAAGCAGTATGGCTTCAATCAAAAAGCTGATTTGCGTGAGGTACATGCAAAATCAGTTATTACTTTTGAAACAACAAAAGTATCGTTCTTTAGAACGAATCACAGCATTCCTGATTCAGTTGGGATCAGCTTCAAAACCTCTCTTGGTTCAATCGTATGCACAGGTGATTTTAAATTTGATCAAACCCCAGCGCTTAACCAAGCCTGTGACATCGGAGAGATTGCGAAAATTGGAAACAATGGCGTTTTAGCACTACTTTCAGACAGTGCAAATGCTGAAAAACCAGGCTATACACCTTCTGAGGCGCTCGTCCAAGACGAAATCTCAAATGCGATGTACAATGCTGAAAATCGTGTGATTGTTGCTGTGTCTTCATCTAATATTAACCGCGTGCAGCAGATCATTAATGCAACAAATCAAAATGGCCGTAAGCTTGCCGTTGCAGGGAAGAATATGATGACAACCCTTCAGCTGGCGATCAAGCTTGGTTATGTTACAGCAGACGAAGAATTATTTGTACCCGTTCAAGAAGTGAAGAAAATGGCGAAAAACGACGTGGTCATCCTGACCGCTGGAAGCCACGGAGAGCCGCTTGCTGCTTTAACAAAAATGGCGAAGCAAAATCACAAACAGCTTCATATTGAAAAAGATGACACGGTTGTGATTGCATCTACACCTCTTCCTGGACAAGAACTCACATACTCTAAAACAGTGGATTTCCTTACAAGAAGCGGAGCACAAGTCATTTTTGCGCAAAAACGTGTGCATGTATCTGGACATGGCTGCCAAGAAGAGTTAAAGCTAATGCTGAACTTACTAAAACCGAAGTATTTAATTCCGGTGAATGGCGAATATCGTATGCAAAAAGCACATTCTCGTATTGCTGAAGAAGTAGGTATGAAACGCAGTGACATTTTCTTGATTGATAAAGGAGATGTTGTTGAGTTTAGAGGACAGAACGTCAAAATCGGTGAAAAAGTTCACCAAGGAAACATTTTGATCGATGGTCTTGGCGTTGGTGATATCGGAAACATCGTGTTACGCGATAGACGCCTTTTGTCTCAAGACGGCATCTTGATTGTTGTCATCACGCTTGATAAACAAAAGAAACAATTAATTTCTGGACCTGAAATCATCACAAGAGGATTTGTCTATGTAAGAGAATCCGAAGAGCTGATTGTGAAAGCAACAGAAATGGTCAAAGGGATTGTCAAAGAGCAAACGGAAAACTCAATTGTTGAATGGTCAACATTGAAACAATCCATGCGCGATGTACTAAATCAATTCCTATATGAAAAAACAAAACGTAAGCCGATGATCATTCCAATTATTATGGAAGTGTGATGAGAAAAGCCCAAAGAGTATAAGCTCTTTGGGCTTTAGATTGTTGACAAAGTGCTAAAATGAACTTTATTTTAGCACTTTGTCTTCTTTTTAGCGTGATAGAAAACCTTTGCAGTCTAGAAAGGACGGGCACCGGAGCGGAGCGAATTTGACATTCGTGAGCACCGAAGCGTAGGACTGCGGGCGAATGCGAGGGTTTG
>NZ_LRMO01000013.1:0-27235 GCF_019266135.1 Bacillus sp. F2HM
CCTTTCTAGACTGCAAAGGTTTTCTATCACGCTGAAAAGAAGACAAAGTGCTAAAATACACATCATTTTAGCACTTTGTCAACAATCGGAAAAAACCGCTCATTTATTGAGCGGTTTCCTTTTTATGATTCATTCCATTTAGAGACGGTTTGGTCGCTAGGAAGTAGGAAGGCTAGGATGCCTAATATCGGTAAAAAGGCAACACCGATCATGGTAGGCGTTAAGCCGAAGGCATCAATGAATGAGCCGAGGGCAACCGATCCGATTGCACCCATACCAAACGCAAGCCCAACAGTTAAACCAGACATTGTGCCAATTTTCCCGGGAAATAGTTCTTGGGCATAAACCACGGTGACAGAGAAGCTTGATGTTAAAATGAGCCCAATCAGTCCGAGTAAAACATAAGCAAAAACCGGTCCGGCAAATGGCAGCAGCAGGGCAAGCGGGAAGGATGCCAATAAGGAAACTAAAATCACGTTTTTCTTGCCAAAGCGGTCTGCAAGCGGCCCGCCTAAAAATGTCCCAATTGCACCTAGAATAAGAAATAAGAAGATATAAGTCTGTGATTCTTTAATCGTCAAACCGTATTGTTCAATCGCATAAAATGCATAGAAATTCGAAATGGCATTTCCATACCAAGAGCGGGCGAAGATGAGAAAGACGATAATGCCAAGTGCAATGAGTGCTGATTTACGATGAATATCAGATCTAGCAGGTTTTGCAGGTGTTTTTTTCGCTTGGGCCCGAATGGTTTGAAGCCTTCCTGCGTACCATCTTGAAATATAAAGAAGGAAACCAACCGCCATCATTCCAACAATCGTAAACCAAGCCACGCCTGTCTGACCGAGCGGGACGAGCATTAATGCAGCGATAAGCGGAGCAAAGGCTTGACCTGTATTACCGCCTACTTGATAAATGGACTGGGCAAGACCTCGTCTTGGACCAGCTGCCATGTTGGCAACACGGGAGCCCTCTGGATGGAAGATCGCAGAGCCGAGGCCGATAAAGACAACGCAAAGCAGAATGGTGGCAAAGGACTGAGCAAACGCAAGTCCGAATATACCGACAGCACTTGAAAATAAAGCAATCGGAAGTGCATAAGGCATCGGCCGTTTATCTGTGTACCACCCTATAGCTGGCTGCATCACGGAGGAGACCATATTTAATGTAAAAGCAATCAGCCCTAATTGTGTAAAGGTCAGCCCCATTGAGCGTTCCAAAATAGGGAACATCGCAGGAATAACGGCTTGTAATGTGTCGTTCAGCATATGACAAATACCAATAATCAATAATATGGGATAAACCGTTGAGCCGGTAACAGAATGTTGAGGTTTATCCTTTGTACGAGCAGCAATGGCCAATGAGACTTCCTCCCTTCATTTATCTGTTTTCTGATTTTTGCATTCTTCTCATTTTATTCATAAGGTGAACTATAAAACAATAGCAAATTGTCATGATTTAGAAAAAAAGAGACACAAGCATTTGATTGAGCTTGTGTCTCTAAAGAGTTATTTGTAAAAAGAAGCAATGACAGGTTTCATTTTTTGAACGACGAGTCCACTGCCGCCGCGGTTTTTCACCCCTTCGATCATGCCGACGAGGACGTAATCTTCTTTTTTAGGATTAAACGCAAGTAAAAATCCATTTTCAGTGCCGTCTGTTGCACCTTGTTTGCTCTTTAATTCTGCCGTTCCCGTTTTAGCGGCAATATCCGCTCCTTCGATTTGTAAGGAGTGGGCTGTTCCGTTTGGACTGGTCACGACCTTAGTCAATGCATCTTTCACTGTGTTTGCCGAGCCTTCTTTGATGATTTGTTTTGGTGATGCTGTTTTTTCATCTTGAATCACTCGAGGGTAGACAAGCTTGCCTCCTGTAGCAAATGGAGAATAGGCATGTACTTGTTCAATTGGTGACATGAGTAATTCACCTTGGCCATACGCCGAGTCAGCCAGTAAGATATCCGATTGAATACCATCGTTCGATACTTGTGCAGGCTTCATTGTAAATGGCATGTGTAAGTCTTCGCCAAATCCAAATGCTTTCACTTTTTTCTCGTAGGTGTCTTTGCCGATTTCGAGTGCTTCCTGTCCAAAATAAATATTGTCTGAGTACACAAGGGCATCGACCATACTTACTTTTTCTTTATCGTGAACACGTGTGATGCGATAATTTCCCCAAGATTGATCCTTTTGCCATTTCAGTCCGTGAATGGTGCGCACTTTGTCAGGCTTTGTGACACCTGTTTCCAGCCCAATGGCGGCTGTAATGGTTTTGAATGTGGACCCTGGTGCAAACCGGCTCGCATATCGAGCTTGGAATGGAAGGTCTGGATTTTCACTGTATGCCTGATATTGCTTAGGTGTGATCCCGTTTGTCATGAGATTGACATCGTAGGAAGGGGCGCTGACAAGTGCTAATAGATCACCTGTTGATGGATTCATGATGGTGACGGCCCCTTTTTCACCTTTCAGCTGATCATAGGCTTTTTTCTGTAAAGAAGCATCAATCGTCAGCTTCACTGTTTTTCCATCTTTTCGAGCTGATTTTTGCAATGTTTCTTCAATGCCTGTTTCATCATGGACGATGAGAATGCTTCCGCCATCTTGTCCGCGTAAGTTTTTGTCAAATGTGAATTCAAGGCCGGTTTTGCCGATAATTTGATCCGCCTTTAATGCTGGATTTCTTTTGATATCATCCGCATTTGCTTTTCCTACATATCCGGTGAGATGAGCGGCGGCTTTGTTATATGGATAGTAGCGCATTTCCTTCGTTTGATAGGTAACGCCATTTACGTCCTTTGGAATTGGCTTTTGTTTTAACATCGATTTGAGCGGGACAAACGTGTCGTCTGTGACCCATGCTTGTTTCAGCTGATTGTTGATTAGTTCTTCCTCTATATCAAAAGCTTTGCTGATCTTTTTGATATTGTGTTCTTTTTCTTCTCCTGTTCCGAGCTTTCCTGGGATGATGCCAAGGGCGTTTCCACCAGTTGTTTCTGCCAGGGTACGTCCTTTTCGGTCGACAATGTTTCCGCGGACAGCAGGGTCAGATTTGACCTTGATGGTATCTCCTTTTTCCATTTGCGGGAAGATGAGATTTGGTTTCCAGTCCACTTTCCACTTGTCATCTTCTTCGGTGAGAATGCCCTTGTAAGACAGCTTATGCAGCTTGCCTAGAGACGTTTTCATCGTTACATCATAGGAGAATTGATACCCATCTCCTTTGTCCTGTTTTTCAACGTTGAGCTTTGAAATGTTCAGATCATAAGCACCAATGCCGTTGAAAATATTGTCGTATTTTTCGGCTAGTTGTTTTTTTGAAAAGTCATTGGCTTTCAAAGATGCACTTGTCACCTCATCTGCCAGCTTCGTAAAGTCTTTCTTCTCCATATGTTTCGTAAAGCTTTGAGCGGCTTTTAAAGCCTCTTTTTCTTTTGAGAAAAGAGTATCTTTTAAGAAAAAGAAAGCAGCAGCAACGACGATGATGCTAAGAAGAGGGATAATGACCTTTTTCTGTTTCCAAAATGATTTTTTTTGATCCGTATACAATGAAAACACCTCAATTTTTGATTAGATCCTCTATATTTTACAGTGATTGGTCGTGATTTGTATAGTTTCTCCTATGAAAATAGACCAAGAGATCGTGTCATGGTTGGGTAACGGGAGTAAAATAACTGCTATTCATCATGAAAGATATCTTCATTTTTTCTTATGATTTAAAGGATTTCTTAAAAGATCATCGAATGTTAGAAAAAATATGACAAGCGCTTTCAATAGGGGGGAATTGTTATCGTTTATAAAAAGGTGAATTTGATTGGACTTGTTCTTGGACCGACACTCTTTTTGCTCGTTTTTTTTCTCATACCTGAAGATGAATTGACCTATGCTGCGAGGATAGTCTTGGGCATTACGGCTTGGACAGCTACATGGTGGGTGACTGAAGCACTGCCCATTCCTGCTACTTCTTTATTGCCCATCATCCTGCTGCCGACACTTGGCGGGCTTTCTATGGAACAGGCATCAAGGGCTTATGGAGATCCGATCGTCTTTATGTACATGGGAGGGTTTATGATCGCAATTGCCATTGAAAAATGGAAATTACATAGAAGAATGGCCTTACACATTTTAAGGGTGATTGGCACAAGAAGTGACCGCATTGTCTTAGGTGTCATGATCGCGACTGCTTTTTTATCTATGTGGATTTCGAATGCAGCGACAGCACTAATGATGCTGCCAGTGGCACTTGCAGTGATTAAAGAGGTCAAGACAAATGAAATCTTATCTGGTCCATCTCTTGATCGATTCAGTAAAAGCATCTTATTGTCGGTAGCCTATTCAGCGTCAATTGGAGGTTTGGCGACACTTGTCGGGTCTGTGCCAAATGCGGTGTTTGCTGCGATGTCAAAAAAACTGCTAGATCGAGAGATTATGTTTTTCGAATGGTTTTTGTTTGGTTTTCCAGTTGCGATAATTCTGCTTATTCTCTTATTTTTGTATTTGACGAGGATACAGTTCAAGGTAGAACACAAAGGTGAAATGAGTGCAGCGTTCATTCAAAAGGGATTAGAGGATTTAGGAAAAATGAAAAGAGAGGAAAAATGGGTATTTGTTGTTTTTCTCATGACGGCGTTCTTATGGATTTTTAAGCTCTTTTTGTTTGGAGGGATGACCGTATCTGATACGTCTATCGCCATTTTCGGTGCCATGCTGTTATTTCTCATTCCAGCAACAAATGGAGAGAGAATATTAGAATGGCAGGATATGAAAGAACTGCCGTGGGGGCTTTTGCTTTTGTTTGGAGGAGGGCTTTCGCTCGCTACGGGCTTTGCAGAAACCAATCTAACAGGATGGATCGGAGAAAATTTACAGCATTTAAACGGGCTTTCGTATATCATGCTGTTGATTATTTTAACGGGAGCGATTCTGTTTATGACTGAAATTATGTCTAATACGGCTGTTGCCAATATGATTATTCCGATAACGGTAGGGCTTGGGCTTGCGATTGGAATCGAGCCGTATGGGTTAATGGCCGCGGCTGCTTTGGCTTCCTCCTGTGCGTTTATGCTGCCGATTTCCACACCCCCAAACGCTGCTGTCTTTAGTGCGGACGTGCTGAAAATATCTGATATGGTCAGGGCGGGTTTTTGGTTAAATATCATCAGTATTGTGGTGATTGTTCTTGCGGTCTATTTCTGGCTGCCGGTAGTGCTGAAAAGCTGAGCGCATTAAGAAGATGAAGGCTTTGATCGAATCGAGACAACCGGTGTTTTTGTTTCTTTTGGCTTCGGTGTTTGTGTGGATTTTTTGATGCATGTGTCCTTTGGCGTGTAATAGGTTGCCCCAATATTGAGCCTGCCTTGAAGCTGGTCAATAGAAAGCTCCCCAAATTCTAAATGGTAATCAATTTTGTCCACGCGCAGGGATTCAATATGGATGTGTGTATCCTCTGAGACAGGAGCAGCTGGTGCAGACATTTTTTGCTCAAGAGCGGCGAGTCTTTTTTCTAGCTCAATGACAGATGGGGATGGATTGGATTCAGTTTTTTTAAAGAGTGATTGAATGAAATGTTTCAAGTAGACCACAACCTTTTCTTCCGCCTTACTCTAGTCTATGGAAAAGCTGCCCCGTATATACTTATAGAGATGACAAGAAAGGGGAGACGCACATGCTGCCTACTCAGATTCACATTGCTCATATGAAAACGAATTCGATTGGCACAGGATCATCTATGACGTTTGGCTCGACGTTTGTTCGCAATCATTGCAGTTCGATCAAACGAAACAATGGCTTTGGGGAACAGAATGCTGATGGCGTGATCACGATCCTGCCAATTGAAACAATTGATGATCGTGATCAAATAGACGCAGTGAGTATCAATATTCGTCATCTATGATGATAGCCGTCGCTTTTCCTTCATCCTTTTGCAGGCGGATGTAAAGTACACCGTCTTTAAAGGCAGCATTCATTTGACCGAGAATCATCTCTGGAAGGCGGATTTTCTTTTCAAACGGACCATACTTCCCTTGCTTTTGGCGAAAGTCCTGCTCGTTAAAAAAGGAAAAACGCTGTCCTTTCACAACCAAATATTCACCATATGATAACACCTGAACATCTTCCTTTCGGTAGCCAGGCAAGTAAACTAAGTATTGAATTTCTGCATGGGTTTCCACCATGTCGATTGGAGGAAATGACGCATCTGATCCCCGCTGATCCTGCTGTGTGAATGTAAATGGAGATGGACCGTTTGCCATAAAGGGGGATCTTTGCTCATCATCGAAGATCATTTTCCAAAAATCATCTCCATGCATTTGCTGGGCAATATCCATCCACTGCTTCATTTTTTCGAAGTCCATGTGAAGACCTCCCGTTAACATACTTGATGGGTGCTTGCATATACCTATAAAAAGGAGGTTTATCTGTGGTTCAACCAACTCCGTATATCAATATTAATATTTTCATGTTAAAAATTAATTCCTTTGAAAATGCGTCGGCGGTGAATGTCGGACAAAATTTGTTAGCAGAGTGGCAAAACTCAGATAAAAAAAATCAGGGTTACGGACAGAATTTTGGAGATGCCAGCGGTTTTGTCGGTACAAAAAGCCATGTAGATGATCGAGATCAAGTGGACTCACCTGCCTCTTTTTCACCAGCAGCTAAACCCATTCAAAGGAAGTGACGTGTGATGTTATTCTCACCCTCAGTCGTCAATGTCGGTGCTTTTAAAATCAATGCAATGGATCGGGGTGCATCACTGACGCTAGGACCTTATCAGCAGATTGATTATTTTCTCTCAATGAAAATGAACCAAGGTTTTGGTGAGGACAATGGAGATTGTTCACCGCTTGTCATTCCGATTTCAAGCGTGTTAGATCCAGATATGGTGGACTCAAATTCAGTCAAAAACAGCGTGATTTAAACAAAAAAAAGAGACCGGGAACCCCCGAGTCTCTTTTCTAATGTGTTTCGTTGAGATGGCTTTTTCGTCTTGCATAGGTGAAATAGACAACAACACCGATGACGATCCAGATGAGGAAGGCTCTCCATGTTTCCCATTTCAGTGTGAAAGCCAAGATCATACAAATGACCGCACTAATGATAGGAAGGACAGGGACAAAGGGTACTTTAAACGCTGTCTTCATATTCGGATGTTTTTTTCGGAGTACGATCACAGCGATAGAGATCACCGTAAAGGCCGCAAGTGTACCGATGCTGACTAAATTAGCAAGTGTTGATAAGTTGACGAATCCAACGATACATGACGCAACAGCGCCTGTCAGCCAAGTGTTGGCAACCGGTGTCTTCGATTTCGGATGAACGTTTGAAAAGATTTTCGGCATGAGTCCATCTCGGCTCATGGCAAAGGTTAAACGAACCTGAGCGTAGACAAGTGCAATTAACACTGTCGTAATCCCGATAATAGCACCTGCGGATATAATGCCAGCGACACTATTCAGGCCAACCACTTGAAGAGCAAAAGCGACAGGATCACTGACATTCAGCTTCGTATAGTGAACCATGCCTGTTAAGACGAATGAAACCCCGATATATAAAATCGTACAAACACCGAGCGCACCGATGATTCCAATTGGCATCGCCTTTTGCGGGTTTTTGACTTCTTCAGATGCATTAGCGATTGCATCAAATCCAAGGTAAGCAAAAAAGACAGTTGCCGCTCCAGCAATCACGCCATGGAAGCCCATTGGCATAAACGGTGTCCAGTTTTCAGGTTTGACGTAAGCAAAGCCTGCAATGATAAAGAGCAGGACGATGGCAATTTTGATCAGCACAATAATGTTATTCAGCTTTGTGCTTTCTTTGACGCCTCTTGAGACGATAAAGGTGATGAGCAAAATAATGAGTGCGCCTGGAAGGTTAAAGACGGCCCCGTCAGCGGCTCCAGGTGCAGCTGATAAAGCCTTCGGTATGTGCAGGCCAAATCCGCTGAGCAGTGATTGAAAATAGGACGACCATCCACTTGCTACAGCAGAGAGCGCAATAACATATTCAAGCATGAGATCCCAGCCCATTAAGAAGGCGAGAAATTCCCCAAGTGTTGCGTAGGAATACGTATAAACGCTTCCTGACACAGGAATGGATGAGGAGAATTCAGCGTAGCAAAAAGCAGCAAGGGCGCATGCGATCGCAGCCAAAATAAAAGATATAATAATCGCAGGTCCTGCATCATTTGCCGCAGCAACCCCCGTAATGACAAAGATTCCAGTCCCGACCACACAGCCAATGCCAAGCAAGATTAAATCAAACGTATTCAACGAACGGCTGAGCCGCTTTGTTTGACTTTCAAGCATGAGCTGGTCGAGAGATTTTTTTCGAAATAAAGAACTCATGTTGACCTCCTAATGGATAAATCTTTTCGTAAGACGAATGTTAGTATATGCGGAAATGACAATTTAGTCAATTGGTTGAAAAACGCTTTAAATCACTAAAGTGTTAAACGTCACAACCGAATAAGTGTATAAAAAGAGACATCCGCCGGGAGATGGAAGGCGGATGTGGTAACAGACGACCTATGTCTGTTCAGCAAATATTTTTTCATTGTACAGGACACTTGGATGAGTTGGATGATGGGCGGAGGAGGCATGGTGATGTATTTTGGCTTGCTCCAGGTCGCCGAGCTGATAATAACAGTAGCAAAGCTGAAGGTGAGGATACCACGTTTTATATTGTGTAAGTGTGAAGGCTGTTTCGTTTTCAGGAGCCTTCAGCGCCTGCTCATACCAAAAGATGGCCGCCTGATGTTTATTTTGTATTTTTAGATGATCCCCGATCCGGCAGCAAAATTCTGGCCGGGGCTGATCATATAAGAAGGATCGTAATAATGAGGATAAGGCCGCTTCCTCAAAGCCTGCCGCATAATAGCAGTCCGCTAAATATTGGCATGTGCGAATTTCATCCTCAATCCAGCACTGTTTTGTGTTTAAAAATTCATGATAAAAACGAATCGCCCTGACATGTTGCCCGTTGTCTCTTAATTCATTGGCAAAATAAAAGAGATCACGGGGCGTCATGTCCTCTCCTTTTGCCAGCATGTCTTCATAAATTCGCAAGTTGCGCCCAGGCTCACCAAGAGTTGTTTTCTTGCGTTTTTGATGTGTGACGGCGATATCTGCTGGAAGGATGTTTCCATACACTTGAAGAAACTCATGAACGGCCCCATACCACTGAAAGTTTAAGGAGCGCTTCACAAGGCGATTTCTTCTATATTTGAAATTGACTTGACCGCTTTCATCGAATCCCACATGATAAAACATCGAAACGGCATCCACCGAGGGATCAAGTGTCTGCTTGAGATGAAGCAGTTTTTGGCGGTCTTCTTCAAGCAGAACATCGTCAGCATCGAGCCATAAAATATACTCTTTCGCTGCATGTGAGAAAGCAAAATTACGTGCTTTTGCAAAATGCTGCACCCATTCAAAATCCAGCACCTTGGCTGAAAAAGAATGGGCGATCTCCTTCGTTTGATCTGTTGATCCCGTATCAACGATGATCATCTCATCGACAATGTCTTGAACAGAAGAAAGACAGTCCGCCAGCACTTCCTCTTCATTTTTCACAATCATACATAAACTAATGGTTATCATCTTTAGATCACCTCTTCATAGTGTATCGGGCATCAAAAGGAAACATTCTTTTCCGCAGCGGGTTTTTTAAAACTAGTTTTCTGCCACTGGCTGATTTAAAATAAAGGAAGAATCTATGTAAGGGCTGATAAAATGAGTTTATTGAATGTAGAAGGATTATATAAAACCTATGGCGAGAAAACGCTGTTTGATCATATTTCTTTTCATATAGAACCAAAGGAACGCATCGGATTGATTGGACCAAATGGAACAGGGAAGTCAACGCTTTTAAAGGTCATCGCGGGACTTGAATCGTTTGAGGAAGGTGACATCACGAAAGCAGGGACACTTGATATTGAATTTCTTGAGCAAGATCCTGAAATGAGCGGAACTGAAACGATTCTTGATTACATTTTTTCTGGAACGGCACCAATGATTCAAACGATGAAGGCGTATGAACAGGCACTCGCCGATTTAGAGCATGATCCGCAAAATGAGGCAAAACAAGAGGCGCTGATGCGCATGCAAAACCGAATGGATCAGGAAGACGCTTGGGATGCGAACCTTTCAGCCAAAACGATTTTGACAAAACTTGGTGTGAAAGATGTGAGCCGCTCTGTACATGCATTATCAGGCGGACAGAAGAAACGTGTCGCCATTGCTAAAAATTTAATTCAGCCTGCAGGTTTGCTGATTTTAGATGAGCCAACCAACCACCTTGATAATGCCACTATTGAATGGCTTGAAGGATATTTAAGCCAATATAGCGGTGCTGTCATTCTCGTGACGCACGATCGTTATTTCTTAAACAGGGTGGCCAATCGGATTTATGAGTTAAATCAAGGACAGCTTTATACGTATAAAGGAAATTATGAAGTCTTTTTAGAAAAAAGAGCGGAGCGGGAAGCAGAAGCTCAGGTGAAAGAAACGAAGCGTCAAAACTTGCTTAGACGAGAGCTTGCATGGCTGAGACGAGGAGCAAAAGCAAGAACGACAAAGCAGAAAGCACGAATCGGCAGAGTCGAAGAGCTGAAGGATCAAAAAGGACCTGATGCGAAGGGAGAGCTTGATTTTGCCATCGGCTCGCACCGCTTGGGAAAACAAGTGATCGAGGCAGAAGACTTATCGATTTCATTTGCTGGTCAGACCCTTGTGGAGCGGTTTACAGATTTAGTCGTGCCGGGTGATCGTATCGGATTCATCGGACCGAATGGAGTCGGCAAAACCACTCTGCTGAACTGTTTAGCGGGTAAAATCGAACCGACCTCAGGACAATTGACCATTGGACAAACCGTTCGTATTGGCTATTACACGCAGGATCACAAGGAAATGAATGATGAGCTGACCATCATTGAGTATATCAAGGAAACAGCTGAGATCGTCAAGACATCTGATGGCGCCATTGTCACAGCAGAGCAGATGCTGGAGCGGTTCCTTTTCCCAAGATCGATGCAGCGGACGTTTATCCGTAAGCTGTCAGGGGGAGAACGCCGCAGATTGTATTTATTGAAGGTCTTAATGGAAGAGCCGAATGTTCTCTTTTTAGATGAGCCGACGAACGACCTTGATACAGAGACCCTCAGTATTTTAGAGGATTATTTAGAGCAGTTCCCTGGCGTCGTCATCACCGTGTCCCATGATCGATATTTCTTAGACCGAGTGGTTCACCGTCTGCTTGTTTTTGAAGGAAATGGGCGCATTTCACACTTCCAAGGTGCTTACAGTGATTATATGGAACAGGAAAAAGAGCAGAAGCGGACAGAGGCAAAGCCTGCTGAAAAACAAGTAGAAGCTGCGCCGAAAAAGAGAAAAAAACTTTCTTATAAAGACCAGCTTGAATGGGACGGGATTGAAGACCGGATACAGGCATTAGAGGAAAAACATCAGCAGCTTGAAGCAAGTATTGCAGAAGCAGGCAGTGATTTTGGGAAAATTCAAGAGCTGATGGACGAACAAAAAGCCGTTGCGGAAGAACTAGAACAAGCAATGGACCGCTGGACAGAACTGTCGCTTATGATTGAGGAATTAAATGAATAAAGAAGTGGAAATAAAAAACCTGTAGAGCAATCTACAGGTTTTTTTTCATAGGAGCATTTGGCATACGCATCATGCTGGTGGATGGATTCCTCATTACGACACTCGATTTGGTTAAAACTTTAACGTTTACGTTAAGGTTATAAAGGTGTATAATAAAACATGAATTGATGAGCAGGAGGCACTGGTGATGGAATGGATGAAAATTGATCAAGTGGCGAAAAGAAGCGGACTGACAAAACGGACGATTCGTTTCTATGAAGAGATTGGTTTATTATCAGCACCAAAGCGGACAGAGGGCGGAGTCAGACTTTACTCAGAGGACGACATGGAAGAGCTAGAGAAAGTGATGCAGGCAAAAGAAGTACTCGGCTTTTCTTTACAGGAGCTTCAATCGTTTATGGAAATTGGAAAGCAGCTAGAGCTGAATAAAGAAGGCTACTTGCTGTCGCTTGATCCGAAGGAACGATTAGAGAAGCTGTTAGATATTGAGGCGCAGCTGACTGTGCAGCATCAATTGATTTCAAAAAAGCTTGAAACCATTCAATCTTTTAAAAAGGATCTTGAAGCGATGAAAGAAAGAGCGGCTCATGCAATTGAGCAATTACAAAAATAAACACCTCTGCGTGTTTATTTCAGCGTGTAGACAAACCCTCGCATTCTTTGTCAGTCCTGCGCGCTGGTGCTCACGAATGTCAAATTCGCTCCGCGCCAGTGCTCGTTCTTCCTAGACTGCAAAGGTTTTCTATCACGCTGAAAAGAAGACAAAGGGCTAAAATAAACATCATTTTAGCCCTTTGTCAACAATCTGATTAAACACCTCTGCGTGTTTATTTTATTTTGTCAACATTTGAAGGAAAGGTTCTGATGGAATGAAGGAAGAAGAAGTGTTGAAACAGCGTACAAGTCTGCTTAGGCAGCCAAAAGCCGTTTGGGCTGTTGCCTTTGCATGTGTGATTTCGTTTATGGGAATAGGACTCGTGGACCCGATTCTGCCAGCCATTGCATCGCAATTACATGCATCTCCAAGTCAGGTGTCTCTTTTATTTACAAGCTACTTACTTGTGACCGGCTTTGTGATGTTTTTCACCGGCTTTATTTCTAGCCGGATTGGTGCGAAATGGACATTATTAGTGGGACTCATTTTTATTATTGTTTTTTCTGCTTTAGGAGGTACTTCTTCAACGATTAATGAATTGATTGGCTTTAGAGGCGGATGGGGCATTGGGAATGCTTTATTTATTTCAACTGCACTCTCTGTCATTGTCGGTGTATCTGTTGGAGGAAGTGCGAAGGCCATTATTTTATACGAGGCAGCATTAGGTCTTGGGATATCGGTTGGACCGCTGCTTGGCGGTGAGCTTGGAACAATTTCTTGGCGCGGGCCTTTCTTTGGCGTTGCCGTGTTAATGCTCATTGCTCTTTTAGCGATTACCTTTATGCTTCCACCTATGCAAAAGCCGCAGAAAAAAGTGAAATTATTCGAGGCTGTCGGAGCGTTAAAATATAAAGGACTTTTAACGATGGCATCTGCCGCTTTCTTATACAATTTCGGTTTCTTTGTGCTTTTAGCGTATTCACCATTTGTGCTCCATCTTGATGAGCATGGACTTGGTTATGTCTTTTTTGGTTGGGGGCTATTTTTGGCTGTGACCTCCGTCTTCTCAGCGCCGGTTATTCATCGCAAACTTGGGACATTGACCTCGCTGGTGGTTCTGTTTGCTTCGTTTGCTGTAATTTTATTCGGCATTGGGATATGGACGTCTCATGTTGTGGTCGTGATCTGCGGAATTGTCGTTGCTGGGGGAATTCTCGGTATGATCAATACAGTGCTCACAACAGCTGTGATGGGGTCAGCACCGGTTGAACGTTCAATTGCTTCATCCTCTTACAGTGCTGTTCGGTTTATTGGGGGCGCGATTGCTCCTTGGATTGCCGGAGTTCTCGCTGAATCGTATACAGCAAGTACACCTTATTATGTCGGGGCTGCTGTTGTTCTTCTAGGCATGATTATTCTGCTCCTTGGACGTAAGCACTTGGTGAATATCCAAGCAGGTCATTAATTAAAAAAAGCCTTATATCTGCAAAAGATATAAGGCATTTTTGTCGTTATAATACTTTTGTCGTCCAAGATTCGCAATTCCAAGTTTCGGTTGCCACATCTTGATAAAATTCAGGTTCGTGAGAAATCAATAAGACGCTGCCTTTATATTCTTTTAAGGCGCGTTTTAGTTCTTCTTTTGCATCGACATCTAAATGGTTTGTCGGCTCATCGAGAACAAGTAAGTTGGTTTCTTCGTTGATCAGCTTGCAAAGACGGACCTTTGCTTTTTCTCCTCCGCTTAATACAGACACACGGCTTTCAATATGTTTTGTCGTTAATCCGCATTTTGCAAGAGCGGCTCTGACTTCATATTGCGTGTAAGAAGGGAAGGTGCTCCATACTTCTTCAATACAAGTATTGCTGTTTTGCTCTTTTACTTCTTGCTCAAAGTAGCCAATATGCAAGAATTCTCCACGTTCCACCTCACCAGAAATAGGTGTGATTTCCCCAAGAAGACTTCGGAGCAGCGTCGTTTTTCCGATACCGTTAGCACCGTACAACGCAATTTTTTGCCCGCGTTCCATTTTCAAATTCAATGGGCGAGAGAGCGGTTCATCATAACCGATGACCAAATCTTTCGTTTCAAATATCAGTTTCCCAGACGTACGTGCCGGTTTAAAATGGAATTCTGGTTTTGGCTTCTCTGCTGCGAGTTCAATCATATCCATCTTATCCAGTTTCTTTTGGCGGGACATCGCCATATTTCTCGTGCTGACCCGTGCTTTGTTTCTTGCGACAAAATCCTTTAGTTCAGCCACTTCCTGCTGCTGTCTTTTATAGGCTGCTTCGAGCTGCTGCTTTTTGACTTCGTACACTTGTTTAAATTGGTCGTAATCACCAACATAGCGCGTGAGCTCTTGATTTTCAACATGATAAATCAAGTTAATAACACTGTTTAAAAACGGAATATCATGTGAAATGAGGATAAACGCATTTTCATATTCCTGTAAATAACGCTTCAGCCACTCAATATGCTGCTCATCCAAATAGTTGGTCGGCTCATCGAGAAGGAGAATTTCTGGCTTCTCTAACAGCAATTTCGCTAGCAGGACCTTCGTACGCTGACCGCCGCTGAGCTCCGTCACATCACGGTCCAGTCCAAGATCCGTTAACCCAAGACCTCTTGCAATCTCCTCGACCTTGGAATCAATGATATAGAAATCATTGTTTGTCAAAGCATCCTGAATGACGCCAACTTCCTCTAACATCTTTTCCAGTTCATCAGGTTCGGCTTCACCCATCTTGCCATAAATGTCATTCATCGCGGCTTCCATTGAAAATAAATAATGGAATGCATCCTGAAGGACTTCACGGATCGTTCTTCCCTTTTCTAGTACGGTATGCTGATCAAGGTAGCCGACACGGACATTTTTCGCCCATTCGACTTTTCCTGCATCTGGCTCCAGCTTGCCAGTAATAATATTCATAAACGTTGACTTTCCTTCACCGTTGGCGCCGATTAAGCCGACATGCTCGCCTTTTAATAAACGGAAGGACACCTCGTGGAAAATGGCTCTGTCGCCAAAGCCATGACTTAAATCTTTAACAGATAATATCATTTTTTACACCTCAAATAGATTCAAAACGGCTAGTGCCTCTCATGATTATATCGAACTGTCCGGCTCGATAAAAGCATCAAAAGAAAAATTGCGTTTCAAAGCTGATTTTGAGATACTAAAGGATAGATTGAATGAGGATAAAGGAGATCGACATGACGGAAAATTGGGCATTTTTGAAAGAAGCAAAGCCATTTATTCAGGAAAACTTTCAAGCGGCTGGCTTCGAAAAACCAACAGCTATACAAGAAAAAACAGCAGAGTGGATTACGGAGAAGCGTGATGTGATCGCAGAATCGCCAACTGGAACGGGGAAGACACTTGCGTATGTTCTGCCGCTTTTAAATAAAATTGATGTCAATATCAAGCATCCGCAAGTCTTAATCTTGGCACCTTCAAGAGAGCTTGTGATGCAAATCTTTGATGTCGTGCAAGAGTTCAAACAAGGATCAGACATCAAAGCAGTCTCCTTGATTGGTGGAGCGAACATCAAGAAGCAGCAAGAAAAACTAAAGAAACATCCGAACATCGTTGTGGCGACACCGGGCCGAGTACAAGAATTAATCAAAATCAAGAAACTGAAAATGCATGAAGTCAAAACGATTGTATTAGACGAAGCAGATCAGCTTCTTGTGCCAGAGCATATGAAAACGATCCAAGCGATCATTAAGTCCACATTAAAAGAAAGACAAATCCTTTGTTTTTCTGCAACGTTGAAAGAAGAAACCGTTCAGCTGATCAAAGAAATGACATCTGAACCAGAAGTATTGAAAATTGCTAGAAGCGAGGAAGAAGCGCAGAAAGTGGGTCACTATTATCTGTTATGTGATCAGCGTGACAAAGTGAAACTGCTGCAAAAGCTATCACGGCTTGAGGACATGCAGGCGCTCGTTTTTGTGCGCGACATTACGAACTTAAGCATTTATGCAGAGAAATTAGCGTACCATCATGTCGACCTTGGTGTCCTTCATAGTGAAGCAAAAAAAGCTGAACGTGCTGTGATCTTGAAATCATTTGAACAGCGTGAATTCCCGCTCCTTCTTGCAACAGATATTGCAGCAAGAGGAATCGATATTGATGATCTGCCATATGTGATTCATGCAGATATGCCAAATGAAGAGGGCTACATCCACCGTTCAGGCAGAACCGGACGAGCAGGAAAAGAAGGCGCAGTCATCAGTCTTGTCACACCTCAAGAGCAATCAATGCTGAAAAAAATGGCGAAAAAGCTGAATCTTTCGCTTGAAGAAATTGTGTATAAGCAAGGCCAGCTGCACCTTGCGCCCAAGCAGGCATAAGAAAAGGATCCTTCCACATGGAGGGTACTTTCAGCGCGCAGACAAACCCTCGCATTCGGTGTCAGGTCTCAGCGCCGGTACTCACGAATGTCAAATTCGCTCCGTTCCGGTGCTCGCTCTTCCTAGACTTGAAAGGTTTTCTATCACGCTGAAAAGAAGACAAAGGGCTAAAATAAAATCATTTTAGCCCTTTGTCAACAATCTGAAGACCCCGCCAAATGGCAGGGTCCTTTTTTGTTATGAAATTTTGACAAGCTGTTTTCCGACATTTTCTCCTTTGAATAGTCCAAGGAATGCATCAGGAATGTTGTCAAAGCCTTCAATGATTGTTTCTTTATATGTGAGTTTGTCTTCTTTTACCCATTGTGCGAGATCCTTCGCTGCCTCTCCAAAACGATCTGAGTAGTTGGCAACGATGAAGCCTTGCATCAATGCGCTTGTTTTGATGAGTTTTGTTTGCACACGCGGTCCGATGTCTTCACTTGCGCTAATGTTATAAGAAGAAATGGCGCCGCACACTGGAATGCGCGCAAAACGGTTTAAATGATTCATCACCGCATCTGAAATCTCGCCGCCTACATTGTCAAAGTACACATCAACGCCGTTAGGACAGGCTTTTGCAATGGCATCATCTAAATCATTTGTTGTTTTATAATTAATCGTTTCATCAAAGCCCAATTCTTTTAAATAAGCGAGTTTATCATCAGATCCGGCAATTCCCACGACGTGTGCGCCTTTGATCTTAGCGATTTGTCCCACAACAGAACCAACAGCTCCTGCTGCTCCAGAGATGACAACCGTCTCGCCTTCTTTTGGCTGGCCAATCGCAAGCAGGCCGAAGTAAGCGGTTTGCCCTGGCATGCCCAAAATGCCTAAATAATAGGACAATGGCGCAATGGACGGATCAATTTTAGTCAGAGATTCAGCTTTGGCAGTGGAGTATTCTTGCCATCCAAGGAATCCAAGGACAAAATCACCCTTTTCAAATTGAGGCGATTTCGACTCAACGACTTCTCCGACAACACCGCCCTGAATCACTTCATTTAGCTTGAACGGAGGTGTATAGGATTTTGTATCCTGCATTCGCCCTCTCATATAAGGATCTACAGAAACATATTTCGTTTGAATCAAGACCTCTCCATCTTGCGGCACAGGTATATCGACTGTTTCAAAATGAAAAACATCTTTTGTAGGTAATCCTTTTGGACGTTTAGCTAATTGAATTTGCTTTTGTTGACTCATGTCAAATCCTCCCTTTCACTTACAGCCTAGATTTACATTAACATGATGCTTCTTTTCGTTCAAAACATACGGTCTTTTCAAAACACACACAAAAAAGCAGCCGCCATCTCATCGAAGGGGACTACTTTTTCTGAAAAGATACAGAGAGGAGCGGCGGGAGACAGCCAAACAGCTGATACACATCCGCATCACGTTCTTTTAACAAATATTCGTTTGCATTTTGCATGGAGGCTTTCATCATATCGCGCGTCACAAAAGGAAAAAGGATATTTAAATATGAGGACAACATGTCTTGTGGATCTTGTTCAATTGACTCGATATCTCCAATGTTAATAATGATGGAAAAGAGATAATCAATGGAGATGCGAAAGTGCTGTTCGGCAAACAACGTAAGCGGCTTTGTATTTGCTTCTTCAGGATTCCACTTTTGAAAAAGCTGTTTCACCAAATCACTGACAACCCAAGCATTAAACTGCTGCTCCGCTGAAAAGTAATACATCAGCTCTCCCTCATTTCTAGCCTCCAGTATAAGAATTGTACAACAAATCAACAGGATTGAACATAATAATTCAGAAAATTTAGTCATTTTTACAGGATTTTTGTCAAAAATAAGTCGATAGACATGGTACGTGCTTCAAGCAAATTGGATGTGCTCGTGGAAGGTTTAATGTCAAAAGTGACGGGTAAAAGATTCGTAAGACGTTAAAGGAGGAATATAAAATGAAACCTGTTGTAAGAGAGTATTCAAATGATGAAACACTTCAAAAAGATGTAGAGCAATTAAAGGCACTCGGTGTTGCAAGAGAGGACATTTATGTTCTGTCCCATGACGATGATCGAACAGAGCGTATTGCAAATAATGCAGATGCCAATACGATTGGCTCAAGAGAAGTCGGACTCAAACATGCGGTTGGGAACATCTTTAGTAAAAAGGGCGATGAGCTCCGCAATAAAATTCATGAAATTGGTTTCTCAAAAGAAGAAGCTGAGACATTTGAAGAACATTTAGACGAAGGGAAAGTCCTTCTCTTTGTCACAGATCATGAAAAAGTGAAAAACTGGGCATAAACGCCAATCGAAAAAGCCTCTTACTTTTGTAAGGGGCTTTTTTTCATGCTTCCATGTCTGAAAGAGAGATATATATCTTTTTTACGATAATAAGTAAATACAGAAGTATGGAATAAATAGTAAACTCTCTAATTGAAAATGCCGTTATACCAAAGAAAAACAGGATAAATCAAAAAAAATAGTCGAAATATCACAAAAATCCATTCGGGAAATAATCATTGTATCTTTCTATTTTGATTTAAAATTAAATAAAAAACTTGTGTGATTTAGTAGATAAATTTCTTAGTTCTATAGGTTTAAGTTGTATTTTTGTGTAGAAATAAGTGTTTTAAGGTCAAAAAACCACGAAAATTACCTGTATTTTCAATTAGAAAATTCATTTTAATGTTTAGGAAATAATTTGTTGACAAAATAAACTAAAAACAATATATTTGGCTTAATCCAGTCGTTATGGAATTAGTTGTTAAATTTCTGGCGGGTTTATTCGAAGCATAATCTAGTGAAAGGGGGTGGCAAGAACCAAAGCGTAAGCGCTTCTTAGATACAAAAATGTCTACTAGAACAGAACAAATCGTCGTTTACTTGAAGAAAAAATGATCGCCATTCTAAACAGTAGATTCATCTTTCTACTAAAAGCACAGTGTAAGAGATTGTCAAAAGACGTTAAGTCCTTATAAAAAAGAGAAAGCGGTTTCAATAAAAAATGTGAGTTGATCGAACGGTGAAGGAGGTGAACTCATATGAAAAAAAGAGAGAACAAGCTGAGGCGATGCGGCCTTCGAACGGCTGCATATGAGGATGAATGCTGAAAAAGAAGAGTGAACATGTGGGGTGCTTCTCTCCTTTTTCAGAAAAACAGATTTTCCTAAAAAATCCATCTTTCATTTTAACATAAGGTTTTTGGCTTGAAAACCACCTTTGCCCGAAAAGAAGATTGTGAATTGAAGGAGGTTTCATGATGAAAAAGGCTTTGTACCATGAAGACAGCGGACTTTATTTAGAAAAGATGCGCATGGCATTCCAAGAGCATTATGAGCAAAGAACAGATATGTGGTCTACTGATCCATCCTTAACAGACGCAGCAGTGATGTCATTAAAGGCATGGCGTTCAAGGGAAAAGAATGCACTTGCTTCTGTGCTGGATATCGGGTGCGGCAACGGCCGTGCACTAGAACATTTAAGCGGGCTTTCCGCATATGTCGGTATCGACCTGTATGAGCATGAGGAGTGGGAAGGGTTACAGAAAAGAGAAACAGTTCCTGTCCATTTTGTTCATCAAGATTTTATGTCATGGTCCATGGATCAGGGACGCGGGATGCAGTTTGATTTAATTTTAGATCATGGCTGCTTTCATCATCAACATCCTGATGATCATGAACGTTATTTAAAACAGGTCTCTTCTTTACTTCATGAAGGCGGTGTCTTTTCACTTGTTGTCTGGGGAGAACAGTGGAAAACAGGATTAATCGGGGAAGATGGCCGTTTCCATTTTTCATTTTCAGATTCTCAGCTTGGCGAAAAAATTTGTACATCAGGTCTTGAGCTTGTATCCATATCACCGTTACAAGCGAAGGCCGGAATAAGCCAGCATCATGTCATTGCCGTCAAAATCTAGTACAAAGGTGAGTGATTCAAAGCTAGCAGAGGTGTTCATGGGAAGAAAGAGCGGCTGCCAATCAAGGGCGTTTGCTGCTCTGACAGAAAATAAAGCATATGAACCAAGATTTCTGCTCCTTTGTACTGGAAAAGGACAAGGTCTAAAACGATGAGAGACACTGCACATCCATTTCCTTCTGCGGGAACACACAGGCTGAGGGAGTGCGTACACATATTCATCACTCCATCACTGCGCTATGGGAGTCGATTTGGGTGCAGTGATGAATAGGGGGGAGACAAATGAACAAGTTTGTAGATGAATTACAATCAATGATTCATCATTTTACCTTTCAAGATAAACACTATTTGCTCGTGGGGCCTGTGAATTTGCCAATTTCCATTCAACATGAAGAAGTGCCATTTAAGTGGTATGCCTTCGCGCCTGTTGAACGGGATACAAAACCAACAATCGAATCTATTGTCCAAATGAGTACCGCGCAGCAAACCTTTTCCTCTTGTCTCTTATTTGGCGACTTTGAAAATGAACGGCCGCCGCTTGTGCGAATCCATAGTGTCTGCCAAACAGGGGATGTGTTTGGATCACTGAAATGTGATTGTGGTCCACAGCTTGCATTATCGCTGAAGAAAATCACCGATTACGGAAAAGGCATGCTTGTGTATATGGCCAATCAAGAAGGTCGGTCTATTGGGCTGATGGCAAAAGCGTTGACGTATAAACTACAGGAGATGCAGCTGGATACTTTTGAAGCCAACCGCCTGATCGGCTGCGGGGATGATGATCGGCATTACGAGGAAGCAGCAGCTGTTTTGCACTATTTAAACAAAGGGAAACCATTGCATTTACTAACGAACAATCCAGATAAAGTCGATTCTATTGCAGCTTATGGTCTTCCTGTTTTGCGGTTTGATCATACGGTCGAAGCCTCTCTCTACAATGAAGCCTATTTAAAGGCAAAAGCAGCCTCAGGGCATATGGTCGATGAGAAGAAATTAATTAATCAATAGACGAGTTTATTGAAAGAAGGCGGGAGAAAAGCGTGAAACCTGATATCAATTGGATTCAAATCCCAAGCGGCTATGCAACGATTGGAAGTAATGAAGAAGATATGAAAAAGGCAGCAGAATTCTGGAAGGACAAGCTGCTCAATCCAACCTACGGCCGTGAGAAAAAGTTTCAAAAATGGCTGTACAAAGAATTTCCATCCTATCAGCCGTATATTAACGAATTTTTTATCTCAGATACGGTCGTCAGCAATGAATTGTATCAAAGCTATTGTGATGAAACAGGCCAGACATATCCAGAGAGTTTAACGAACGAAGAGCTTGGAGGGGGAAAAGATCATCCAGCTTGGGGCATGGACATTGAGGATGCTTTCTCGTTCTGTCAGTGGCTGAGCGGGAAACTTGGGATTGATGTTTCGATTCCTACTGAAGAAGAATGGGAGTATGCTGCCCGGGGAAACACGAGAAATCAATACCCGTGGGGAGATGAGTTTGATCCTTCTTACTGCAATACGCACGAATCAAATATTGAAAAAACGACGCCTGTCCGTCATTACGAAAAGGGCCGATCTTTATTTGGTCTTTATGATATGGGGGGCAACGTCGAGGAATGGGTCAACACCAGATATCACGTATATGAAGGCGGCATCGAGGTCGTCGATGATTTAACGGAAACACTCGGAAGTGATTACTACATTTTAAAAGGCGGCTCTTTCGCAAGAGGTGGAGATTTATGCAGAGTCGCAAGAAGACACGGGAAGCACCCAGATCCTGTTTTTCGATTTACTGGTTTTCGTTTAGTGACTCGTCAAAAACAATATATAAAGGTGGGAGTGTAAAACTATGCATAGAGGACCAATTACATCTGTTTTATCAACTCAGCACGACCAAATTGTTTACACTGGCGGCTATGACCGCTGTATTTATCAGTGGAACCGGGCGACGGGAGAAGGAACGTTTATTGGCAGTCACGAGCATATCATTAATTCCATATCTCTTTCTGAAAACGGAAAGTATTTAGCGAGTGCATCGTCAGACTATACCATTCAATTGTATGATACTGGCACAAATACCCGAATCCGCACGTTGTTTGGTCATGCAGATGATGTAGAAGCCGTCGCTTTTGCGAAGCAGGATACTTTGCTTGTATCCGTGTCCAGAGATAGAAGATGCTTAGTCTGGGATATCGAAACGGGCGCTATTTTAAGAGAATTCCATGGCCATAGCAAGGATGTATTAGCTGTATGGATACATGGTGATAAAGCTTATACAACAGGTGATGATGGATATGTCCTTGTATGGCTGTATGAAACCGGAGAAATTGTAGGGGAAATCGGCCCGTTTGATTATGAGCTCGATACGATCAGCGGCAGCAATCAAAAAGAAGTATTCGCACTTGGCAGAGATGATGGCACCGTTATTATTTACGATGCAGCTACTTTACAGGAGAAGAAAATCATTAAAGCCCATTTACAGGGCGTCAAGCGCGTGAATTTTTCTCCAAGCGGCAATTACTTGCTGACAGCAGGCTACGACCATTTAATTAAGCTGTGGAATTATGAAACAGGTGATTTAGTCGATACGCTGCTGCCTCATAAATATCAGTGGGAGCGCTCGCTTGTCTGGACAGAGGATGAGAAGTCAATACTAGGAGCCAGCTTTGGAAAAACATATTGTGAATGGTCGATCGAAAAGGGCAAAGTCATATCAGATGAGATCGAAATGGCGACGCCATCTATCAATGATATTGCGCTGACTGATGCAGGTGATATTATTACCGCATCAGATGATGGAAAATTCAGAAAAAATGGGATTGAAATTGCCAAATCGACGGGCGTTTTAACAAATGGAGTAGCTGTTGCACGGGATGGAAGCTATTATGCGTGGGGAGACCATGCAAGTCAGGTGCATATTGTTCATGAGTCATTACAGCAAATGGTTTCGTTTGATCTTAACACAGGTCCGGTCAACAGCGTGTATTTCCACGAGGAGGATCGTCAATTTTATATTGGAACTTACGGCGGTTATGTCCATGTCATTTCGACAGAACACTTAAAGGAAATCGGCCGTTCCAAAGCACACGATTGTGCGGTCAAAGCATTAAAGGTAGAAGGAGATCTTATCATCACAGCAGCAGTTGAAGGAACCATCTGTCTTTTAGATAAAAAGAGTTTGTCCTTAAAAGCGGAGTACATTGGTGCGACAGAGCTGTTAAATGATGTCTTTATTGATAGTAAACGAGACCGTATCGCCATTGTTAGCCGCGACAAGAATGTGAGATTGTTTGATTTGTATACAGGAAGAATTTTAGACCAGCATAACGAACACCAGTATTCAATTAAATCGGTCACAGTCACAGACTCAGGCTATATTGTAAGCGGTGATTATTGGGGCTATATCGTTGTGTGGAATCCAGAGCTGGGTGTCAACACCGGCCCAATTAGAATTGCCCAAAATGGGATTAGTGCCATTAGACAATTAGGCAATGATGTATATGCAAGCTCATATGACGGCGGAATTTATCACGTTCGAGAAGATGGGACGCATACCGAAGTACTACGCTTATTTGACCAATTTCCGAAAGAAGTAATCTCTCATTAAGAAAAAGAATGTAAGCGGGGGATTCTCATGATAAGTGTTTGCAAGGAACATATGAAAAAAGGTCTGTCTGTACTCAATTGTCCGCATGTGCTCCTCATTAATAAATATGAATGTCGCAAATGCTGTTTTTGTAAACAACGAGCATCTTATAAACTTTTTTATTCCTTGCCTTACTATGATCGATCTGAAAAGAAACGGATGGAAAAAATATAGCACATGAGAATAGAACTCCTTCATTCCCTGAAGGAGTTCTTTCCCTTGAAAGAGAGGAAAGGAGACTTACATGAAAGACGATGTTTTTTATATGAAGCTAGCAATTGCCAACGCAAAGGCCATGAAAGGACAAACCTCGCCAAATCCGCTTGTCGGGGCAGTGGTAGTCAAAAAAGGTGAGATCGTGGGAATTGGTGCTCACATGAAGGCGGGCGAGCCGCATGCTGAAATTCATGCGCTGCAAATGGCAGGAGATAAGGCGAAAGGAGCTCATATGTATGTGACGCTTGAACCTTGTTCGCATCAAGGAAAAACAGGTCCTTGCTCAGAAGCCATTATAAAGAGCGGGGTGAAACGTGTGGTCATTGCCACTGGGGACCCAAATCCACTTGTAGCAGGTAAAGGGGTCACGATGTTGAAACAAGCAGGGATAGAAGTAGAAGAAGGGGTATGTAAGCGGGAAGCGGACAGCTTAAATCTCCCTTTTTTTCATTCGATACAATCAGACCTTCCGTATGTCATATTAAAAACAGCCATTTCATTAGACGGGAAAATCGCAACAGCTCATCAAGAAAGCAAATGGATTACAGGGACAGAAGCAAGGAATGAAGTGCAGCAATTACGTCAAGAAGCAGATGCTGTGATAACAGGCGTCGAAACCATTATTCAAGATGATGCAGGCCTTATTGTGAAAGATTCAATCGTGACACAGCCTATTCGTGTCATTTTAGATTCCACATTAAGGATTCCGCTTCATGCGAAATGTTTAAATGATCATATGGCAGAAACCATCATTTGTACCTCAAACAAGTATGATCAAAAAAAATACCATCAACTGGTGCAAAAAGGACATCAAGTATTTGTCACAAGCGGAGAAAATCGGACAGATCTTCATGCGGTGTTACGTATGCTGAAAAGGCGCTCTGTGATGTCGGTGCTTGTAGAGGCGGGAGGCAGTGTGAGCGCATCCTTTTTAGAAGCGTCCCTTGTGAACGAAGTCATTATTTATATGGCACCATTATTAATTGGAGGGAAAGATGCACCTACTTTCTTTGAAGGAGAAGGTACGAAAACATTAAAAGAAGCCATCCGGCCGGTAGATATGGATTATAGTATGGTAGGAAAAGATTTAAAAATGACGATGAGACTTTAATGAAAGAAAGACCTTGTGCAAGAAAGTGCAAGGTCTTTTGATTATTTTAAAAAATAAAAGTGTACATACACCATTCCCAGTCATGATGAATACGATGGATGGGGGTGATTCCATGAAAAAATGTAGGCAATGTGGTAAGACATATCCAACTCATTCGACAGACCACTACCAAAAAGGAAGCTGGTATGATGCGTATAAGGATGATGGCTGGGAATGTGATAGTTGTAAGAAAGGGATAGCAGAAAAGCCAAGGAAACCAGTGAAAAATCCTTGCTGCGGAAAAGATCCTTGTGTTTGTGTGATTCAAGGTCCGCCAGGCGGGAGAGGAAGAAGAGGCCCAGCAGGTCCGGCGGGTGCAGTGGGTCCAGCGGGTCCGGCAGGCCCAGCAGGTCCAGCAGGTCCAATCGGTCCAACAGGCGTAGGTTTAACAGGTATCTTGGCATTTGATCCAGCAGTAGCACCAACCTTCCCAGTAGGTCAAGTGGTGACATACGATGGCAGTACGTACGTGGTCAATTCAGCACCGCCATTAGGTACGCCGGATACGTCGGCAGATTATACATTATTAGCCGCAGCGGGGGAAACAGGTACAGGTCCAACTGGAGCCACAGGCGCCACCGGCGTGGGTTTAACAGGAGTCGTACCGTATGATGCTGCAGCAGCGCCAGGATACCCATTGGGGCAAGTGGTGACATATGAAGGTGGAACGTATCTTGTGAATACAGCATCACCAACAGGTACACCAGATACATCACCAGATTATACGTTATTAGCCGCCGCAGGCGCGACTGGCGTTACAGGCGCTACCGGTACGGGTGCAACTGGAGCAACGGGAGCCACCGGCGTCACGGGTGCAACAGGAGAAATTGGTCCAACCGGAGCCACTGGTGTTACGGGAGCGACGGGAGAAATTGGCCCAACCGGAGCCACTGGTGTTACGGGAGCGACGGGAGAAATTGGCCCAACCGGAACTACTGGCACAGGAGTCACAGGAGCAACGGGTACCACCGGTGCAACAGGAGCAACCGGTGTCACAGGTCCAACTGGTGATACGGGAGCAACAGGAGCAACCGGTGCAACAGGAATCACAGGAGCGACGGGAGTAGGTCTAGCCGGCGTCACAGCGTTTGATCCAGCGGCAGCGCCGACATATCCAGTAGGTCAAGTGGTGACATATGAAGGAGGAACTTACCTCGTCAATACGGCGCCGCCAACAGGCACACCAGATACGTCACCAGATTATACGTTATTGGCCGCTGCAGGAGCGACTGGCGTTACGGGTGCAACCGGTACAGGAGTCACGGGTTCCACCGGCGCAACAGGAGTGACAGGACCAACGGGGGAAGTTGGTCCAACCGGAGCTACCGGCGTCACAGGAGTTACGGGAGAAATTGGCCCAACCGGAGCCACTGGTGTTACGGGAGCGACGGGGGAAATTGGCCCAACCGGAGCTACTGGCACAGGAGCAACAGGGATCACAGGAGCGACAGGAGAAACTGGTGCAACCGGCGTCACAGGCCCAACTGGGATAACTGGTGATACAGGGGCAACAGGAGTCACAGGAGCCACCGGAGTAACCGGTGTAGGATTAACTGGTATTCTGACATTTGACCCAGCAACAGCGCCAACCTATCCAGTAGGTCAAGTGGTGACATATGAAGGTGGAACCTATGTTGTGAATACAGCACCACCAACAGGTACACCAGATACGTCGCCAGACTATACGTTATTGGCAGCCGCAGGTGTTACCGGAGCTACCGGAGTTACTGG
>NZ_LRMO01000014.1:0-12841 GCF_019266135.1 Bacillus sp. F2HM
TCCTTTCAGCGTGTAGACAAACCCTCGCATTCGGTGTCAGGTCTGCGCGCTGGTGCTCACGAATGTCAATTCGCTCCGCGCCAGTGCTCGTCCTTCCTAGACTGCAAAGGTTTTCTATCACGCTGAAAAGAAGACAAAGTGCTAAAATAAAAATCATTTTAGCACTTTGTCAACGATCTGAGCCGATGACAGGGTCACCGGCTTTCTTGACGTCATTAGTCTTGAAGATTAATCCATACACTTTTGACTTCTGTATAGTTGTTAAGGGCATATGATCCCATTTCTCTGCCAAGACCTGATTGCTTATATCCTCCAAACGGGGAGGCGGCATCAAAGACATTATAGCAGTTGACCCAAATCGTTCCTGCTTCAAGACGTGCAGCGATATCATGGGCATGCTTTAAGTTTTCTGTCCAAAGTCCTGCTGCTAATCCATATTCAGACTGGTTAGCTCGTTCAACCACTTCATCAATGGAATCGTAAGGAATGGCAGATAAGACAGGTCCAAAGATTTCTTCTTTGGCAATGGTCATTTCATCTTCTACATCTTTAAAAATAGTAGGGGAGACGAAATAGCCAGCCTCATAAGGGCAATCGCCCCCGACAACGGCTGTTGCCCCTTCGGATTTACCTTTTTCAATATAGCCTAACACGCGTTCGTGCTGTTCTTTACTTACAAGAGGTCCAATTTGCGTATCTTGATGAAGACCAGCGCCTTGCTTGAGGGATCCTGCATATTTGGCCATTTGATCGACCACTTCATCGTATTGGCTCCGATGAACAAAGACTCTGGACCCTGCGCAGCATACTTGGCCTTGGTTAAACATAACGCCATTTAAAGCACCTGGAATGGCTTTCTTTAAATCGGCATCAGGTAAAATAATATTCGGTGATTTTCCGCCAAGCTCTAATGTGACCCTCTTAATGGTTTTAGCCGCTTTCTCCATAATTAATTTCCCAACACTTGTTGACCCTGTGAAGGCCAGCTTGTTCACGTCAGGATGATCAGTTAAGGCTTCTCCGGCTGTTTCGCCAAATCCAGGAACGATGTTAATCACGCCTTCTGGGAAGCCGGCTTTGTCCACTAATTCTGCTAAGTAAAGAGCAGAGAGTGGAGTTTGTTCGGCTGGCTTTAAAACGATGGTGCACCCTGTTGCAAGTGCGGCGCCCATTTTCCACATAGCCATGAGCAGCGGGAAGTTCCATGGGATGATTTGTCCTACAACCCCAACCGGCTCATGGCGGGTATAATTAAAATATCCTTGACTGACAGGAATGGTTTGTCCATTCATTTTTGTCGTCCAGCCCGCATAATAGCGCATGTGCTCTATAGCGAGGGGGATATCTGCATTTGTTGTTTCATTAATTGGTTTTCCGTTATCTAAAGTTTCTAGCTGTGCAAGTTCTTCCTGATTTTCTTCCATTAAATCAGCAAGCTTGAACATGAGGCGGGCGCGTTCAGCGGCAGACATGGAGCGCCAAGGACCATGAAAGGCTTTTTTTGCAGCTTTTACGGCCTCATCAATATCTTTTGCACCTGCTTCATAAACATCAATAAGGGTTTCGCCTGTGGCTGGGTTAGGAGTAGCAAAGGTTTTGTTATCGTGACTTGTGACAAACTGACCATTAATGTAGAGTTTTTTCGTCCCTTGGAGAAAGGATTCGAGTTTTGAACTAATTTGAAGTGTTGTAGAGCTCATAAATAAACAAACCTCCTTAAAGATATGGATTGTTTTCTGCGAGTTCTAGGTGGGAAAAGCGGACATGCAACGAAACTTTATACGCACAAAGATGTAAACGTATACAATTATCATATTACACGACATGTTTGAAAGCAATCCATAACACTCATTGCATTTCGCGAAAATTTGGCTACAATAAATGTATAGATGAAAAAAGGAGTTTTTAAATCATGATCCATCAAAACTGGCAAACGGCTCAAACGTTAAAACAAGTAAAATGTGTACATACAAATGCGAAAAAATATATGGTCGACCGGGCATTAACCGTTGGAAGCACATATGAAGTGAAAAATGAAACAGAAGAATTCCTGTTTGTCGTAGACAATACGGGTAAAGTAGGCGGGTATTACAAGGAGTATTTCGAAGATATTTCAGCTGAATGATTTTGAGGGTCATCACTCATACTAAGAAAAACAGTAAAGGGTGATGATGATGAAAAAGCAGCAAAATGACGAGCAGAAAAATCAAAATGCATGGCATGAACACGAGGACGCTGATATGGCGATTACGCTTGAACAGATTTCCGATGTGTATGCCGAGGGAACGATTGATACACCAAAAGACGAATAGTCATTTAAAAACAGTGATTTGGCATAATCACTGTTTTTTTATTGGAAATGATTCAGCATTTTTCTCGAAAAGAACTGAAACTTTTTTCCTGCTTTAACAGTCTAAATAAGTAGAGGAAAGAGCATCGGATCAAAAAGAAAAAGTTAAATGAAATTTAATCTATTCGTAATGGAATAACAACCATTTATAGCGTATTCTATAAGTGAGAATAAAACGTACCCACAGAGCCGTGTGGCCGTTTTGTCATAAAGGAATTTGATGCAGGAAGAGGGGGTTTACGTGGGTATTTTTTCTGTCAGTAAACAAAATGATAAGAAATTCGAATCCTTATTGATTGAAGGGGAAAGAATTGAGGCTGTTTACAGACTGCGTCACGACCAAATTTGCTTTACCAATAAACGACTGATCTTTGGCGATAACCGCGTATTTTCTAAGAAGAAAGTCAGGGTCTCCTTGCCGTATCGATCAATTGAAAGTTTTGCCATACAAGAAGCTGGCGTGTTTGATCAGGACACAGGTATGCTGCTTGTCACAAGCTCAAAAGTATTTGAACTCGACTTTTCTAAAGAGACGGATTTGAGTGATGTGCAAGCCATTTTGACAAAACATCTTTGCTGATCAATCTTGCGATTACATAGATCATATGCACTTTTCTCATTCTTCGTTCTTATTTTTATAGATCGCACATTGCTAAGCCCTTCCCATCTGATGAGAAGGGCTTTTTTCTGCTTAAGTGTTTGAATGATAGCAAAAAAGGATAAAGATGAAACAGATACAGAAAGGAGAATGAACAATGAAAGTGTTAGTTGCAGGAGCAAATGGACATACAGGCAGACTCGTCGTTCGTTATTTAAAAGAAAAAGGACATGAGCCGCTTGCTCTCATTCGAGATGAAAAACAAGCTGATGCACTAAAAGAACTTGGTGCAGCACCTGTCATCGGTGATCTTGAAAAAGATGTGACAGATGCTGTGAAACAAGCAGACGCTGTCATCTTTGCAGCTGGTTCAGGCTCAAAAACAGGTGCAGATAAGACCATTGCGGTCGATCAAGAAGGTGCAAAACGCCTCGTTGATACAGCGAAAAAAGAAAACATCCAGCATTTTGTTATGCTTAGTGCCTATAATGCAGATGATCCGAATCAAGGAAAAGGGCAAGAAAGTATGGAAACTTATTATGAAGCAAAAAGAAAAGCCGATGAGCACTTAAAACAGTCAGGTCTTTCCTATACGATTGTCCGCCCAGGTGCCCTGCTGCATGAGGAGAAGACAGGAAAGATTGAAGCTGCCGAACATATTCCAGATGATCAAAACATCGAGATTTCAAGAGAGGACGTAGCCATTGTTCTTGTGGAGAGCTTAACAGAATCCAATGTGAAAAATAAGTCCTTTGACTTGATGAAAGGCGAAAAATCAGTAGAAGAAGCACTTCGCCATCTGTAAGAAAAGAAAGCTGCTGCCAAAGAGGCGGCGGCTTTTTTGATGTTTTCTTTTCCCTTTCAGCGGGAAGGTAATGAGAAAGGAGTGATAGACCGTGGGCTTAACGAAAGAACAACAAGCTGATTTATACGAAAGATTGATTCAATTAAAAGAAGATGTGAAGGGATCAAAAAAGAAAGAAGAATCGATGCTCGTTGAATCGAGTGAGATTTCAAATGGTGTTGGAAATCATATCGCTGATCATGGGAGCATCTATTTAGACCGCATGACAGAACAAACGCTGGATCAAGTCGATGATCAGCTTGAAGGTGAAATCGATGCAGCACTGAAACGAATGGAAGACGGAACATATGGGATATGTGAGAAAACGGGGAAAGAGATCCCATACGAGCGTTTAAAAGCAGTTCCATATACACGTTATTCAATAGATGCAAAGAAAAATGAAGAAACCACTCAAGATCCAAACGCATTTGACCGTTCATTCTCCGATCAAATGCGCGATTTAACAAATAGAGAAACAATGGATCAGATGCATTCAGATACGTATGAAAGATTAGAGGAAGAGCAAGATGTTGATGTAGATGAGGAAAAATAGGATCATAAGCGAAGGTTAAATTTTTTCAGAATAATTTTTTCTTATGTACACATGAACAAATAACTTGTATACATGAGTATTTCACAGAAAAAAGATCTCTTGAAATTTAATAAACTTTCGTGTAATATAGTTTAAAGGCTGCGATGCGCGTAATGTTAATTAAGTTTTAACCTTTAAGCTGTAATAGGGAGTTTTATATTGAAGCCGGAATGTCATGCCTCCTTAGCGAGGAAGACAGGAACGTTTCTGCAAACACCCACTTTGAGGAGTGGTGGTTTAAAACTTTCTTACTTAGATTACGGCATCCGCAGCTTTTCCTAGGATGATTCAAGCCATTTTCCATTGCGGAAAATGGCTTTTTATTTTGTGAAAAAACGAAATTGCACAGTCGGCCGGAAGAGGCATGAATGTATGTTAAAATAGACAAAACAAAAGACGGAGAGGGAATTGGATGTTAGAACAAGCAGAAGCACTCCTGAAACAATACTTTGGCTTTGACGCCTTTAGGCAGGGACAGAAACAAGCCATTGAATCGATTGTAAACAAACAGAAGGATACCGTCTGTATTATGCCGACAGGCGGGGGGAAATCGGTTTGCTACCAGATTCCTGCCCTGATGATGGAAGGAACAACGATCGTTGTATCCCCGCTAATTTCTTTAATGAAAGATCAAGTCGATGCGCTAAATGAGATGGGCATACGATCGTCCTTTTTAAACAGCACACTTTCCGTAGCTGAAATGAATAAAAGGCTGAAAAAATGTGAAGATGGGGAATATCAGCTGCTTTATATCACACCTGAACGTTTACAAAATGAGCGTTTTTTTCAGCTGCTTGACCGGTTAACGATCCCTTTAATTGCAATTGATGAAGCGCACTGTATATCTGAGTGGGGGCATGATTTTAGGCCAAGCTACCGCTTTATTCAAGAATGCTTAAATCGGCTGACAAAAAGGCCAGTGATTGTCGCATTAACTGCTACAGCCACGAAAAAGGTTCACCGAGATATATGTGAACAGCTTGGCATGAACGAAGAAGAAACCATTTTTACAGGGTTTGCTAGAGAAAATTTATCTTTTCAGGTGGTCAAAGGAGAAAATAGTGACCGCTTTATCACACATTATATGAAGAAAAATAAGCTTGAGTCCGGCATTATCTATACTGCTACAAGAAAAGAAGCCGAAAACATTTACAATCGGCTAAAGAAACAAAAGATCAAAGCTGGCATTTATCATGGCGGGTTAGATGATGATATGAGAGAAGAGCAGCAAAACCTGTTTTTAAACGATGACATCCAGGTTATGGTCGCTACATCTGCATTTGGCATGGGAATTAATAAGTCAAATGTCCGTTTTGTGATTCATCATCAAATTCCAAGGGATATTGAAAGCTACTATCAAGAAGCTGGACGCGCCGGCAGAGACGGGCTCCAAAGTGAATGCATTTTACTGTTTTCGCCGCAGGGCGTACGAATGCAGCGATTCCTCATTGAACAGTCAACAGAAGATGAAGTGCGCTTTCAGCATGAGCTGCTTAAACTTAGACAAATGGTCGATTACTGTCACACTGAGCAATGTCTGCAGCAATTTGTGATGGACTACTTTGATCAATCAGCAAGTGCCCCTTGCCAAAAATGCAGTAATTGCCTTGATGAAAGAGAGCGTGAAGAGGTCACTCGAGAAGCGCAAATGGTTTTATCGTGTACGGTTAGAATGAACGAGCGCTTTGGAAAAATGATGATTGCTCAAGTACTGGCAGGCTCTAAAAATAAAAAAGTGCTTGACCTTGGTTTCGACCGTCTTCCTACATACGCTTTAATGAAGCAGCAATCAGCCCAGCAAATTAGTGATTTCATCGAATTTTTAATTACAGAAGAGTATTTGCACATGTCTGAAGGAGCTTATCCAACATTAAAAGTGACACATAAAGGAAAGAAGGTGTTAGTCGGGCAAGAGGCTGTGTATAAAAAGCAGGCAGTGAAAAGAGAGGCGATTCAAGAAAACGATGCATTATTTGAGCAGCTGAGAGCGGTGAGAATGAAGCTGGCGAGAGAGCAGGGCGTTCCGCCATTTGTTGTATTTTCTGATCAAACCTTGAAGGAAATGTCAGCCGTTCAGCCTAAAACAGAAGAAGAACTTCTCCATATTAAGGGAATAGGCGCTCAAAAAAGAGAGAAATACGGGGATGTTTTTTTAGAAGAAATCCGTTTATTTATAGAAAAAGAGAAAAATAAAAAGGTTGAAGAAGAAAAATAAATTTTTTTCGCTGCGTTTGGACACGTTTTCAACAGGAGGTTTCTGATCCTTTCAAAACCTTGATATGGCGGGTAATCGAGCTGTTTTGTGGTCTGATTTACCAATGGAGAGAGATGTTTCATGTAAAGGAACTGTAATCTAAAACATATCGTTTTGTTATTGAATTGACATTTACATATGTTACGATAGCACTCGTTAGCCGCCATAAAAAGCTAACAAGGGAGGATTTACTTTATGAAGAAGACTATTATGTCCTTGGTTGCTGTTGCAGCAATCTCAACAACAGCATTTGGAGCACAGCAAGCTTCTGCAAAGGAAATCACTGTGAAGAAAGGTGATACACTTTGGGGAATCTCTCAAAAAAATGATGTGTCTCTAAAGGACCTAAAGGGTTGGAACAATTTATCTACAGACATGATTTATGTAGGTGATAAATTGACAATCTCTTCAAAAGAGAAAACTCAGGAGCAGTATAAAGTCCAGAAGGGGGACAGCCTCTGGAAAATCGCTCAAAAATTCAATGTGTCAATTAGCGATATTAAGTCTTGGAATAACTTAAACTCAGATATAATTGTGACTGGTTCAACACTAAGTGTTGCTGGTCAAAGCTCAGCTCCGGTAAGCTCAGAGCCTGTACAAAAACAGGAGCCTGTCCAAAAAGAGCAAACAACACAAAAAGCTGCTCCTAAAAAGGAAACAGCTAAAGCAGAATCATCTTCTGCTAGTCAAAGTGTACAAAAAGAATTGACTGTAACGGCTACGGCTTATACAGCAAATGATGGTGGCATCTCAGGTATCACTGCAACAGGGGTAAACTTAAACAAAAACCCAAATGCGAAAGTCATTGCAGTAGATCCTAATGTCATTCCATTAGGAAGTAAGGTTTATGTTGAAGGCTACGGTGAAGCTACCGCAGCAGATACTGGCGGCGCAATTAAAGGTAACAAAATTGATGTACATGTACCAAGCAAATCCCAAGCAAAAAATTGGGGCGTAAAATCAGTCAAAGTGAAAGTACTTAACTAGTAATCTATTGTTTTTTGGAAGAAAGCATCAGGTGGCGGCCTGATGCTTTTATTGTACCCTTTTTTTGGTCAAAAAAACACATATTTTTCAGAAAAATTTGCATTTTCGACAAAAACCAGCGTATATTCCATCATACACGCTGGTTTTTTGGCGTTAGCTGTCCACCCAATAAATTTCCCCGCTTTGTTCTTTCCAATTGATTTGGACATCAAATTGGTGTTTTTCATAAAAGTGAATCAAGCGGTCCACGTGATTCCAATCTCTTTTGACGAGGTCACCCGTGATGACTGGGATGTTCTGCTCTCTTGCGATTTCTTTTAAATGCTTCATGCAGATTGAGCCGTATCCATTATCGGGAGGGCCTTTAATATCAGCAATATGAATCTTTCCTTCTTCAGGGTATTCCGCGATTAAGGAAAAATCAGATTGTCCGCGAAAAGCTTTTTCACAATCGCTGAGCATGATTTTGCATGTATCCGCACTTTCAATGGCAGAGACAATCATCCATTCATCTTCTTTCGCCTGATCAATGCCAATGATCTTTGCTTTTTTCGAAATATCTTTCATATTTTCTTGCATTCGATACATTTGGAACTGCAATTGCTGTAATTCTTGCTCTAACGTCTTCACATCTTTGGTTGTTTCCTGTAAGATTGACAAGTCCATTACTCCTTTTATATAAGAAATCATAAAAACCACATAAATTCCCATTCTAAAGGAAGTGGATGGATCTTTCAAGCCGTTAGAACGCCAGTAATCGGCAAGTTTGTCTAAAATTCGACGAAGACAGCGAATTCATTGACTTTATAGAGAAAGTTAAATAACATACTCTTAGTCGGAACTAATAAAGAGAGGTTTTCAAACATGAACGAACAGAATCAAAAACCGAAAAATTTCACCGGCATTGTTGTCATTTTAACAATTGCCATAAACGGATTAATCGCTTTATTATTTTTAATGCCAAAAACAGATAAATTTAGTCATCTGGATATTACATTTCTTCCTTTACTGAATGCCGTGATGAACAGCTTTACGTTTATCTTTTTACTTTCAGCACTCATTATGATTAAACAAAAGAACATTAAAGCACATAGACGATTTATCTTTGCTGCATTTTCAACAACACTTGTCTTTTTAATTTCCTATGTGACATATCATTCAATGGCAGCTGATACACACTTCGGCGGAGAAGGGATCATCCGTCCAATTTACTTCTTTATTTTGATTACACATATTGTGCTTTCAGCAATTATTGTACCGCTTGCATTGATTACACTATTTAGAGGCGCACAGATGCAGGTCGAGCGTCACCGTAAAATTGCCCGCTGGACGATGCCGCTTTGGCTCTATGTTAGTCTCACTGGCGTCATTGTCTATATCATGATTTCTCCATACTACAGCTAACGTATGTCCAACTGGACATACGTTCTTTTATTTACAAGATGAAGTGCTTTGGATAGAATGGAAATTGGATATCCGACGTGCACGGTATCTTCCCATCTATAGATTCACATCATTTCTGGCCGTTTGCTCGTTTGGAGATCAACAATTGGACGAAACGGGGGTTATATGATGACTGAACAATTGCAGTATAAACCGGGGCTTGAAGACATTGTGGCAAGCGAAACGTCCATATCATATTTAGATGTGGAGCAAGAGGAAATTGTGATTCGCGGGTACGACCTCATTGAGCTAGCACAAAACAAGACATATTTAGAAACCGCCTATCTGCTCATTTATGGAAGATTACCAGATATGATGGAATATCACCAATTTCAGCAAGATATATCCTCACAAACGAACTTACATCCAATGATTCAAACCATTTTAACGAAACTTCCAAAAACCACTCACCCTATGGATGCGATGAGAACGTGCTTATCTGCTCTTGCGGGGTACGATGATGCATTACATGATCGATCAGAAGCGTGCCAAGTGAAGCGTGCCGTTCGATTACTAGGCCAGCTGCCGGCCATTGTTGCTGGAAGCTATCATATTCTCACAAAAGACGCCGCTATTTCTCCAGATCAGACCAAATCCTACACTGAAAACTTTTTATCCATGCTAACTGGACGCACCCCGACCGAAGACGAAATCACCGCTTTTGACCAAACACTTACATTATATAGTGAACATGAGCTGCCGAATTCAACGTTTGCGGCTAGAGTCATTGCATCCACGCATTCTGACATGTATGGTGCTTTTACTGGAGCGATCTCTTCATTAAAAGGTGATCTCCACGGAGGAGCAAATGAAGCTGTCATGCACATGCTTCTTGAAGGAAAAACAACGGAAGGATTTCTTGCGCTCATTGAACGAAAATTAGCCGCAAAAGAAAAAATGATGGGCTTTGGCCACAGAGTATACATGAGAAAAATGGATCCGCGAGCCGCTCTTTTAAAACGTTCATTGAAAACGCTTACTGAATCAAAGGGAGATACAACGCTATATGACATGTGTGTAGCAGGAGAGGCATACATGAAAGAGCAGAAAAACCTCTATCCGAATCTTGATTATTATGCTGCACCTATTTATTACGTGCTCGGAATTCCTATTTCACTTTATACACCCATTTTCTTTGCTGCAAGAGCTAGCGGATTAGCAGCCCACGTTATTGAACAGCATTTGCATAATCGCATTTTTAGACCGAGAGTCCGGTATTTAGGGCCAAGAGGATTAAAGGTTTCAAATGATGATGGAAAAACGGGGGAATGAATATGAACAAAACAGCAGTCGCCAATCAAACAGATCAGCTATTAGAAGAAATTGCTGCCTATGCAGTAGACGGAGAAATTACGAGCAAAGAGGCCATTGAAACCGCGCGTTATGTGCTCATAGACACACTCGGGTGCGGAATGCTTGCGCTCAATTTTCCAGAATGTACGAAGCACCTTGGTCCCATCATACCTGGAACAGTCGTACCTAACGGAGCAAGAGTTCCCGGCACTTCGTTTGTGCTAGATCCTGTTCAAGCGGCTTTTAATATTGGCTGTATGATCCGCTGGTTAGATTATAATGACACATGGCTTGCACAGGAGTGGGGCCATCCGTCAGATAACTTAGGCGGAATATTAGCTGTAAGTGATTATATCAGCAGAACTCGCCTTGCAAACGGAGAAGAACCGCTAACGATGAATGACGTACTGCATGCAATCGTCAAGGCACATGAAATTCAAGGTGTCCTTGCTTTAGAAAATTGTCTAAATCGAAATGGATTGGACCATGTGTTATTTGTCAAAGTGGCAACAAGTGCAGTTGTGTGTGCAATGCTTGGCGGAACAAAAGAAGAGGTCCAGCATGTTTTATCACAAGCGTTTGTTGATAATTCCCCTCTTAGGACGTATCGCCACGCCCCAAACACAGGATCTAGGAAATCATGGGCAGCAGGGGACGCAACAAGCCGCGGAGTGAGACTGGCAATGATGACACGTAAAGGGGAAATGGGTTATCAAACGCCCCTAAGTGCTGAGAAGTGGGGCTTTGAAGATGTTCTTATGAAAGGAAAACCACTTACGCTCGCCCAGCCCCTTGGATCATACGTCATAGAAAATGTTCTTTTCAAAATTGCTTATCCTGCTGAGTTTCATGCACAGACTGCTGCAGAGGCGGCTGTGATGCTGCATGACGCTGTAAAAGATCGTTTAGATGAAATTGACCGGGTAGAAATTACGACACATGAGTCAGCGATTCGGATTATTGATAAGAAAGGGCCGCTTTATAATCCAGCAGACCGTGATCATTGCTTGCAGTATATTACAGCCATTGGACTGATCTATGGTGAACTAACAGCTGACCATTATGAAGAAGAAACGGCGCAAAATCCAGCCATTGATCGTCTTCGTGATCGAATGATTGTGAAAGAGGATAAACGTTACACAGAGGATTATTTAGATCCGAAAAAGAGATCGATTGCAAACTGTGTACAAATTTTCTTTAAAGACGGGACGATGACAGACCGAATTGAAATTGAATACCCGCTCGGTCATCGCAGAAGAAGACAGGAAGGCATTCCGCTGCTTGAAAAGAAATGGGTCTATCATTTAAAGACAAGATTTCCACAAAAACAAGTGGATCAAATTGTGTCACTCTGCCAAAATCCAAATCAATTAAAAACAACAACAGTACCAGCATTTATGGACTTATTCGTCATATAAGGGGGAGCTAGCGTGTGGATCGTGAATGAAGAAAGAAGTCAGGCTGATTTAGCCGCAGTCTTTAAAGAACAAATGAACAAATCAGCTTTATTTCAAATTCCAGGCGTTCACGATGGAATGTCTGCGCTCTATGCGAAAAAAATGGGCTTTCAAGGGCTCTATTTATCAGGTGCCGCTTTTTGTGCCAGCAAAGGACTGCCAGACCTCGGCATGATCCATTCAACAGAAATGGCTGAAAAAGCGAAGGAGATGATTCGAGCTTCCCAGCTGCCGCTTTTGGTCGATATGGACACAGGTTATGGCGGTGTTTTAAATGCAGCAAGAGCGGCAAAAGAAATGGTTGAGAGCAAAGTGGCAGCTGTTCAAATTGAAGATCAGCAAATGCCGAAAAAATGCGGGCATTTAAACGGGAAATCACTCGTTCCAGTAGAAGAAATGGTCGCAAAAATCAAAGCCATCAAACAAGCGGCACCAACGCTTTTGGTGATTGCGAGAACCGATGCAAAGTCCGTAAATGGAATGGAGGATGTCATCCGCCGGGCCAATCTTTACGTAGAAGCAGGAGCTGATGCTATTTTTCCTGAGGCACTCATCACAGCAGAGGACTTCACGCATGCGTCAAGTAATATTAAAGGTCCGCTCCTTGCAAACATGACGGAGTTTGGCAAGACGCCTTATTATCATGCAGACGAATTTTCTGTATTTGGCTTTCAAATGGTCATTTATCCTGTGTCATCACTTAGAGTTGCTGCAAAAGCGTATGAGCGTTTATTTACAGAAATCATGGAAAAGGGAACGCAGCAGGGGATACTTGGGGATATGCAAACGAGAAAAGAGCTGTATGAAACGATTCATTATGATGAATATGAGGAAATGGACCAGCATTTAGCAAAAACGATCCTCCCGGAAATTGGGAAAGAGCAACGATAAAATGAAAAGCACTTCCTTGACGGAAGTGCCTCAGCGTGTAGACAAACCCTCGCATTCGTTGTCAGGTCTGTGCGCCAGTGCTCACGAATGTTAAATTCGCTCCGCTCTGGTGCTCGCCCTTCCTAGGGCTGC
>NZ_LRMO01000015.1:0-141554 GCF_019266135.1 Bacillus sp. F2HM
GTTATCTAGTTTTGAGAGAATATTTTTAAAATATCTCTTGATTTATTTTCAATACATAGTATAATATCTTTTGTCACTAAATTGTCTGGTGGCGATAGCGAAGAGGTCACACCCGTTCCCATACCGAACACGGAAGTTAAGCTCTTCAGCGCCGATGGTAGTTGGGGGTTTCCCCCTGTGAGAGTAGGACGCCGCCAAGCTTTCTTCATTCCGCAGTAGCTCAGTGGTAGAGCTATCGGCTGTTAACCGATCGGTCGTAGGTTCGAATCCTACCTGCGGAGCCAATTTGGAGAGCTGTCCGAGTGGCCGAAGGAGCACGATTGGAAATCGTGTAGGCGGTAACCCCGTCTCAAGGGTTCGAATCCCTTGCTCTCCGCCACAATTTACATAATAAAGGGCCCGTTGGTCAAGCGGTTAAGACACCGCCCTTTCACGGCGGTAACACGGGTTCGAATCCCGTACGGGTCACCATTTTTATAGAATATACACCAGCATTTTTTATTCGGAGGATTAGCTCAGCTGGGAGAGCATCTGCCTTACAAGCAGAGGGTCGGCGGTTCGAGCCCGTCATCCTCCACCATATCTTTTATATCGTCGCGGGGTGGAGCAGTTCGGTAGCTCGTCGGGCTCATAACCCGAAGGTCGCAGGTTCAAATCCTGCCCCCGCAACCAAAATGGTCCGGTAGTTCAGTTGGTTAGAATGCCTGCCTGTCACGCAGGAGGTCGCGGGTTCGAGTCCCGTCCGGACCGCCATTTTTCAAAAGAATACTTGGCTCGGTAGCTCAGTTGGTAGAGCAACGGACTGAAAATCCGTGTGTCGGCGGTTCGATTCCGTCCCGAGCCACCACTATTTGCCGGTGTAGCTCAATTGGTAGAGCAACTGACTTGTAATCAGTAGGTTGGGGGTTCAAGTCCTCTTGCCGGCACTGTTTTTCAAAAGTGGAGGGGTAGCGAAGTGGCTAAACGCGGCGGACTGTAAATCCGCTCCCTCCGGGTTCGGCGGTTCGAATCCGCCCCCCTCCACCATTTTTTGTTTTCATAGGGGCATAGTTTAACGGTAGAACAGAGGTCTCCAAAACCTCCGGTGTGGGTTCGATTCCTACTGCCCCTGCCAATTATACTTTATCATTCATTACATCTATGGCGGTTGTGGCGAAGTGGTTAACGCACCAGATTGTGGCTCTGGCACTCGTGGGTTCGATTCCCATCAATCGCCCCATTTTATTATTGGGCTATAGCCAAGCGGTAAGGCAACGGACTTTGACTCCGTCATGCGTTGGTTCGAATCCAGCTAGCCCAGTTGATGTGCGGAAGTAGTTCAGTGGTAGAACACCACCTTGCCAAGGTGGGGGTCGCGGGTTCGAATCCCGTCTTCCGCTCCAATAATGGCGGCATAGCCAAGTGGTAAGGCAGAGGTCTGCAAAACCTTTATCCCCGGTTCAAATCCGGGTGTCGCCTTTTTTGAAAAGACTGCCGGGGTGGTGGAATTGGCAGACACACAGGACTTAAAATCCTGCGGTAGGTGACTACCGTGCCGGTTCAAGTCCGGCCCTCGGCACCATTGTTTTTTAATATAAGATGCGCTCTTTTATAATCATGCCGGTGTGGCGGAATTGGCAGACGCGCACGACTCAAAATCGTGTTCCTCACGGAGTGCCGGTTCGACCCCGGCCACCGGTATCTAGTTTTAGATATTCTTTATTATCGTCAATCACAGAAGAATTAAAGAATATCAACGTTTAAAACGTCTTTCTACAAATTGTAGGAGGGCGTTTTTTATTTGTTTTTTAGCTGATTTTTCACACGATAAAATTACTTCAAATCGTTTCACTGCTGAAAGGGGCCTAGCTAAATGGCAATCGGGAAGCTATTGAATTATTTGTTTAGGACTGTGAGTAATAAATTTAAGGCGTTTCTTAATTTCCTAACAGCAAAAGGAATAAGTATTGCTGAATTAAAGCCTTACAATATGACAGAGGAACATATTAAGGAGATTAACTTTTACTTTATTGATGGTTACCTTATGATTAAACTAAAGGGGCAGGATAATTGAAGAAGGATTGGATAAATTGTACACAAGAGGTGTTGTAATGATTACGGTTAAAAATGCTGAACGTTATCTTAAAGATAGCATTGGTGAAGATACCGATGATATAAAAAAGGTTTGGGAAACATTTAAGGCTTTTTCAAAGGAGACAGTTGAGGGCGAAGAAGATAAAGAAATTTTATTTCAGTGTGGTGTCTATGATTTTACAGGAGAGAAACTATTTCATTTTGACTTTGTACGTCAGTTTACAGTTTATGAAGAAGATGATTATTCTCACATGGAACAACTACACTGTGAATTTTTATTTAAACCAACAAGCGAGTTAAAAAAGTTAAAGGTGGTAGAAGAATGGTCAATGGATTATGACGATATCGATCATTTCTTTAATCATATTGAAGGTATTCATGAGTTTAAAATACCTTTGAGTTTAAAGCCGATAAAATCAGAAATATACCAAGAAGAACTTTAATTCTTATTTCATAAACGGGTGCTTTACTTTAAGAGGGTATACCTTTCCTTTTAGGAATAATTTATCATGGAGTGCCGGTTCGACCCCGGCCACCGGTATCTATTAAAAGTTTCATGATTGGTTTTTCCATGAACCTAACGTTTCACCCTTGTGGTAAAACGTTTTTTGTGGCTTAAATGAGTTATTTAGATAAAAATAGAAACCTATTAGAAAATAATGAGCATGTACTTCTTTTAGCAGAATAATCTTTAGATGATTTGCAACGTTTGATAAGATACATTTAATCATGTAAGGAAACAAAATGGGGCAGCACATTCACATAAAACAGTGTACTACCTTTGTGTAACTAAATGAATATTTGTGGGTACATACATATCTTTAGCTGACATCATCATTGTGACCCAGTTTGAGGGGAGAATTTATGAAAAAACAAAATGATTATGAGGAGTTATTGACAGGTGGCAATGTCTCGAACGTATATCGTTCTGGAGATACGGTTCGTCGAGAAGTAAAGTCAGACAATATCAATATACGAAAGCTGCTAAAGCATTTAGAAAAAAAGAATTTCTCCTATGCTCCAAAGTTTTTAGGGGTTGATGAACAAGGTAGAGAGATATTGTCCTTCATTGAAGGCGTAGCCGGTCATGATCCTTTAAAAGAATACATGTGCTCTCACCCTGCCTTAAAAGAAATAGCGAGAATGCTTAGACTGTATCATGATGCTGTTTGTGATTTTCCTATTTCAGACGATTGGGAACGAATGGACAATACGCCTAACAACATAGAGGTTGTTTGCCATAATGATTTTGCGATGTACAACATCATTTTCAATAATGAAAAACCAGTGGGTATCATTGATTTTGATGTAGCTGCTCCTGGTCCGAGACTATGGGATATCGCTTATACCCTTTATACATGTGTGCCTCTAAGTAGATTTTTTCGCACTGAAACAGGGGAGGTCGTAAATTATCTTTCATTAGACCATGCAGACCAGATAAAGCATAGAGTGAAACTGTTTTTTGAAGCTTATGGTGAGGAAATAGCAGAAGATTATTTGGATATGGTGCTGCTGCGTTTAGAAGGATTATGTCAGTATATGAAACGAAAAGCGAGTGAGGGGGATATCGCTTTTCAAAACATGATTCAAGAAGGACATCTTGAACATTATCAAAAAGACATTCAATTTATTCATAAATATAGAAAAGAATGGATGTAAAGAGGCGGCGTTGTGATCATGCAAACGAAGACGATATTACAGGCTATCATTCAAGACGAAGGAGTAAATGATTATCCTCTTTTTAGACAGTACTGTGTGAGAAAAGAACAGGGCCTGCGTAAAGATGCACTAAACGTTCTTCAGGCCTTTATTGAAGAGATGAAAGAGAACGATTTTGAAGTACAGCGTGAATTTGCTGCTTGGCTGTTTGAGTGGATTGAACGATTTGAGGATGGTCATCATCTGCTTGTGTATCCGCTGGTAAATGGGGTGATCCAGCCTGTTTTTCAAACGTGGGAGAATGTTGACCCATTGGATGTGAGACCGTATCGCTGGCAAGGTTTGTTTGTGCATCAGGGAGAAGGGCTGCCTCATTTATTGAAGGCACTAGAGCTTGGGGGCAGCAAGGAACAGCGTGTGATTGTTCAAATTTGTGAAATCTATTTATCGGCCTTGTGGTATTCGTTTCATCATATACATGAAGATCTTTATTTAAGCACCTATGAGAAGGATCAAGAGAGAATTCAGGGGATTGAACGTGTTATGATGCTGATTCAAGATCAAAGAACTCGTACGAATGTTCAAAGACAAGCCGCTTATTATGGCCAGCTTTTAACGGATTGGATGGCGTTTCAGCAGACGGAGACAAGAGGCTTTATGAAATGGTGTGCGGAGCGTAAGAAACCGTATGAGTGGGTAGAGTCCTTTTATTATCAGCAATAGTTGAGAAAACGGCAGAGTTCATTCTGCCGTTTTTTTATTGCCATATTCGCTTTGCTTCTATATGATCTGGACTAAAATATTTCAGGGTATAGACATCTGGATTGCTTAGTTTCTTCCACTCCTCGAATCCAATCGATGGATCGGCGTGTTTAAGAAGCAGGCTCATGATATTGCCATGTGTGACGAATAGGGTATAATCTTTTTCTAATTTTATTTGTTCGTGGAGTGCTTCTACAATACGATTCATGGCTTCTAAACTCGATTCTCCGCCTTCACAGGTCATATGTAAGTCTGTAAAACTGAGCTTTAGCTTCTCATACCAATTGTCTATTGGTTTGCTGCTTAATACACGTTCAGAGAGGCGCTGATCGATTTTTATCTCGAGCTGTTTTGTATGAGCAAGAGGCTCAATAGTTTGGATCGCTCGTTTATAAGGACTTGAGATAATTTGATTGAGATGAATGCTGGAAAAAAACTGTGTCAGTTCATGAGATTGAGTGATGCCTTGTGGTGTTAAAGCTGCATCTTTAGATTGTCCATCTGCTTGGCAGTGTCTGACGATATAATATGTTTTCATTGGCTACACCTTTCATTGAGTATAAAAAAATCATCCAGTATTGGATGAGGATTTACGAAGGTCTAGGTAAGCTTGTTCGTATCTGTTTCTTTATAGGGATCTGTGAGCTTGGAGGTCAGGTCTAGGTTGAACAAAAAATCATCGACGGTGTCTGTGCCAAAGGGAAGTGTGGAGAAGTTGATTGGGATGCTGTCTTCTTGCTTTTCTGAAGTGATTTGCTGTGCAGGCTGCTTTTTTCTCCAGTTCTTAAACAAGCGCATGTGAGGCCCCCTTTTCTTTGAAAAAGATGGATTTATACATAATATACGGGGAGAGTTGTCCAGGCGTCAAATGTTTTCTTCAAAAGGAACGATTCAATTGATAAACAAGAGCCACAGGAAAGTGCGGCTCTTGTTGTCAGTTTACATTGCGCGTTGTAATGCTTGCAGTAATTTACGTTCGCATCTTAAGTTGTAGCGCTTCTTATGGAGTTTCTCCGTTTTAAACCTGCCTATGACACGTCGAACATCGGAATCATAAATGATGAGGTCCCTGCAAGTTTGATCATGTAATAGTGTTTGAAACCAGTAATATTTTTTGAGATGCGCTGCGTTCTTCGAGATCTTCTCTTCATCCACTTGTAGAAAAGGGATATATACAGCAAGTGAAAAGATGTCTAAAATGAATCCCATTTTGCTTCCTCCTTTCATATTATTCATTACGCTTAGGAGCTGGCAAGGTTTCATTCAATAGACGTTAAAAACAATCCCAGTGCATAAACCATTCTTTTAATTCTTTGTTGTAATAGAAATACATCGTGCCGTTATCACCAATCATGAAACGAGGTTTTTCTTCTGAGGCGATTTGCAGCATGAATTCGCCTTGTTGTTGATGGGGCGGGGATTGAATATATGCCCCATATCCACCGATTTTTGTGAATGAATAATTTGTGTATTGATGAAAGAAGTGGTTAGTGGCTTCTTCACTTTCGTTGACTTCTGATAAATCGACGTATGTCCATGCTTCTTCCCAGCAAGGGAAGTCCCTTTGCTCACTTTCGTTCCATTGGATTTGAAAGGGTTTGAGTCCTCTCACTTCTTCAGGAGTTTCAGCTACTTCTAAACCTTCGATTGTTGAATATTCAATGAGCTGCCAGCCTTCGCCGTTTTTGGTGAGATCAATCGGAAGCGTTTTCTGATTGAGAAAAATTTGAATCAACTTACATTCATTGAAACCGTTCATTCCTCCTGGCACTTCTGGTAAATAAATTTGTACAATCGGAATCATGGCCCCATCTTGATCAGTCGGCCAGCCTTGATTAGGATCGATGAAAAAATGGCCTGCAAACCAGCTGTGTACAGCTGGATCAGGACGGAAGCCGCCAATTTTGGCGAGGGCTGGCGTTTTCCCAATTAGATTTAATTCTTGAAAAGCTTTGATTTCCATGGGTTATTCCTCCAGCCTTTAGCCTGCAATGTGGGCATCATGAAATGTGCCATTTATATTTCCTGTGACAATAATGACATGACCCCAAAATAAATCACCATCATGATAGTAGACTTCGAACTCTCCCTCAGGGTAAACATGCAGGCTTTCAAGTGAAATGCGGCTTATAAATTGATTCATTGTGAGTTCTTCTTGCTCTTCAGCTGATTCGTCTTGTTCCTGCCAATCCTTTGCTAGATCTATCAGCTGATTCGCGGCAAATGATTTAATAGAAGAATCCCATTTGGCTTGCTCTTGCATAAGTTGGTTTGCTGTTCGAAGAGAGTCATTTATTTTTTCATCTTCTTCGAGGTTAAAGTAGAGAAGGCACTCTTCATTGCTCCATTGGATCGTCTTTTCAAATAAGTCTAGTCCTTTCACTAATTCAAAGGTTCCAAGTGTATCATCATGATAAAACACAGGCTTTTGGGCTTCTTCTAAAATTTCTTGAAGCGCTTGATCCTGTGTATCTGTTTCGATCAAAGATACAAGCATGAATTCACCTTCGCCTTTTCGAACCTGAAGTGTAACGATTGATTCTTTATGTAATTGTGCCTGTTTTTCCCTTAATCCCTTATCATCTGTTAGCCAGCAAAGTCTTACATTTTCGGTTGTGATATGGCCGTTTTCCTTCCAAGCAATCAGTGGAATAGAAGCGGTCCAAAGAGGTGCCTGTCCTGCTTTTCCTGCTCCTACGCCAGAAGGTCCTGTAACAGCAATGATAGTGACTACATCTTCTGAAAATCTCTCTTCAAAAGTGTTGATTTGTTTGTTCATCTTCATGTGATGTCCTCCAGCCTGATTTTTTTCTCATGAACATATAAGTGTTGCGATCAAGTTCTACCTCTTTATCACACCGCACATCAGTAGGGGAAATCAAGTTTTTTTTGTTTTAAACTGTTTTTTTAGGGAGGTACATGGATTAATGGAGGTTGAGTCACAATAAAAGAAGCAAGGATCGAATTTTGTATAAATTTGGGTAAATGAGTCGAAAAGCCTAGGTGATTCTTCCTTTTCTTTATAATTACTTTGACACGAATAGATGAAAAAAGTAAAGTAATACTGAGTGATTTACAAAACCTTCTTCATCCACTAAAACATGAAGTGTGCGTAAATTTAATGTAAATGGATATTTTTCCTTTTATTTACTCGTATTTTTTTTGAAACTTATGATGCCTCTCATTCGTTATATTAAAGGAGCGCATGTATCCGGCGGAGACAGAGCATCGGCATGCTTGGCGAAGAAGATTTACATTTGCAAAATGAATGTAAATTTTTTATGATTTCATTTATATCAGAACGATGATAAGAAAGAAGAGGTTTTATGAAAAAAATATTTGCAAACAAATATAGCTTTTTTGTTTTGGCTGTCCTTTTATTCTGGGCTAAATCGTACACAGCCTACAAAATGGACTTTAATTTAGGAGTAAAAGGTTCTTTTCAAGAGGGGCTTCTCTTATTGAATCCATTTAGTTCAGCCATCGTGTTTTTTGGACTTGCTCTCTTTTTGAAGGGGCGTAAATCTGCCATTGTTTTAATTGTTATTGATTTTATTATGACCGCACTTTTATATGCGAATGTAGCGTATTACCGTTTCTTTGATGACTTTTTGACTTTCTCAACAATGAAGCAGGCAGGAAATCTTGGGGGAGGGATGACTGGCGGTGTGCTAGCAAGCATTAAGCCGCATGACCTTTTATACTTCCTTGATATTATCATCTTGATTGCGATTGTCATTTGGAGACCAGAAGTGAAGAAGTTCCAAATGAAAAAGACGTTTGCACTGCTGATTGTAGCTGCAGGTATTGGACTGTTCTTTGTAAACCTTCATTTGGCTGAAAAGGATCGTCCAGAATTATTAACGAGAACCTTTGATCATAAGTATGTTGTCAAATACTTAGGTGTTTATAATTATACGATTTATGATGGGGTACAAGCAGCACAAAACGCAACACAGGTAGCAAATGCAAGCAGTGAAGATTTAACGGATGTTGTGAACTATACGTCTTCTCACTATGCGAAGCCAAATGCAGAGTATTTTGGGAAGGCAAAAGGCAAAAACATTATTAAAATTCATTTAGAAAGCTTCCAGTCTTTCTTAATTGACTACAAATTAAATGGAGAAGAAGTGACTCCATTCTTAAACAAACTGGCTCATGGGAAAGACGACTTTACGTATTTCGATAACTTCTTCCATCAGACTGGTCAAGGGAAGACATCAGATGCTGAGCTGATGATGGATAATAGTATGTTTGGCTTGCCAGAGGGAGCAGCATTTGTGACAAAGGGTGAAAATACCTTCCAATCACTACCTGCCATCCTAGATCAAAAAGCAGGCTATACGAGTGCAGTACTTCACGGGGACTATAAATCTTTCTGGAACCGTGACACGATTTATAAACATATGGGAATTGATCAATTCTTTGATGCTTCCTATTACAACATGGATGAAGAAAACCTTGTGAATATGGGTCTGAAGGATAAACCGTTCTTCAAAGAATCAATTCCAATGCTAGAATCAATGAAAAAGCCATTTTATGCACATTTAATGACACTGACAAATCACTATCCATTTAATTTAGATGAAAAAGATGCGACAATTGCTAAGGCAACAACTGGCGATAAAACAGTCGATAACTATTTCCAAACAGCAAGATATTTAGATGAGTCATTAGAGCAATTCTTCAAAGACTTGAAAAAATCAGGTATGTATAAAGACTCAGTCATTTTATTATATGGTGACCATAACGGTATTTCTGAGAACCATAACCGTGCAATGAGTGAAATTCAAGGGAAAGAAATCACTCCTTATCAAAATGCACAAAACCAGCGTGTTCCGCTCATGATTCGTATTCCTGGTAAGAAGGGCGGCGTGAACCATACGTATGGTGGTGAAGTCGACGTTATGCCAACACTTCTTCACTTACAAGGTATCGATTCAAATGAATTCGTGAATTTTGGAACAGACTTATTCTCTAAAAAGCATGATGAGACTGTTGCCTTCCGTAATGGAAACTATGTGACACCGAAATACACACTTGTCGATAATACCGTTTATGATACGAAAACGGGTAAAGTGGTGAAACAAAATAAAAAGACAGAGGCGATTAAAGCCCGTGTTGATAATCAGTTAAGTCTTTCAGATAAAGTGCTCTATAGGGATCTTCTTCGATTCCATAAGTTATCTGATTTCAAACCAGTGAATCCATCGGATTATTTCTATGGAAAAGCAAACAAAGAAAAAGAAGCGGATTCTTCTGCTAACTAACTGAGTTTTGGGCAAGCACAGAAAGGTGCTTGCCTTTTTCTCTCTCTTCGCTTGATTTGTTGGCAAAATATGTTTATATTTAGGGAGAAACAAGCGTGACGCCGGCTGGTAGCTGGTGACACACATTTCGTCCTTGGGGAATTCAGGAGGAGCTTATGACAACAAATACAAAAACACAAAAAAAGAAATCAGAATTATGGGGCTGGATCAAAGCCATCTTAATCGCATTTATTGCTGTTTTTATCATTCGGAACTTTTTATTCGCGCCATACATTGTCAAAGGATCTTCCATGTATCCGACATTGCATGATACAGAGCGGGTGTTTGTGAATAAAACGGTTGATTATTTCGGTGATTATAAACGGGGACAGATCATTGTTCTTGATGGGGAAGACCGCAGCACTCATTATGTCAAACGATTGATTGGTTTACCTGGTGATAAAATTGAAATGAAAAATGATCAGCTATATGTTAATGGAAAAAAAGTGGCGGAGCCTTACTTAGCATCAAACAAAAAGAAAGCAGCTGCAGATGGCACCTTGCTGACACCTGATTTTGGCCCTCTGACTGTTCCAAAAGGAAAGTACTTTGTCATGGGGGACAATCGTCAAAATTCAATGGACAGCCGCAACGGCTTAGGTCTTTTTACAAAGCGTGATATTCAAGGAACTACCTCATTTGTATTTTATCCTTTCCAAGACATTCGATTACTCAATCATTAATAAACAATAAAAAAGCACACGGCCGTGTGCTTTTTTCTATGTCATTCAGACTGACTTTTTGTAATCGCCTGTTCAAGATCTGCAAGAATATCTTCAATCGCTTCTGTTCCAACAGATAAACGAATGAGCTCTGGTGTGACACCTGTCGCTTTTTGTTCTGCCTCGCTTAATTGCTGATGCGTTGTGCTGGCAGGGTGAATGATGAGGGATTTAGAATCGCCCACGTTTGCGAGATGGGAGAAAAGCTGCACAGAATCAATGAGCCTTTTACCTGCTTCGCGTCCACCTTTAATACCGAATGTGAGGATTGCGCCTTGTCCTTTTGGTAAATAGGTTTGAGCAAGCTCATAGGATTCGTGACTTTCAAGACCCGGATAGCTTACCCAATCGACAAGAGGGTGATCCTGTAAGAATTGTGCTGTTTTCAAGGCATTTTCACTATGCCGCTCAAGACGAAGATGTAATGTTTCTAAGCCCTGCAGAAGTAAAAATGAGTTGAATGGTGACAGAGCTGCCCCTAAATCACGTAATAGCTGTACTCGTGCTTTTGTGATATAAGCCGCTTCTCCAATCGCTTCTGTATAGGTCAGACCGTGATAGCTTGGATCTGGTTCAGTCAGTCCTTTGAACTTATCGCTGTCAGCCCAAGGGAATCGGCCGCTATCAACGATGACGCCGCCAATTGATGTACCATGACCGCCAATAAATTTCGTCGCTGAGTGGACGACAATGTCTGCACCAAACTCGATAGGTCTTAATAAATAAGGGCTGGCGAGCGTATTGTCCACAATAAGCGGGATATGATGCTTGTGTGCAATGGCTGAGATGGCTTCAATATGTAAAATGTCGCCTTTTGGATTTCCAATGCTCTCTGCATACACTGCCTTTGTTTTGTCTGTGATCGCCGCTTCGAGTTCTTCAAGGTTGGATGAATCGACGAATTTTACTGTAATTCCGAGTTTTTTGAGTGTATGGGCAAATAAATTGTAGGTGCCGCCATAAAGACTGCTTGAGGATACGATTTCATCTCCGGCTCCTGCGATGTTTAAAATAGAATAAGTCGTCGCTGCTTGTCCAGAAGAAACAGCAAGTGCACCAATTCCACCTTCAAGCTCAGCAATACGCTTTTCAAATACGTCATTTGTAGGGTTCATAATACGTGAATAAATATTTCCCGGTTCCTGAAGACCAAATAAATTCGCTGCATGCTCACTGTCTCTAAAACCAAAGGAGCTTGTTTGGTAAATAGGCACGGCTCTTGAATAGGTTGCTGAATCAAGCTCCTGACCTGCGTGAATGGCTTTTGTTTCTAAACGAAATGGACGTTCTTCTGACATGGGTATATCCTCCTTTTGTTAGATAAAACCAACTGTTTTGATAAGAAATATTTAATAAGACTATAAATCTTGTTCCCTGCTCGGTCAATCATTTTTTAGATAAATCTGAAAAAACAATAAATATAGTTGACAGGTAGGAATAGTGTGTATTAACATGAGCATACTGAAAAGACGAACAAGAATGGCTGATCGGTCAACCGAAGGCTCTATCACTCAAGCATGAGTGAAGAGCCTTTTTTTATTTGAATGAGAAAGGATGATGAAGATGGAAAAAAAGAAAAAACGAAAAAAATACAGAAAACACATGGATATCACACTAGACATATTGATTGAGCGGAACAAATATGAGATTTACAGCAGCAAGGAACGAATAGAATCGATTTACGATCGGATCGATGAAAAGCATACAAGGACAAAATAACCATTTTATAAATTTGAGTTGATTTATGGGATTGATATGATTTAGGATGGTGCTAACAAATCAATATGATTAGCTGATCGGACAACGCGAAGGCTCTTATCTCTTTTTTGGGATAAGGGCCTTTCTGTGTATTTATCTGATCGTATGAGGAGTGGAGGTTTCAATGACGATTTCAATTGATATTGTGGATAAATCCTTTTGGAAAGACAAACAGACCATTCGGGTACTTGAAGACTTAAGATTGAGCATTATTCCCGGTGAATTTGTAACAGTGATAGGTCCGAGCGGATGCGGGAAAAGTACATTGCTAAAAATCATAGGCGGGCTCGACACAGCGTATGATGGGCAAATTTTGATAGGAGACAGACGGGTCGCAGAACCAGGAATGAAACAAGGCTTTATCTTTCAGGAACACCGCCTGTTTCCATGGCTGACGGTTGAAGAAAACATAGCGGCCAATTTCAATTTAAAACAACAGGATGTACGCCGCAAAGTGGATGAATTGATTGAAATTGTTCGATTAAAAGGATTTGAACATGCTTATCCACATGAGCTTTCAGGAGGAATGTCACAACGGGTTGCCATTGCGAGAGCACTCCTTCGTGATCCGGAGATCTTATTGCTTGATGAACCATTTGGTGCGCTGGATGCATTCACACGAAAACACTTGCAGGATGTGCTGCTGGACATTTGGCAGGAGAAAAAAACAACGATGATGCTCGTAACTCATGATATTGATGAATCGATTTATTTAGGAAATGAAATTGTGCTCTTACAAGCGAGACCTGGCCGAATCCATAAGATTCTTCCTGTGAACCTGCCTTTTCCGCGTGATAGAACGTCAGCCGCTTTTCAAAGCTTAAGACAAAAGGTGCTTTCAGAATTTGAGAAAACAGATGAATTGTTACTAACCCATGGATCAGGGATTTAGGGAGGGGAAATCGCATGAAAAAGAAACAGATGATCGTTATCTTTTTGACTCTTCTGCTTGTTTTAGCAGGGTGTGATCAAGCAGCAGACGGCTCAGAAAACAAGGTGAAAGAAATTCGGATTGGGATTCAGCAAAGTTTGAGCCCGCTGCTTTTAGCAAAGGAAAAGGGGTGGTTTGAACAATCATTTGAAAAAGAAGGAGTGAAGGTAAAGTGGGTGGAGTTTCAAAGTGGCCCTCCCCAATTTGAAGGACTTGCGGCAAATCAATTAGATTTCTCACAAGTTGGAAACTCACCTGTCATAGCAGGTCAGGCTGCAGGTATTGATTTTAAGGAAATTGGTTTATCTCAGGATGGGCTGAAAGCGAACGGTATTTTAGTGAATAAGAACAGTGAGATTCAAAAAGTAGAAGACTTAAAAGGGAAAAAAATTGCTGTCGCTAAAGGGAGCAGCGGCTTTGACTTTTTATACAAAGTATTAGATCAGGCAGGTTTATCTGCGAAGGATGTTCAGATCATTCAGCTTCAGCCAGATGAAGCGATATCAGCATTTGAAAATGGGTCCGTTGATGCTTGGTCGATCTGGGAGCCGTTCTTATCACTTGAAACGATAAAGAAAGGAGCAAAGCTGCTGGTGAATGGGGAAGCGACCGATTTATATTCTCCAGGTTTCACACTTGTTCGAACTCAGTTTGCTGATCAGCATCCTGAACTAGTAGTGAAATTTTTAAGGGTATATGACCATGCGGTGAAGTGGCAGAAATCACATCCAGAAGAGGCTGTTACTCTATATGCGCGTTTAAAAAATTTAGATAAGAAGGTCGTCACACAAGTATTAAACAATACGGAACCACTCAATAAGCCCATTTCGAAGAAGATCATCAATGCTCAGCAGCATACCGCTGATTTTCAATATCAAACAAAAGCGATCCAGCGGAAAATTGATGTCAATCAGGTTGTAGAAAATTCGTTTATTGAAAAAATGCTAAAAGAGGAGATGAATAAATGAAAGCTATTTCGAATCCGGCTTTAGCATCTGAAATCGAGCGAACAAAGAGAAAAAGGAGAAAAGCTTTATCTTTATATAAGTTAAAGGGACTGGTATTACCTGTTCTACTTATTGCGGTTTGGCAGATCATAGCTGGTTCTCAAATCGTTTCTTCCACTGTCTTGCCTTCGCCCGTCTTGATTGCAGAATCCTTTCGAGAGTTGATTCGTTCTGGTGAACTGTTTGGCCATCTATACATCAGCCTTTATCGAGCGATATGTGGATTTTTACTTGGTGGAGGCTTAGGTCTTATGCTGGGTGTATGCGTAGGATTTTCTAAAAAAACAGAGCAGTATGTAGATCCGACCTTGCAAATGCTGAGAACCGTTCCACATTTAGCGGTCACTCCTTTATTCATCCTCTGGTTTGGCTTTGATGAAACGGCGAAAATTTTATTGATTGCACTTGGGGCTTTTTTTCCGATTTATATTAATACGTTTCTAGGTATTCGCAGTGTAGACAATAAGCTGTTTGATGTGGCTCGCGCCTTAGAGTTTAATGTGTATCAAAGCATCACAAAGCTGATTTTACCGGCTGCTCTTCCTCATATTCTTCTGGGCGTGAGACTGTCATTAGGAATTGCTTGGCTTGGTTTAGTGGTAGCTGAGTTGATGGGTTCAAGCAGCGGCGTCGGCTATATGATTATGGATGCAAGGCAATTCTCCCAAACGGATAAAGTGTTTGTAGGAATTATCATCTTTGCAGTAGTTGGTAAGCTGACAGATTCATTTGTACGTCTGTTAGAAAAGCGTCTGCTCAAGTGGCGCACTAGTTATCAAGGTGAATAATAACAGGGGGCGATGTCATGAATATTTTATGGTTTATTCCAACGCATGGAGACGGCCGTTATTTAGGATCAGCAAAAGGGGCAAGACAGGCAGACTATCCATATTTTAAACAGATTGCTCAAGCAGCTGATCAGCTTGGTTATACAGGGGTCTTGCTGCCTACTGGGAGATCATGTGAAGATCCATGGCTGACGGCAGCTGCTTTAGCTGCGGAAACCACTCATTTAAAGTTCCTCGTGGCTCTTAGACCAGGGCTGATGCAGCCGTCTGTTGCTGCTAGAATGACTTCTACGTTAGATCGTCTTTCAGGCGGGAGACTGCTGATTAATGTGGTAGCAGGGGGAAGTAAAGAGGAGCTTGAAGGGGATGGGCTGTTCATTTCTCATGATGAACGCTATGAGGCAACAGAAGAGTTTTTGACAATTTGGAAGCGGTTATTGAAAGGAGAAAATGTACAATTTCATGGCAAACATCTACAAGCGGAGAATGGCCGTCTGTTATTCCCACCGGCTCAAACACCCCATCCACCAGTCTTTTTTGGCGGATCATCATCAGCAGGAATTCAAGCAGCCGCCAAGCATACAGATGTCTATTTAACGTGGGGCGAACCGCCTGCACAAGTGAAAGAGAAAATTACACAAGTGAAGAAGCAGGCTGAAAAGGAAGGAAGAACGGTGAAGTTTGGCATTCGTCTTCATGTGATTGTGAGAGATACCGAAGAGGAGGCATGGCAGGCAGCGGAACATCTGATTCGTCATTTGGATCAAAAAACAATTGATGAGGCGCAAAAAGTGTTACAGAGGATGGATTCAGTAGGTCAAAGACGAATGGTGGAATTGCACCAAGGGAGGAAAGACAAACTTGAAATCAGCCCAAATCTTTGGGCAGGCATTGGTTTAGTACGCGGCGGTGCAGGAACAGCACTCGTCGGAGACCCGCAAACAGTAGCAGAACGTATCCTAGAATATGAGTCTCTAGGCATTGATACATTTATCTTTTCTGGATACCCGCATCTAGAAGAAGCTTATTATTTAGCAGAGCTTGTTTTCCCGCTCCTTCCATTCAAGAGATCAGGGGCTACAGGACTCTCTGTGCCAGCTGGTGAAATCATTGGGAACAATCATTTCCCAGATGCTGCCTCTGCTGCTAGTTCCTCATAAATTTGAAAAAGCAAAGCAGTCTGCGATGGCTGCTTTGCTTTTTTTCATAGAATAGGCGAGTCATTTGTTGTGTAGTGCTGAACAAGGTAAGGGCTTTTTTCCCAATTGATTTTCTTGTATATACATATTTTTAGAGTCAAGAGAAGAAGGAAAATGTGCTCACTCTTTTATCGGAATGATCAGTAAATATTTCATAATTGGCATTATTGCGACATATAATCAGGACTTTTATATCTGATATATCGGGGGAATTCTTTCTATCTCACAAAAAGGAAAGAATAAATATGATAGATGATAAATATGGACTATTTGAAAAAAAGAAGAAAAAAGATGGTGAAAATGACATTAAATGGGTTTTGTGGTTCTTATGGGGTGTCAAAATCTAGTAAATAAGAGAGGGTTTAAACGGATGAAAGTGAATAATTGAATAAAAAGTCACATTTTAATCAAATGTATGTTCGGTCAAAAATGGGATGTTCTGTAGATGTTTGGCGTGTGACGCCTATGATACGATCATCATAAGCTGGGAGGTGAAAAGTATGACTTATGCAGCGCCGCAAGTTGACTATTCCACTATGGAACCTGCTATTATGGACCAAGCTTGGTTCTTAGTATTTGTTGCTGTCCTTCTTGGATTGGGAGCAACAGTCGTTCTAGGAGCAGCAGTTTGGTGTATCGCAAACGGCAAGGGTAGCTTTACAGGAGCCGTTCAGTGGGAAAGTGGCTTAAAAGTCAAAATTGAATGTAAGTAGCTATACTTAGGATTCATCTTTTTACTTCTTAGATAAGACACCAGGGCTAAACCGTCTGTGGCGGGCGGTTTAGCCTGATCTGTTTTTAAAGAATATGCAGACACTTGGAGGTTATATGTTTACGATCGAGAATTTAACCAAGACGTATAAAAATAACGTGACTGCTGTCAATGATTTTCATTTAAAGATCGACCCTCATCAAATCGTTGCTGTTGCTGGACCGAATGGTTCGGGTAAAACAACGATGATTAACTGTATACTCGGCATTATTAAGCATACAGAAGGAAGGATTCACTTGCAGGACGTCCCAAACGATGAACCATCCTTTAAAAAACAAGTAGCCTATGTTCCAGATGACCTGCTGCTCCCTGAAGCATTGACTGGTGCTGAATATTTAGATTTTGTTTCTTCTATGTATGAATGTAAAACAATTCACAGAAGAAATCAACTAATTGAACTGTTTGATATGGACTCGGCTTTATCAAGACCGATCGAAACCTATTCACATGGGATGAAAAAAAAGACACAGCTGATTGCTGCATTTATGCTTGATAGTCAATTGGTGATCATGGATGAGCCCTTTAGAGGACTTGATATTGAAGCGGTTATAAACACAAAGAAACTGATGAAGCGGTATGCCAAGCACCATGGTGCGATCTTGCTTTCAACGCATGATATGCTTTCAGCGGAAGAGCTGTGCCACAAAATCGCCATTATTTCTAAAGGAAATAAAATGGATGAAGGGACGGTCTCAGCCTTAAAGGAGAAGTATCAATCAAGCACACTGGAACAGGTGTTTCTGAAAGCTTCAATGTTAAGTGATAGGGGTGCACATTTTGATGAAATCATTAATCATTTCTAAAATGATGCTTAAAATGTGGCAGCAGGAGATGTATAAGCTCTTTGATACTCAAACGAAGCGAATCATTGTTGTCTTATTCTTTTTGTTTGCCGTCACAATGGGAGCCATTATCGGATACAGCTTTACAGGTGTCTTTATGAAGGCTTTCTTAAATGGAGATGAACGTTCACTTGGATTACTTGTCGTGTCAATGGCGATCAATGCCTCTATTTTTACAAGCTTGTTATTCGTTTTGATCAAGGTCAGAACACCTGAACAAGACCGGTTTTCTATGCAGCTCAGCTGGTTCCCGCTCTCTACCTTTCAGAAAAGTTTTGGATACTTCATTCCGATGGTGACAGTGGTGGCAGGGCTTGTTTTATTTTTTATCGGCATCCTGCTTTTACCTAATTTTATTGCCCAGGGAATAGGTGTTTTCTTTATCTTCACTTTCTTTTTGATGGTGCTTTTGCAGTCGCTTTTTGTCTTAATGCTGCTGCAGTTTATTTACAATATCACTTATTTACTCGTTTTGAAATTAAGATTACCGTTGCAAAAATTTGCAGCGATATTTGTTTTATTGGCACTGGTTGTCACGTATGGATTGACGCACTTTGATATTAGCCAAATTCAGCAATCATATATTCAGTTTGATTATCATTTGATGTATTTGACAGCTCCGTTTTTCCTAGCGGCACAAGGAATGCCTCCTGAAGGGGTAAATTATGCCATCTTGATTCTGATCATCCTCTTATCGGCAGGCGGCGCATTTCTTTCTCTTGCGATGATGCCGATTATGGCAGAGAAAAAAGCGTTAACCTTTTTACACAAGCTGCCATTCTCTTCTTCAAAAAAGTGGTCACTTATTGTGAAGGAAATGAAATCACAGGTGCGAAATGAAGAAAATATTTTAAATTTTCTTATTCTCCTTATTGTGATCTTATTCGTTCGTTATCAATTTGGATTCCGCTTTGAAGAAGAAGCGTTTTTTGTTCTATGCGCTCTTGCTGGATTAACAGCCTTCAATTCGTTTGGTAATGATAAACGAATGCTGGGCATGTATAAAACATTTGGCCTGAGATCGTGGGAAGTGGCTTTGTATAAGTTTATCGGCCTTCTGCTCGTAGGTGTACTGCAAATTGTTTTATTCATGCTGACAACGCTGACGCTTCCTGATCAGATTTGGCACACATTGATTGGTGCCGCTGTGTTATGCAATGCGACTGCGCTCTTTTATGTGGTAGGTATTTTACTTCCTCTTGATCGAAACAATCCCTATACAGGCATTTTTTCATTTGGAGCGCTTATTTTACTCATGATTCCGATTGTTTTTATTGGAAACTATGTCATAGGGGCGTCGAGTCAAACGCTTCAATGGCTGCTTGTGGCTGCATTTGAGGGTCTGCTCATCTTTGCCATATACAAAGGTTTTTCATGGAGGTATTCACATGATTCAACTTCTTAACAATAAGCTAAAGATTGAGCGGGTACCGGCACTAGCGCCGTATGTGACCTTACAAAAAAGGCATCTCACGGATACGCAGTATGGAAGCACACTCCCGATCAATGAAAGTGCCTATCATATGTTAACGAAAGTGGACGGTAAAAGAACAGAAGCGAGTATTACCGCAGAGCTCGCCGATTTGTTTCAGGTCGATGAGTCGGTGATTGCTCGTGATTTTTATCAGCTGATGACGGGATTGAATCAGCATCACTTGCTATCAATTCATTATCATTCACCATATCGGATTGTGACAGCCTGCTGCCAATTTTTCAAGCAGTATCAAGTCAAAATGAAGGAACGATTTGATTGTACTGGTCACTCGTTCCTTCACATTTTTGGGACGGCTTTGCTCATGGTGACACGTAAAATCATCTTTTTCTGGATGCTTTTCATGGTCATGGCAGGGATCGCTTTTTTATTCATTCCTGATCCGTCGATTGCAGCCATTGCGATTTATTTTACGATTATTTATTTCGGGTTAATTACCGGAACCGCTTTACATGAAGCGGCACATGGCTATGCGCATCGAAAATTTGCAGGACGAGATGGTCCTCAAGGCTTTTTTGCGAGTGACATGATGTCAGTGAAGTTTGTAAGACCCGTATTAGATCCATTTCAGAAAAAGCAGGTATGGATTACGCTGCTTGGACCGCTTGTTCCCGGTGTGATTGGCGCAGCAGGCATCATTGTGACCATTTTATTTCTAAAAGAAAACCCGGTTTCGACAGCTTTTTTCATTTTTTCAATCACGTATTTTATTCAATTACTCTATCTTCTTCCGTTTATGGGGGATGGTAAGTCCATTATGAAGCAGCTATTGCTTGGGGGAATGGGAGGACAACGATCATGAACGTACAGGCGATGAAACAAGGCGCGATAGTTGGTAGTTTTCTAGGGTTCTTAGGCTTTCCGATGCTGACAATCGGCGTACTATTCTATCATTTATTTCAATCAAAAACGAATGATGCTTTATTATTTAACAGTCTCGCTTTTGAGATGGAAGGCTCATCCGCATTTACTTTTCAGATCAAGCCAAACTTTTTTATTTATATGATGGTGATTTTTGCTGTGAGTTTTCTCATGGTGGCATTCCTATCAGCCATGAAACAGAAAAAAGCAAAAGGTTAGGAGAATTCTCCTAACCTTTTTTTGTATTCCGACCAAATTTTAGTATAATAAGAAATAAAAAACATCAAAGGGGATCACAATGTTTAAAAAATGGAGCATTCTTTTATTCACAGTTTTTCTATTAGCAGGATGCGGCGAGAAGGCCGAAGAAACCACGACGACAGAGAAGACGGTATCAGAAAAACCAGCAACAGAGAAAAATAAGGAAACATCAACTCACGATAAAGTAACCGTTGAACCAATGAAACTAACAAAGAGTGAAAAAAATCTTTTGGATGTAATAACAGCAGATAAACCCGAATTAATGATGACAGTGCAGGGGCTTAATGCAAGTAATAAAAGCGTTTCCTTAATCGGTGTGCATTACAAGGATGGGCAATTACTGAAAGAAGACACAAAAGATCTCACCATTAAACTTCATCAAAATGGTGTCGATAAGAGTGTGAATTTTATCTACCAGCTAGATGAGGAAAAAGATGATTTGTTAAAAGCAGCGTATGGCTTTTGGATAGAAAAAGAGAATAATGAACTAAGGAAACTCTCGACTAACATGGATTTTAAACAGGACGTGGGAGGAAACCTAATGATAAAGCAAGCAGAACCTTTTCACATGACTCCTGGAGAGAAAAAATTAATATCAATAACCATCACAACTGGAGCTAAATCATCAGTTCCTGGTTTAATAGAATTTGAAAAGAACCCTAAAAAGAATTTAAAGAAAGTGAAGCATGCCCATTTGGTGTATTTGCATTTAGATAAATAACTATCGTAATATATACGGAGAATATGAAGTTTTTTGACGAAAAATCTTCATATTCTCTTGACGAATTGTTAAGAAAGTTGTAACATAATAAAAGTCAACGCGATGACGTTGCTTTTAAAAGATTGATGCGGGTGTAGTTTAGTGGTAAAACCTCAGCCTTCCAAGCTGATGTCGTGAGTTCGATTCTCATCACCCGCTCCAATACATAATTTTGTTTATAACGCAGTATTTCGTTTCTTAGATAAACGAAGTGTTGCGTTTTTTATTATGTCAGTATAATGTGAAAAAGCACTGTCAGGCTACAGTGCTTTTTCAATGAGTTCATATTTGCTTTCTCCGCCATGTATTTGTACAAACATCTTCGTCAAGGATTGAATAAGAGCTTCACTCTTTTCCCGGGAAATAGATGGCGGGAAAAGGATGATTTGAAGAATGTTCTTTGTGTCGTGAGAAATTTGTGCTTTACTTGCTTCAGAAAATAATCCATTCAGTCCTGCGCTGTCCTGCCATTCGATGTGACCAGCCTCTTGTTTTGCCAGTGAAAGTGGTCCTTTGATGCGATCGGCATCTAAAGTCAGGATAGGTAAGAAATATTTTAGTGAGAAAAATATCGACAAATCCTGTACGGAATTGGTCGAGTCAATGAATTGTTCCTTTTGGATGTCAGAAAGAAGTGGAAGGAAAGGAACGTCTTTTAAAAGATCCGTCCATTCTTTGATGGCTGATACTTCTTCTAAGACTTTATCTTCGTATTCAAAAAATAAAGATTCTTGAAACAGGCGTAATCGGCCTTTTAACATTTGAGGTGATGTACCCACTTCAATATGAGAATATTCAATCTGTCCAACATGGATAGACGGGTTTTGAGGATGAGAAATTTCCATATGTATCTTCACAGTGACTCACTCCAATCGGTCATGATACACTCGTATTATACTGAAAACAACAGAAGAAACAAAGAAAGGAGGTTTGCAAGGTGATTCATGTTGGAGAATTAAAAGAAGAATTGATTCAATATGCGAAAGAAATTGGTGTCGATAAAATTCGATTTGCAAGTGCCGATACATTTGATTCATTAAAGGACCGTCTCATCTTACATGAATCGTTAGGGTATTTGTCAGGCTTTGAAGAGCCTGACATTGAAAAACGGACAAACCCTTCTTTGCTGCTTCCGAAGGCCAAATCAATTGTTGCGATAGCGCTCGCGTATCCTTCCAAAATGAAAGATGCTCCTCGAAGTACAAAGGATGCGAGACGGGGGATTTTTTGCAGGGCTTCATGGGGAACGGATTATCATGTCGTGCTGAAAAAAAAGCTCGATATGCTCGAGGAATTTTTGCGAAGCAAACATGTCGATATACGGACAAAATCAATGGTGGATACAGGAGAATTGTCTGATCGTGCTGTAGCGGAACGTGCTGGCATTGGTTTTAGTGCAAAAAACTGTATGATTATCACGCCAGAGTTTGGATCTTATGTGTATTTGGCTGAAATGATCACAAATGTCCCATTTGAACCGGATGAGAAAATTGAAGACCAGTGCGGAACTTGTAATAAATGTGTGGATTCGTGTCCAACGGGTGCGCTGGTGAATCCAGGACAGCTGAATTCTCAGCGGTGTATTTCATTTTTAACGCAGACAAAAGGCTTTTTACCTGATGAGTTTCGTTCGAAAATAGGGAATCGATTGTACGGGTGTGATACATGTCAAACTGTCTGCCCGATCAATAAAGGAAAAGACTTTCATCTGCATCCTGAAATGGAGCCAGACCCTGAAATTGCGAAGCCGCTGTTAAAGCCGCTTCTGACGATCAGCAATCGTGAGTTTAAGGAAAAATACGGTCATGTTTCAGGTTCATGGCGGGGGAAAAAGCCCATTCAGCGGAATGCAATTTTGGCACTCGCTCATTTTAAAGATACATCTGCCTTACCAGTATTAATTGAGTTGATGCACAAGGACCCAAGACCGGTCATTCGAGGAACGGCTGCATGGGCAATTGGCAAAATTGGTGATGATCAGCAGCTCCCAGAGCTGGAAAAGGCCCTTGAGCGGGAAAGTGATGAAGAAGCGAAAGAGGAGATTGTGAAAGGGATTGAGCTTTTACAGACACCTTTAAATACTAAATAACATCCCTGTGAACATAGAATGAACCAAACAAAGATTTTAAAAAATGTTTGGTGGTGTCTGTGTGAAACAATTATTAGAGAAAACTTTAGAAGACAGGCTGGCGTATTTAATCAATGACCGTGCAATCAAACAGCCGCAGCTTATGTCTGATGTGGAAGCAGTAGAGCGGAAAAAAGAGCTTTTTGCTAGAAGACAGGTTGAGATTGTGAAGGCGAAAGCAAAAACAAAACTTCTCGATTCAGCCCTTCAAGATGATGGGGCTCAGCATGTGCAGTACCTTGCTCATCTCACATATGTATGCAAGGATGTAGACGATTCTTTTTATTTAGAGGAACAGGTGGAAAAAAGAGAAGCATTTCTTTATAACAACATGCTTGTCAAAGATCGGATGATGTTAGAAGAGCGGCAAATGGAAGAGTATTTGGATGAGCGCTTTCAGACCGAAGAACAATTTGGGAGAGCCTTTCATTATGACCGGCGGGCGGCCGTGAAGTATGCGGAGACATATTGGAATAAACGGAATCCAGCCTATAAAAACTTTGAAGATAACTGTACAAATTTTATTTCACAATGTTTGAAAGCAGGGAATGCGCCAACGAGAGGGTATCCGAACCGCGGGTCTGGCTGGTGGGTGCGTCCGCATACGTGGAGCTATAGCTGGACGGTGGCTCATTCGATGAAAAATTATTTAGCGAATTCAAAAGCGGGTTTGAGAGCAAAGAAACTCAAAGAAGCGCACGAGCTTCAAATTGGTGATGTCATTTGCTACGATTTTGAAGGTGATGGAAGGTATAATCATACAACCATTGTCGTTGATCATGACAAAGGAGGAATGCCTCTTGTGAATGCACAGACGTATGACTCCCGCATGCGTTATTGGTCATACGAGGATTCGACTGCCTATACACCTTCTATTCGATATATGTTTTTTCACATTCTGGACGATGCCGCGAAGGATAGTTAGTGGTATAATGTTGAGCGGAAAAGAAAATTAGAGGTGAACTTTTTTGGGACTTCATGTCGTTTTATATCAACCAGAGATTCCAGCTAATACTGGAAATATTGCGCGTACATGTGCAGCAACAAATACAACCCTTCATCTGATTCGTCCGCTTGGTTTTTCGACAGATGACAAAATGCTGAAGCGTGCAGGACTCGATTATTGGAAATATGCCAATGTGGTCTATCATGATTCACTTGATGAATTGTTTGAGGCACATCCGAAGGGGCAATTTTTCTATATCACTAAATTTGGCCAAAAGCCGCATACAACATTTGATTACTCTCAGCTGGATGAAGACTATTTCTTTGTGTTTGGAAGAGAGACAAGTGGATTGCCAAAAGATTTGATTGAACAAAATATGGACCGTTGTCTTCGATTACCGATGACAGAGCATGTTCGTTCTCTGAATCTGTCGAATACGGCAGCCATTCTTGTATATGAGGCACTTCGCCAGCAGCAATATCGCGATCTCATATAAGATCATGATAAAAGCCGAGATACTGAACTCGGCTTTTTTATGTGAAATCACTTTTTTTGACATGTTGAAAATGAAAAGGATGTTCCGCAAATGGAACATCCTTTTTTTTCATTTACCAGGCTTGCCTTCGTAGCCAGCAGTGAAAATGGATACTAAAAACGTAATGATGACGCCCATCATAATGACCGTTCTCATATAAGCTCCCCCTTATCCCTTTGTTCCGTTCGCTGCCTGTTTCATATGATGTGAAGTTCACCTTGAAAAGCAGGAGAAGAAAATCATTTTTCTCCTATTTTTCCTTTATTATGAAGGGTCTTGCGGATGGTTGTCAATTCAGTTTGCCAATTCGTCATTTTGAAGAACAAAAGCATGTAATAGGACGCCTCCGCATAGATTGTAAAACAGTATCTGATTTCTAGCTTCAATCTTGAAAGAGGAGGTTCATATGGATATTTTAAAGAAAATCGAACAGCACAGAGAAGAAGAGCAGCGTCTCAAATGGGAAGGCACATTCAGCGATTATTTAGACATTATTAAGGAAAATCCACTTGTCGCTCAATCTGCTCATTCTCGCGTTTATCATATGATTAAAGACAGCGGGATTGAAGAGGAGAATGGGGTCAGAACCTACAAATTTTTTGATCAGGAGCTGTTTGGGTTAGAGGAATCACTCGAAAGATTAGTGGAGGAATATTTTCACCCTGCTGCCAAGCGGCTAGATGTCAGGAAGCGTATTTTATTACTGATGGGACCAGTAAGCGGGGGGAAATCGACGCTTGTCACTAGATTGAAAAGAGGACTTGAAGAATATTCACTGACAGATCATGGCGCAGTTTATGCGATCAAAGGCTGCCCTATGCATGAAGATCCGCTTCATCTCATTCCGCAAAATCTGCGGGAGGATTTCTATAGAGAATATGGGATTCGTGTGCAGGGGAATTTGTCGCCTCTGAACATGATGAGACTGGAAGAGGAATATGGCGGCAGAATTGAAGATGTAAGGGTCGAGCGGATCTTTTTCTCTGAAGATAAACGGACCGGTATTGGTACTTTTAGTCCGTCTGATCCGAAATCTCAGGACATTGCCGATTTAACAGGAAGCATCGATTTTTCAACCATTGCTGAATTTGGATCAGAGTCAGATCCCCGCGCCTACCGCTTTGATGGAGAACTCAATAAAGCAAACCGAGGGATGATGGAGTTTCAGGAGATGTTAAAGTGTGATGAGAAATTTCTCTGGCACCTCCTGTCATTAACGCAGGAAGGAAATTTTAAGGCAGGAAGATTCGCCTTAATTAGTGCAGATGAATTGATCGTCGCCCATACGAATGAAACCGAGTACCGGTCGTTTATTTCAAATAAAAAGAACGAGGCGCTCCATTCAAGAATTATTGTGATGCCAATTCCTTATAACTTAAAGGTCACAGAAGAAGAACGCATTTATCATAAAATGATTTCAGAGAGTGATGTCTCAGATGTGCATATTGCCCCGCATACGCTGAAGGTAGCAGCAATGTTCTCCATTTTGACGAGATTGAAAGAGCCGAAGCGTTCTGATATTGATTTGGTGAAAAAAATGCGTTTGTATGACGGAGAAAGTGTCGAAGGCTTCCAATCAGTCGACATTGATGAGATGAAAAAGGAATTTCATGACGAAGGGATGAGCGGAATTGATCCGCGGTATGTGATTAACCGAATTTCATCTACCATCATTCGAAAGAATATGGAATCGATCAATGCACTGGATGTCCTTCGCTCCTTAAAAGAAGGGCTCGATCAGCATCCGTCTATCTCCAGCGAGGACCGGGAGCGTTATTTGAATTTCATTTCAGTCGCGCGAAAAGAGTATGATGATATTGCGAAGAAGGAAGTGCAAAAGGCATTTGTGTATTCCTATGAGGAGTCTGCGAAAACGCTGATGGATAATTACTTAGATAATGTCGAGGCATACTGCAATAAAAACAAGCTGCGTGATCCGTTAACGGGTGAAGAAATGAATCCTGATGAAAAGCTCATGCGTTCAATTGAAGAGCAGATCGGTATTTCTGAAAACGCCAAAAAGGCATTTAGAGAAGAAATTCTAATTCGTATTTCGGCTTATGCGAGAAAGGGAAAACGCTTTGATTATAATTCGCATGAGAGATTGCGGGAGGCCATTCAGAAGAAGCTGTTTGCTGATCTAAAAGATGTGGTGAAAATCACGACATCGACGAAGACACCGGATGAACAGCAGCTGAAGAAGGTCAATGAAGTAGTGGCTAGATTAATTGATGAGCATGGCTATAATTCAACAAGTGCAAATGAACTTTTAAAATATGTAGGCAGTCTTCTGAATCGTTAATATATGAAGGAGGCATTATTGGCGCATCAGCACCGGTAATGTCTTTTTTAGAAATGATCGTCAACTTGGATGACGAGCAGCATAGGATAAAGGAATCGATGGTTAGAAGAATTGTGCAAATAGGTGAGGAGGGGGATGGATGTCCCGGCAAGAAAAAAGTCAGTTTATTGTGTCTCAGGAAGACTGGTCCCTCCATCGAAAAGGCTATGACGACCAGCAGCGTCATCAGAAAAAAGTCAAAGAGGCGATTAAAAACAATTTGCCGGATCTTGTCACAGAAGAAAGCATCATCATGTCGAATGGAAAAGATGTTGTGAAAATTCCGATCCGTTCATTAGATGAATATAAAATTCGGTATAACTACGACAAAAATAAACATGTGGGTCAAGGCGATGGAGACAGCGAGGTTGGCGATGTTGTTGCGCGTGACGGCTCAGACAGCAAGCAGGGTCAAGGAAAGGGGCAGGGTGCTGGAGATCAAGCTGGTGAGGATTATTACGAAGCAGAAGTCTCATTAATGGATCTCGAGAAAGCACTGTTTCGTGAACTAGAGCTGCCAAACCTCAAGCAAAAGGAGCTTGACGACATCATTGTTGAACAAATTGAGTTTAACGATATTCGCAAAACCGGGTTAACAGGAAATATCCACAAAAAACGAACGATGCTGTCGGCATTTAAACGAAATGCGATGACAGGCAGTCCTTCCTTTTATCCAATCTACCCAGAGGATATCAAGTATAAAACGTGGAATGAAGTGACCAAACCAGAGTCGAAAGCCGTCGTTTTGGCGATGATGGATACGAGCGGAAGTATGGGGCTTTGGGAAAAATATATGGCGAGAAGTTTTTTCTTTTGGATGACACGTTTCTTACGGACAAAGTATGAGACGGTCGATATTGAATTTATTGCCCACCATACAGAGGCGAAGGTGGTAGACGAAGAACATTTCTTCTCACGGGGTGAGAGCGGGGGGACCATTTGCTCGTCTGTCTATCGAAAGGCACTAGAGCTCATAGATGAACGATACCCGCCGTCGAGATATAATATTTATCCTTTTCACTTTTCTGATGGTGACAATTTGACCTCAGACAACGCCCGGTGTGTGAAACTTGTTTCTGAAATCATGAAAAAAGCCAATTTATTCTGTTACGGTGAGGTCAATCAATACAACCGGCATTCTACGTTAATGTCAGCATATAAGCACATTCAGGATGAGAAATTTAAGCATTATATTTTGAAGCAAAAATCAGACGTTTTTCTCGCACTAAAAAAATTTTTTCAGCAGGAAGAAGTTCATTCATAACGAGCACATTTGAAAAAACCTTTCAGCATAAGGGCTGAAAGGTTTTTTGTGTGGAGAAGGAAAGGATCGCCAAAAAAAAAGTAAAACTTTCTCTTTGACATTTCAATTTTCATTTATTAATATTTAATCTTGTTAAATATAAGTTTTTCAAAAAAGATGCCGATCGTCTTTTCTTCTTTTTCTGCTCTTTGCTCATAAGTGAACAATAAGTATAAATGGGCTGCACACCATGATAGGGGCGGGAGTAGATGAAGGGAAAAGGACAGATTGTTGAGCTTGTTTCATATTCTGTCAGATGATGGGCATTCTAAGTTTGCTAAAGCAGATGACACTATATTTTTATACATGAAAGGAGAAACAAAACATGAACAGAGGGCGTTTATTGCTAACGAACATTATTGGCCTTATTGTGATTCTTGCCATTATTGCCGGAGGTGCTTATTACTACTACGAAAGCACAAACTTTGTCAAAACAGATGAGGCAAAAGTGACAGGTGACATGTATCAAATTACAGCACCAGCAGCTGGACAAATCAAAGGCTGGGATATCAACGAAGGTGACGAAGTTGAAAAAGACAGCACAGTTGCAAAAGTTGAAGGACAAACAAAAACAAACATTAAAGCAGTGGCTGATGGCACATTAGTCAAAAAAGAAGTACAAAACAATCAACAAGTGCAGCCTGGTACAGTTCTTGGTGAAACAATTGATTTAAGCAAGCTTTACATCACAGCAAATATTAAAGAAACAGATATTAAAAACATTGAAAAAGGCGACAAAGTCGACATCGTTGTAGATGGAGATCCTGATACAACATTTGAAGGAACTGTTGAACAAATTGGTTATGCGACAAACTCAACATTCAATATGCTGCCAGCAACGAATTCAAGTGGTAACTATACAAAAGTAACGCAAAAAGTAGCAGTGAAAATTTCAATTAAAAATCCATCAGACAAAGTGCTTCCAGGTATGAATGCTTCTGTCAAAATTTCATCTTAATGATGATTGATATCAAAATATGAAAGGAGGTTGTCTGAGATGGCAAATCAACCTGCAGCGACAAAACAGGGAACAGGCTCCTTGTCTTTACTGATCATTTTAATGGCCGGTTTGTTCGTAGCGATTTTAAACCAAACGCTTTTGAACGTAGCCATGCCCCATTTAATGACAGAATTTAATGTGAGTGCAACGACGATTCAGTGGCTGACAACAGGCTACATGCTTGTCAACGGTGTGCTGATTCCGTTGTCTGCGTTTTTAATCACACGTTTTGGACAGCGCAGCTTATTCCTAGTGGCTATGATCTCTTTTACACTAGGTACATTTATTTGCGGTATTGCGCCAAACTTTTCAACGATGCTTATCGGCCGTTTGATTCAGGCTGTCGGCGGCGGTATCTTACAGCCGCTCGTCATGACAACAATCCTTTTTATTTTCCCTCCGGAAAACAGAGGGAAAGGAATGGGGATTTTTGGTCTTGCGATGATGTTTGCTCCTGCAGTAGGACCAACATTATCTGGTTACATTATTGAACATTATTCTTGGCGTATTATGTTTTATGGACTTGTGCCAATCGGTGCGATTGTCATTATCGCGGCTTTCTTTATGTTTAAAAATATTGTAGAGCCTAAAAAAATCAAGCTGGACAGTCTTGGTGCGATTCTTTCAATCGTCGGTTTTGCTTCCCTTCTATACGGAGTGAGTGAAGCAGGAAGTGATGGTTGGACAGATCCGATCGTCTTATCTACGATTATTATTGGTGCGATTGCGATCATTCTCTTTATTTTCCAACAGCTGAAAGCTGATAATCCAATGCTTGATTTCCGTGTATTTAAATACAGCATTTTCTCATTATCAAGTGTCATTAACATCATTATTACAGTTGCCTTATATACGGGGATGTTCTTACTTCCGATTTATCTGCAAAACCTCGTTGGGTTTACGGCATTGCAATCTGGGCTATTAATGCTTCCAGGGGCACTTGCGATGCTCATTATGTCCCCGATTTCAGGAATCTTATTTGATAAATTTGGACCTCGTCCGCTTGCCATTGTGGGGATGCTCATTACCGTTGTCACGACATATGAGTTTACAAGGCTGACCATTGATACTTCCTATAGTCACATTGTGCTCATGTATGCAGTACGTGCATTTGGTATGTCACTCTTGATGATGCCGGTTATGACAGCAGGGATGAACCAATTACCGCAGCACTTAAACAGCCATGGTACAGCGATGTCTAATACATTAAGACAAATTAGCGGTTCCATCGGTACGAGTTTGATCACAACGATTTATACGAATCGGACGACATTCCATTATTCCAATATGGCGGATCAAACAAATACAGCGGACCCGTTCTTTATGAATTCATTCCAGGCGGCTGTATCGAATGTGATGCATCATATGGGCATGACAGCAGAAGCTGCACAAAAATATGTATCCACCCAGCTCTTTACAAAAGCACAGGTTGATTCAAACGTGATGGGCATCAATGATGCTTACATGTGGGTGACATTATTCTGTGCGGCTGGTGTTATTCTCAGCTTGTTCCTGCGAGATGTTCGTAAGGATAAAAAGCGAAAAGAACAGCAGCATAAGAAACAAGAAATATCACTGCTTCCAGCACCTAAGGAAGCTAACCAAGATGCAAGATAAGTGTGGAGGGACCGTACATGAAAATTTATGTTGTATACGATAGTGAAGGTGACCATACAAAAGCACTTGCAGAAGCGATTGCAGCAGGCGCGGGTGAAACAGAGCAGGCTGAAGTATTCATTGATCACGTGAAAGATGCGGATATTCGCAAGCTCGATCAAATGGATGCGATCATTTGGGGCTGCCCTGGTCACTTTGGTACCATTAGTTCTGGGTTAAAGACATGGATTGACCGTCTCGGCTACTTATGGGCAGAAGGAAAACTAATCGATAAAGTCGGTGCTGTTTTCTGTACAACTGCTACAACACACGGCGGTTTAGAAATGACAATGCATAATTTGATCACACCAATGTTCCACCAAGGAATGCTTGTTGTCGGCCTTCCTGGAAATGTTCCAGAGAATGCTTTATACGGCTCTTACTATGGAGCTGGTGTGACATGTCCGATCGATTCAGATGAATTGATTTCGACTGAAGGCATTGAACTTGGAAAAGCACTAGGAAGACGTGTAGCATCAGTCACTGCATCATTTAAGCGATAAGGAGAGGGTTCTTTTGGCGACGATTATTGTAGCGTTAGTAGCTGCTGTTCTAGTCATTATTGGATTAGTAGCGTTCAATGTCAGACACGCATCAGCCGATAAGGAAGAGATCAAAGAAGATGTCTCCAATCAGCCTGACGTGCCGCATAGCGAGCCAGAAGCTGTGGCGAGACATGTAGAGCCTGAAGTTGAAAAAAAAGCGTCAGAGCCTTCTCAAACGGATGATGCTGCGTCTGGCGACGATTTCTATAGACAGGCGCTTCAAAAGTTTAAGCAGCCAGAACCACCTGTCAAAGAAGAAGAACCAGAGACAAAAATGAATGATGATATGTATCGTTCTGCTTTGCAGAAGCTAAAGCAGAAGGACAAATAAAAAAGAGAACCTCTCATCAGGTTCTCTTTTTTATGGCACAAAAAAACCGCCGGCAGAAACCGGGCGGTTTTCCTTCACTCTATAAAGTGCTAAAAGAGCAGATGCTCTTAAATTACGCTTTGTTAACGTTAGCAGCTTGTGGTCCACGGTTACCTTCAACGATTTCGAAAGAAACTGATTGACCTTCTTCTAAAGTTTTGAAGCCTTCGCCTTGGATAGCAGAGAAGTGAACGAATACATCGTCTTGACCTTCTACTTCGATGAATCCGAAACCTTTTTCAGAGTTGAACCATTTTACTTTACCTTCTAACATGAAATTTCCTCCTAAAGCGATCTTAACGCTTAAATTCACTATTCTTGCTCTTACACAAACTTCAAAGACGAAAACTCTTTCAAAACTTTCTTCTTAAAGATGATACGAACAAAAATAATTACCTTTACTTTACCAGTGTTTGCGGGAAAAAACAACTGTTATACGAAAACTTTTTTAAAAATAATTAGCGCTAACAAATTGAGGAAAATGCCTATGTCAAATGGTCTTTTTTTCTCTCTGAAAAGCTCACTTGATTTCGGCCAGATTCCTTCGCTTTATAGAGCTCCTGGTCAGCTATAATCGGTAATTGCTTGATGTCTGCACCAATTCCTTGAGAATAAGCACATCCAATTGATACCGTAGTGTGAATGGACAGACCGTTTTTTAAATAAATCGGCTGATCGGCTATTTTTTTTCGTAAGCGTTCTGCAATCTGCCATGTTTTTTCAATTGTACAATTTGGTAGAAGGACAGCGAATTCTTCACCGCCAATCCGACCAATATAATCAGAGCTTCTTGTGTTTTTAATCAGCCTTGTACCGATTTCTTTTAAAACAATATCTCCCTCATGATGCCCATATTGATCATTGATGGTTTTGAAGTAATCGATGTCTAGGTAAATAAGGGACATTTGATGGATAGGCTGCTTCAACTTCTTAGTAAAAGCATCACTTAATACCTCATCGAACTTCCGTTTATTTAAAACACCTGTTAAAAAGTCATAATGAGCCTGGAATTTATACAAATTTAACAGCTGATATGCTTTTGTTTGATGTTCAATGACATAAAAGTTAAACAATCCAGCAATATATGAGAAAATCCAATAAGTAGAATGCAGCTGAAATGATGTCTCATGCACGATCAAGATGAACAGGCTTGTGGCAACCACATTACCAATCGTAATGGATAACAGCATTTTCACAACATGATTCATATGACGCTCTGCAATCAAAAAAGAAGCGGCTGCGATAAACATCATGGAAAAAATATTGATGGAAGAAGCGATATTGGCATCAATTAATAATCGGCCAATGATCACAACAAAAGCTGCAATCATTGTTTGGGCGATGCCTCCATAAAAGGCCGTTAAAATAAGGGGAATATGTCTTAAATCGATGATCGCTGGTCCTGTTTTAATAGAGAAGAACATTAAAAGGACACCGAGTAACCCAGAAAGCATGCCTTTGCATATTTGTCTGAGCAAGGTATCTTCTTTCTTCAGAAAATTCTCTTTAAACACAAGCATAAATAAATAATGGAAAGTGACAAGAATTGTTAAATTAATAAAGAGGTCTCTTAGCAAAATAGAATCACCTTTTTAAAATTACTAAAATTTGTTGCAAAAGAAAAGGGGAAAAAGGATAATTAATAAAAATTTTAATGATGAGGAATTGAAGAAAATGCGAGGAAAACGCTTTCCAGATCAAACGGACTGGCTTTCTTTTTTTGAAAAAATGCCAGATGCCGGATTTGAAAAAGAAATGCCGGTTGAATATCAAGATTTGACGTTTCGGTTCGAGAATCAGGAGGAGCGATTTATTGTGAACATGTCGCTTGCTATGCAGGAGTTTACCTTAAAGGTTGTTCGAAAAAGGACCGAATCCGTTTTAGGAATATACGATTTTAAAACAGTGCAGCATGCAGAAATAAAAAAAGATCGAAAGGAAGAAAAGGAGCTTTTACTGATATTAGAGCATCATGACGACTTCATCACAACAATCGAAATCACATTTCTACCTTCCTTTTGTCTTATGGTCAAAGAACATTTTTCAGGAGAATAAACAGGAGCCTCTTTTATGAAGGCTCCTGTTTTATTATTTGTGCTCGATGTCATTGATGACTTGCTGGATCGATTCATCATCCATCACATTCATCACACTTTCATCAATGTGAAGAGATTGCGCATAAGACTCTCTTGGCTGATGAGTTTTTGATGGTGATTGGTGCTGGTTCGTTTGATTTGGCTGGACAGCTGTGAATGCCTGCTTGATCATTTGGCCAACTTCACCTGTTCCTTTTGATTCCTTATGTGAGTGGGACTCATGGCGAGATGATTTTTGGTGCTGATGGTTTGCGTCTTTCATCATTGAAGACATATTCATTTGTGTCATGCTTTTCAGTCTTCTTCGTAAAACCGGGGAGAATAATGCAATGATTGCTGTTGATACTGCGATCATTGCGCCAGTGCTCATACCTTTTCTTTTTTTAAACAAACGAATCCCTCCATTTGATCGTGATGATCTTTCATCAAGTTTAGGATGACCAATCACAGCTGAATTATGAATTCATTTTGCGGAAAGAGAGGATATGTGCATAAAAAGCCGGCTGGATGAAAAACCTATGAGCAAAAGGAGGGAATAATTGATGAATAAGAAATGGATGCTATCTTTACTGCTCGTGCCAACTTTAATCACGGCTGGGTGTGGAATGAACAACCAAGGCGATGAGCGTAGAGGAACAATGAAAAGGCAGTATGAAAATGTCACATATAAGAATGACAACATGAGACAGGATCAGCAAGATGTTCAAACACCTCAGAAGGTCAAAGTGGCAGATAAGGCGTCAGAGCTTGTAGCCAATATGTCTGAAGTGAAAACAGCGAACGTGCTTGTCACAGGAAAAAATGCATTTGTTGCTGTTGTGCTTGAAGGCAATAAAAGTGGCGATGTGACGGACGATCTGAAAAAGAAAATTTCAGACAAAGTCAAATCAACTGATCAACAAATTGACAACGTGTATGTATCTGCTAATCCAGACTTTGTTGATCGTATGCAAGGGTACGGAAAACGTATTAGAAGCGGAGAGCCAATTTCAGGATTTTTCGATGAATTTACTGAAACGATTAGACGTGTCTTCCCTGAATCAAAATAGCTACGACAAAAGCCGTATGTCATATGCGGCTTTTTTGTTTGAAATCGCACCTCGCGCACCTGACTGCATAAAGTAAAAAATATATCACCTCTTGTTGATCTTTGTTTCTTCATAGAAAGAGAAAGAGGGTGCAGGATGAATTCAGGTGGGGAGCAAATGAAAGCCAAGCCGTCATTGATTCATAAAAAACTTGTAGGTGGAATGATTGCAGCAGGTCTGATTTTTTATGCTTTCTCCGCGTACTTGATTTATGTTGCGTTTCAGCTGACAGGACAATATTTAGAGCAGCAGTCTTCTCCTAAAACGATTATAACGGAGGGACTCAATAAGCAAGTCTATGAACATATTCGAATCTACTATGCAGAGGAAGAGGACGCTTTTGTTGATCTGACAATAGAGGCCATGAAACAGGCAGAGAAGAGGACAGCGTCAGTGTTTCAGTTTGAAGCTGACAGACCTTTAGACGTTATCTATTTTGATGATAAAGAGACGATCGAACAAATGGCTGGAATCAAGCATATTACGGGATTTTACTCTGATCATGATCAAATGATTGGGTTATATCCAGATAAGCGGGAAGCATTATTGAAGAAAGAGACACTGCCTTTATACTTTTTCAATACGTTGTTTATTCATGAGTATGCTCATTTTGTTTTCTATGAAAAGGTCCATTCATATGAAGTGTCTCCAGGCATTTTTCCGCTTTGGTTCCACGAAGGAACAGCAGAATGGACGGCCTATGACGTGTTAAATGCTACTTCTGAAAGGTTCGACGTGATTCCTTTTCAATCTCTTCATTCTGATCAAGACTGGCAGGACTCCCGGGTGACGTATGAGACTGATGTCTATTTACAAAGCTATTATATGATCTATGAGCTGGTGCAGCTTTACGGACGAGATGTCATACATGAGATCATGGAGGAAACTGCGAAAACGGGCCAATTTGCTACCGGCTTTGAACAGGCGACGGGGGAGAGGCTCACAGATTTTGAAGAACAGTTTAAAGTGATGTATCAAAGAAAAAACGGCTGACCAGCAAAGGGGGTCAGCCGTTTTTTTAATGCAGAGGCTTTTGTTGATCGGCCTTGCTAGGAGGCATTTGAACTTGGCCCTGAAGCGGTGCAAAAGCTGAAGTCATGGCTGTCATGTCTTGTTTGGAAAGCTGAGGAACTTGATAGTAGCCATGCTTGTTTTGATACAAGAAAATTTCATAGGCCATTTCGATAAAGTTCGGAATTTGCGCAGCAAGCACACGTCGGACAACAGGGTTTGTTACTTCTAATGCTGACATCGAAAGTAACCCAGCGTGTGATTTGACTAGGCTGAGCATATGTCCTGTGATGCCTAAGTCTTTTACATCCTGTAATGACTGGTTCGGCTTCTTAGGCTGAGAAGGCTTGATTCCGTATGTCACTTGTGTGTGTTCTTTCATCATATAAGTAGCGGTTTCTTCACTAGGCTTTTGTCCGGTAGAAAAACAATCTACAGTGACATTGTACTGGGATAAAACGAATTGATATTGTCGATCCAGGATGTCGGATAATGCAGGATCTTGAATAAACTGCCGCAGGATCATATATTGATCCAAAATATTAATTGTGCCGGCTAAAATTTCATGTAAATCGAATAACTCATGCCCGCCGTGGTTGAGCTCAGGCTGCTGAGCACTTCCTTGAAACATTGGCTGCTGATCGTTTTGCATTGAGATTCCTCCTTCTGTTTATACAATCTGTTTTAATGTGAGGATGTTTTCATGTTTTCATGCAAAAAACATTATTTACAATTAGAGGGTTTTCTTTCTTTTTGTCGAAAAAAAGTATCAGACGAATGAACATGGGGGTACCAGATGCAGGACAAAATCATTAATCGTTTGATAGAAGACGAACATGTGCAGGCACCAGTGATCGGCATCGGTGTTTCGCCGTATGAACAGCATCATCTTGAGGCTTTTTTTCAATCGTTACCACATGAATTAAATGCCTCTTTTATTGTTGTGCAAAATCATGTGACAGGCGATTGTATAACAGATTTGGAAGCACTTGTTTTACCGATTGGCTACCGGGCAAAAACGATTAAACATGGTGAGAAAGTCACGAAGAAGACCATCTATTTTTGTCCGCAGCATGCAGCTGTGACGTTAACAGAAGATCATCGGCTTCATGTATCTGAGCAGCTGCCAACAAACAAGGCATGCTCTGTCGACTCGCTTTTTAAGTCACTAGCCAGAGTTCAAAAGGAAGAGGCGTTTGCGATCTTTTTTCAAAAAGGTCATTGTGTAGGGAGTGGATTGCTTCAGTTGGTTGAGCAAGGCGGCACAGCCTTATCGTGCAGTGAGGTAGAGAGTGGTTTTGACAGCATGTATCATCACACATTTAAAAACCCATCCACCCTTGCAGCTTATATGGCCAATATCATCAATGTCCCGTATGTGGATGAGACGGATCCAGCTTTACTAAGAATCATTGAACGTCTCGAAATGTATAAAGGGATTGCCTTTTCAACCTATGAAAAGAAAAGGCTGCTTTCTGTTATTCAAAAACGCATGCGCACTGCAAACGAACCGATGTCATTATTAACAGAGTACGATCGTTTATTAGAAAGAGAACCAGATGAGCTTGATCGCCTGCATGCCCAACTCCTAAGCGGCACGACTGCTTTCTTTAGAGATATGGAGGCTTTTCGAGTATGTGAACAGAAGGTGATCCCGTCAATCATTGACCATTCGATGAACAACGGGAAATCTCGATGCCGAATTTGGATTGCGGGATGTTCGACAGGGGAAGAAGCTTATTCTTTTACGATTTTATTTTTAGAAGAAATGAAGCGAAGAGATGTGTCCATTGAACTTCAAGTCTTTGCGACAGATATCAACCGAAAAGCCATTCAAATAGCTAGTAAAGGTCTTTACTCGATAGAGTCTATGGCAAGCATACCGGAAAAATGGCGGGCGCGATATTTCGAAAAAAAAGGTGACGCTTTTATTGTGAAGCAGTCGCTTAGAAAACATATTGTTTTTGCTCCTCACAATTTATTGATTGATTCACCTTTTATCCACCTCGATTTTATCAGTTGCCGAAATGTTCTGATGTACTTTGAGCCAGAAGTACAAAAACGAGTATTATCCCGATTCCAATATGCTTTAAAAGATCAAGGGGTGTTAATCTTAGGGCCAAATGAAACTGTTCCCAATATTCCTCGATTGTTTCAATTGTTCAATGAGAAGTGGAACATTTACACCTATTCAAATGTTTCTGCATCTAGTGTCCCTTGGGTATATGACGCTCGTGATGCCGAGTTAAAAAAGCGAGCTGCACAATATATGGAAGAAGTGAGCGAAGAATATGACGCATGCATGGTGATCAATGATTGTGACAAAATTCTGGCGATGTCAAATGGGGCCTATTCCTTCTTAGACCATGCAGAGGTGTCAGATCAATCATGTGAATATGTCACACCTGATTATTTGAAAGAGATGTTGAGTCAAACCTTTCAAAAGGTGTGGACAGACGAGACAGAGCTGGTGTTTCAGCATGTCCTCATTTCGGAAAAAGGAAAAAAGCAGTATGCGGATTTTATTGTAAAGAGTTTTGATCACCGTTTTAAAGGGGTATATGTCATTCTCATTCGAATGAATGAGAGAGGGAAAATTCAAAAGAACAGCAGGGAAAAAGGGATGCCAGATCAGAATTCAGTTTATCAGCAGCGTATTGTCGATTTAGAAAATGAACTCAATGAAATTAAACAAAAGGAGCAGGAGGCAAGGGCTCAATTAAAAGTGAAAAACACGCAAATAGCGGAGCTTGAGAAAAAACATGAACATTTTATTAATATCATAAACAACTTAAGGGTAACAAGGGAAGAACTGTATAGACCTTCTGTTAAGCCTCAGCTTGCGACGTTGTTTGTGGACCGGGACATGAATATTCGCTATTACACTCCTACAGCCGCCTCTTTATTTACTTCAGCTCAAATAAGGCAACAGCAATCCTTTCAGGCGATGGCTAAGAAGCTTACGCAGGAAACGCTCTATCATGACATACAATCGGTTATCTCGGACAGGCGCGTCATCGAACGAGAAATTGAAACGAATGAAGGAGAACAATTCACTGTTCACATCACACCTATCTTTGACCAAGATCATGAGGGAGCGGTGATGACGTGGATTAAAATGACGGAAATGACAAAAATCAAACAGTCACTCCATCTAGCGATAACAGCCCTGGATAATAGCCATATCCATATTGTTGTTGCAACTGAGGAAGGGGTCATCCAATGCGTGAATCAGCGTTTTTGCCAGTTTGTACAGCAGCATGAATATGACCTGATCGGCAAAGATATTTTTTCTGTCTATCATTCGCTGTGTCAATGTGATGATTTAGAAAAGCAATGGGACGTTTGTTTAAAAGAAGGCAGCTGGACTGGTGAGCTGTACTTTCAGGATTTATCAGGACGTGAACGATGGGAGAGGGTCTCTTTACACCGAATTGATGATCCTGACAAAATGCAGTCAACCGTGATGCGGATTTCAGAGGACATTACCAATCAAAAGCAGTCAGAGAAGATGCTGATGAAGTCAGAGATGCTGTCCGCAGTTGGTCAGCTTGCAGCCGGCATCGCCCATGAGATACGGAACCCGCTGACGTCGTTAAAGGGATTTTTACAGCTGATGATTCAAAGTAAGAAATATCAGAAGGATTATGCAGATGTGATGATGTCTGAATTTAATCGGCTTGAAGCGATTATTAATGAATTCCTTGTGCTCTCTAGAAGCAAATCGGTGAAATTTGAGCCGGTACATGTCAATCTTCTGCTCGAAGAAGTGATCATGGTCGTTGAATCACAGGCGGTTTTAAAAGGCGTGTCTATTCAGAAGAATTTGTCTCCGTCGCTGCCAAACATTCAAGGTATACCGAATGAGCTGAAACAAGTTTTCTTAAACATTCTTAAAAACGGTATTGAAGCGATGGATGGTGTGACAGGTGTTATTCAAGTCACATCCGTATTGGAACATAATCAGATGATGCTAATCTTTGAAGACCAAGGAAAGGGCATACCAGAAGACGAAATAGGGAAACTGGGTGAACCTTTTTATACAACGAAAGAAAAAGGGACTGGCCTTGGTTTAATGATGACGATTAAAATCATTGAAAGCCATGGCGGCAGCATTCGTTTTGAAAGCAAAAGCTTTGAGGGGACACGAGTGATTATTACGTTTCCAATGAGCTGACAGACATAAGATTTACAAGAAATCCATCTACCATCAATATTTACTTAGTACACTATGAGAGATAAAGCTCGGAAGGGGAGGGTCTAATGAAACGTGTTCGATCCATTCGAATGATCTGTTGTCTGGTTTTAGTGATCTTTAGTCTGCAATCCTTACTGCCTGGCATGATCACAGCAGAACAAGCCATTGCGTCTGAAAAGAAGGAAACGGTTTGGAACCAAAAGAAGTCAATGAAAATCAAGAAAGCCCGCCAGCTGATCGGAGAGACGGTGACGGTGAGTGGAATTGTGACAGCAGACCAATCGGCTATAGGCAATGGGAAACTATCAACGTACATTCAAGACAAATCAGCTGGAATCAATATGTATTCAGCACAGCCCAACAATTTCCCAGAACTAAAAGCAGGCATGAAGGTGACAGTAACGGGGAAGATCACGTCTTATAAAGGACTGATTGAAATTGTGCCGGATCGAGACCGTCTGAAGATCGATGGTGTGAATCAAACTTTGCCAAAGCCGAAGCGAGTCTCCGTGAAACAACTAGAAACGGATCAGGCACGTAAACATGAAGGAAAACTTGTGAAGGTCAAAGGCTATGTTGAATCAAAACCAGAGCAGCCGGCTGGCGGAGGATACAATGTCGTGATCATTGATAAAAAATATCACAGCACCATCCTTAGAGTGATGGTGGATACAAGTGCCATTGATGAAGTAAAGACAGGGAAATGGTATGAGTTTACAGGAGTGTTAAGCAGATATGATACGCTGCAGGTGCTTCCAAGACACAAGGGTGATGTCAGTCTGCTGAAACGCCAGCCAAAGCCGCCAAAAATGAAGAAAGAATACGAGGCAACGGTTGACCGGGTGGTAGATGGAGATACGATTCATTTAAAGAAGCCTGTGCTTGGTACAACAAAGGTGCGTTTTGTGAATATGGACACGCCGGAAACGTACCATAAGCCAAAAAATGAATTAGATCAAAACCAGCTGCGTTTTGGACAGAAGGCGGCCGACTATTTAAATACGCTTCTTTCAAGCGGAGATAAAGTCACATTAAAGATTGGTCCTGAAGCGAAGGACGGCTATGGACGTCTTTTAGCTCAAGTGAAAACCAAAAAAGGGGTCAATACGAATTTAGAGCTTGTGAAAAAAGGATATGCCCCTACGTATTTCATCTGGCCGGTTGGAGATGAAAAGGACTATCAGATGTTCCAAAAAGCTGTCAAAGAGGCAAAACAAAAAGGGCTGGGCATATGGAACGAAGCGGACCCGCTGCTGGAACAGCCGTTTGAATTTAGGGCACGTGAACAGAAAAAAGGACTGACACGCTACGTTGGTGATTCATCAGCGAAAACGTACGTATCGCCTGGCAGCTGGAAAGAAATCGCTGTAGATAAACGCATCTTTTTTGCTTCAAAAGAAGAAGCAGAACGGGCTGGCTATCAGCCGGCAGAGAAAGCTGGGGAAGTCCCATTAACCATTTTAAGCATGAATGATTTACACGGAAAAATTGATCAACAATACGAGCTGGATCTAAAAGGTGATGGCAACAAAGGAACGTATGGACGGATGGATTATGTGGCGGCTTATATGAAACAAAAACAAGCAGCCCACAAAAATACGATCACAGTCCACGCCGGAGATATGATTGGCGGCAGCTCTCCAATATCGTCGCTTCTGCAGGATGAACCAACGGTTGAACTCATGGAGAACATAGGCTTTGATGTTGGCACGGTCGGCAACCATGAATTTGATGAAGGGGTGGACGAGCTATTACGTATCATAAATGGCGGAGATCATCCTAAAGGCACAAAGGGATATGACGGACAGAATTTTCCGCTTGTTTGTGCAAACTGTGAATACAAGGATACAGGTAAACCCCTTTTACCTGCTTATGAAATCATGGATGTCGAGGGAATTCCTGTAGCATTTATCGGTGTTGTGACAAAGTCAGCCGCAGGAATGGTGATGCCAGAAGGGATTAAAGACATTCAGTTTACAGATGAAGTCAAAGCCGTAAATGAAGCCGCGAAGGAATTAAAACAAAAAGGGATCAAAGCCATTGCGATCTTAGCTCATATGACGGCCTCTCAAAATGGAGATACCATCACTGGAGAAAGTGCGAAGCTGGCCAAAGAAGGCGATGATGAAATTGATGTCATCTTTGCGGGGCATAATCACGAAGTGGTAAACGGAGAGGTCAATGGGAAATTAATTGTTCAAGCCTTTGAATATGGGAAGGCCATTGGCGAGGTCAATGCAACACTTGACCGCAAAACGAAGGATATTGTCAAAAAGAGTGCAACTATCCAGTATGTAGACCAGTCTGGTATTGAAAAGGACAAGGAAGCAGCCGGCATCTTGGCTCATTACGGGAAAGAAGTTGAGCCGATTATTAGTGAGGTAGTTGGAGAAGCTGGTGTCAAAATGGAAGGCGGCTATTCAAATGATGGAGACACGCCGCTCGGTAATTTGATTGCTGATGGTATGAGGTATTCTATGAAAAGTGATTTTGCCATGATGAATGGCGGCGGCATCAGGCAAAACCTTGAAAAAGGGCCGATTACGTGGGGAGATCTGTTTAATATTCAGCCTTTTGGCAACGTCTTAGTTAAACTTGAGATTAAAGGGAAAGACTTGGCTGAGATCATTGAAGCGCAAATTTCTCCTCAATTTGGACCAGATTATAGCATTTCGGGCTTTTCATATTCCTATGATCCGGTAACATATAAAGTAGTCGACTTAAAGCTGCCAGATGGATCAGACGTTGCGCTCGATCAAACATATACACTCACGGTGAATAACTTTATGGCAACTGCAACTGGCAGTAAGTATGCACCGATAGGAAGGCTGGGGAAAAATCCTGAAACAGGTCCAGAGGATTTAGAAGCCACTGTCGCTTTTGTGAAGAGCTTTGAAGGAGCTTCCATTGTGTATCAAAAAGAGGGACGCATTCAAAAAGCAAAACAAGAAGAAAAAGCAGCAAGCTAAAGAGCGTATCATCTAAGAGGAATGTAACAGGTAAAGGAGTTTAAGCATGAAAAAGTGGCTTGCACTTACTGTGATGACAGCAGGAATTGTCTTGCTAGGCTGGGGAATTTGGCAAATCGCCTCTACGCACCTTCAAACAGCACAATCATTAGAAGACGCGAAGAAAGCGGTAGCGGACGATCAAAGGATATCAAAGAAGCAGTTTTCTCCTGAAGTGGGGAAAGCCTCTGGCATTCTGACGATTCCGAAATTAAAAGCAGACCTTCCCATTGTCGAAGGGACAGATGCGGATGATCTTGCCAAAGGAGTCGGGCATTACAAAGGCAGTTATTACCCTGATCAAAAGGGACAAATCGTCCTATCTGGCCATCGTGACACGGTATTTCGTCGAACAGGTGAATTGAATATTGGCGATCAGCTGAAAATCACTGTGCCGTATGGTGAGTTTGTTTATAAAATCACACATACGAAAATCGTGGATCAGCATGATACATCCATTATTACTTTGCAGAATAAAAAGGAAGAGCTGTTGTTAACGACATGCTATCCATTTCATTTCGTCGGCAATGCACCAGAGCGGTACATTATTTATGCCAAAAGAGCATCTGGCTAATGAAGAAAGAGCCTGCTTATCAAAAGCAGGCTCTTTTTTAATGAATGATCTCGTCCATGAGCTGAGCCATATCTAGTGGAAGCGGTGCTTCTATGCTCAGTTGCTCACCTGTAAAAGGATGTGTCATGTCTACTTGTTTGGCGTGAAGAGCGCATCTGTTGATATAAGCGCGAGCGCCGCCATAAAGTGAATCCCCGGCTAAAGGATGCCCGAGACTGCTAAGATGGACACGAATTTGATGTGTTCTTCCCGTCTCAAGTTGCAGCTTAACAGCTGTCATTTGCAGGCGTTTATTGATGTCCATAACCTGAAAGTGAGTGACAGCACTTTGACCAGTAGGAGAGATTCTGCGTCTGACGGCATGATGCTTGTCACGGCCGATCGCTGCCTCGATAGTTCCTTTCTTTTTCTTGAAAAGTCCTTCTGCGATAGCGATGTAGGTTCGGCTGATCGTTTTTTTAGAAAGCATTTGATCAAGCACAGCATGAGCTAATCTGTGTTTGGCAAAAATGACCGTGCCGCTTGTGTCTTGATCGAGTCTGTGAATATGTCTCACTCGCTTTTCCTCGCCATTTGCTTGAAAATGAAAGGCCACAAGGTTTGCTAGTGTGCCTGTTTGTCCCTTTTCATTCGGATGCGTTGGTCGTCCAGCGGGCTTTTGTACAATCAATAAGTGCTCGTCCTCAAAGAGCACCTCTAATTCACCATATTCTGGCGTCACATCACTTTCTTCCGTTTCAAATAAATCGATCAGGATGTGATCGCCTGTACTGACTTTTGCCGCGTGATGGGCAGGCTTTTGATTTAAACGTATTTTTTGATGCTCCATCCAAAAATGGATAATCGGTTTTGAGGCCGACACGGCTGTTTTTAAAAACTGACTCAGTGAAGTGTCATGATCGTGCTCACCTGCTTTTAGCGAGAGCGTGTGTCCGTTAATGTTCATGATATCCGTTCCTTTCTTTGGGTATATATAGGAAACACTTACCTTGGCGAACGCCTTTTTTTCTGTGCTATTCTGAATGGAGAAATAACGACAGAGAGGTAGATGCCACGTGAGAATAATGAAAGCTGCGACAGACATGCAAGAGCAGGCAATTGAAGAAATATCAAAGGATGTTGAAGATCTTCTATCCCATGCTGTCGGTGAAAACCCAGCTGCGCGTCAACAAGAACGCCCGCTGACCTTTGTTGAAGGGGTTTATAACGGAACGATGGACGATGCTTTTCGTATTTTATCGGGACTTCAGCTATTACATACCATTATTGTAAAACCTAAACGCCATATTACAAAGCGTGATCGTGAGCTATTCGAGCGAAATCGTGATCAGGTCAATGCATGCGGCTTTTCTTTTCCGTTTGATTTAGACGATTTTGCCAGCCGCCGTCTTCAAAATGCGTAAAAGTTGGTGTGAACTTCCTTGTTAACTTACAAGGCTGCCGCACATACTATTTTTAAGGGAACGGAGAAACCTTAAGATCTGTAATACCAAACCCGCTCTTTTTCAACATTGCCTATTTCTCCACGAATCGGAGCGCTTGGACCTCTTGCAGAATAAACCGAACACGGGTAGGAGCCTGACAAAATGGTACAGGCTCCTTTTATACATAATGATTTTAGCAGACATTCATCTTTGAAAGTCAATTTTATTCACGATATGATAGCATTGAGTATCATATTAAAGACTTTCGTAAAAAAAGGAGTGGCCTCGTTGGTAAAGGCGATTATATTTGATTTTGACGGATTAATTTTAGATACAGAAACACATGAATATGAAGTTTTACAAGAAATGTTTGCAGAGCATGAGTCGGAGCTGCCTCTTTCTGTATGGGGCAACGTCATTGGGACGCAGGCAGGCTTTAAGCCTTTTGAATACTTAGAAAAGCAGCTAGGAAAGACGCTCGATCATGAGGCACTCACAGCGGACCGGCGTTCTCGTTTTCAAAAGAGAATGAAGGATGAATCAGCACGACCTGGCGTAGAAGCTTATTTACAGGCAGCGAAGGAGCTTGGGATCAAGATTGGACTTGCTTCCAGCTCAGACTATAAATGGGTGTCTGATCACCTGAAGCAAATTGGTCTTTTCGATTATTTTGAATGTATCCGCACGTCAGATGATGTGGAAGAAGTCAAACCTCATCCAGAGCTTTATTTGCAAACCGCAAGCTGCTTAGGTGTAGAGCCAAAGGATTGTGTGGCATTTGAGGATTCAGTGAATGGATCAATTGCTGCCAAACGCGCAGGCATGAAATGCGTCATCGTCCCAAACAAAGTGACGAGCACGCTGCAGTTTGAAGAATATGATGTCAGATTAGAATCCATGGCTGAAATCGAATTGCTCCAGCTATTCCATCAGCTTGAAAAAGAGGATCAGTAAGGGGGCAAAAACATCATGGCAGAAAAACTCGATTTAACGCGGTTTGAAAAAAGAATGGTGATCCGTAATATCCGAGAAGAAGATATTGACCGAATCATCGCCTTGCAGGAGGTATGCTTTCCGGGCATGGACCCTTGGAAACGAGAGCACCTTGAAAGCCATCTTGAGCATTTCCCAGAAGGTCAGTTTTGTGCTGAATTTGAGGGAGAAATCATTGGCTCTTGTTCAAGTTTATTAATTAACTTTGATGAATACGATGACCGTCATACTTGGCAGGACATCACAGATGATGGGTACATCACAAACCATAATCCAGATGGGATGAATATGTACGGAATTGAAGTGATGGTTAGTCCTGAGTACCGCCGCATGAAAATTGGCCATCGTTTATATGAAGCAAGAAAAGACTTAGCGAGAAGATTAAATTTAAAAAGCATCATCATTGGCGGACGCATCCCGAATTATCATAAATACCAAGAGGAAATGACGCCTCGTCAATATGTGGAGCAGGTCATGCTTCACCAAATTTATGATCCTGTTTTATCTTTTCAGCTGTTAAATGAGTTTAGCCTCATGCGGATCAATCCGAATTACTTGCCGGATGATAAGGCATCGAGCACATATGCGACGTTAATGGAATGGAACAACGTCGATTATCGTCCGCAATCGAAGAGATATTATAAATCGGCATTCCCAGTTCGTATTTGCGTCATTCAATATGCGATGAAACAAATTCATTCCTTCGAGGAATTCATGAATCAGGTGGAGTATTATGTTGATGTCGCATCAGATGCGTCAGCTGACTTTGCCGTATTCCCAGAAATTTTTACAACGCAGCTCATGTCTTACTTAGAGGAGCGCTCCCCAAGTCTTGCAGTACAAAGGATCACAGAATATACCGAGGATTACATTAATTTGTTCACAGACCTTTCTGTGAAGTACAACATTAACATCATCGGCGGATCCCATTTCGTTGAAGAGGAAGGGAAAATCTACAATATCGCTTATTTATTTAGACGTGATGGAACAATTGAAAAGCAATATAAGCTCCATATCACACCGAATGAAAGAAAATGGTGGGGGATTTCAGCAGGTGATCAAGTTCGGGTATTTGATACAGACTGCGGTAAAATTGCGATCCAAATTTGCTACGATATTGAATTTCCTGAGCTTGCTCGGATTGCAGCTGATAAAGGAGCGAAAATTATTTTTACTCCGTTTTGTACAGAAGACCGCCAAGGCTATTTAAGAGTGCGTTACTGTGCACAGGCTAGAGCGGTTGAAAATCAGATTTATACCGTTATCTCAGGAACAGTCGGAAACCTTCCGCAAACCGAAAATATGGATGTCCAATATGCACAATCAGCGATCTTTGCCCCATCAGACTTTGAATTTGCAAGAGATGGGATTGTAGGTGAGTGTAATCCGAATATAGAAATGGTTGTCGTTGGCGATGTCGATTTAGAAATTTTAAGAAGACAGCGGCAAGATGGAACGGTACGTCAGCTCAAGGACCGAAGAAGAGACGTGTACCATATTGAATATAAGAAATAATGAAAGGAAGCGCCTGTCACAAGGCGCTTCAGCGCGCAGACAAACCCTCGCATTCGGTGTCAGGTCTGCGCTCCAGTGCTCATGAATGTTTCATTCGCTCCGCTCCGGTGCTCGATCTTCCTAGACTGCAAAGGTTTTCTATCACGCTGAAAAGAAGCGCCTGTCACAAGGCGCTTCTTTTTGTTGACATTTTTTAAGAGACATAGTAGAGGCACGAGCGCTGCTACCTGTTCAAGATTCATCATCATTTTTTGCCTACATAAGATGGAGAGCTTATTTTTTTATGTGATAAAGGGATGCCGGAGCAAAATCTGAATATACTGAAAGGAGATCATGTGTTCAAAAAGGAGAGGAACATGGGACGACAAGCTAAACATTTATATATCAATTTGCCGGTAAAGCATGTCAAGGAATCAAAGGCTTTTTTTGAGCAGCTGGGTTTTGAGTTTCAAGAGCAGCTGACGAATGATCAGGCAGCTTGTTTGGTCATTGGTGACACCATCACGGTCATGCTGTTAACCCATAAGCATTTTCAAACCATTTCAGAGAAGCAATTGGTGGATGCAAGGCAGGGATCAGAGGTCATTGTCTCTATGCGAGTTGATTCACGAAAAGAGGTTGATGAGCTGGTGGAGCAGGCGATGGCAGCAGGCGGCTCACCGTTTAAGGAAAAGCAGGATCATGGGTTCATGTATGGCTGGAGCTTTCAGGATCTTGATGGTCATTTGTGGGAAGTGTTCTATTTGGATGAGGAGAGAAGCGGCCTTTCATAAGGGTGCTTCTTTTTTATTGTTTAACAGTGGTATGATAATGAGAAAGCAAAAAATAGAAATTCTTCTAGAGAAAAGTAGGTGCAGCATGGAGTTTTTACTTGTCTTACTGCCAGTGTTCGGTATCTTTCTTATCGGGTATATTGGGCAGAAGGCCATTGGTTTTGACATACATACACTCTCATCAATGTCTTTATATTTAATGTCACCATTTCTTGCGTTTGAAACCTTCTATCAAAACAAAGTGTCGATGGACTATGTGTACCTATCTATTTTTGTCGTCGGACTTTGTCTTTCACTTGTTTTATGTGTCTTTATTTTATCTCGTATCTATGGTTATTCGAAGGAAATGTATTGTGCCATGATACTGTCGTCAGCATTTATGAACAATGGGAATTACGGCACGCCTGTTGTCCTGCTTGTCTTCGGAGCAGCTGGTTTAGATATTGCCATCGTTTTAATGGTGCTGCAGCAGCTTGTCATGAGTACGATCGGTATGTATTATGCAGCAAAGGGCGGAGAGGATGCAGGGGACGGAAAGGTCGTGCTGAAAAAAGTGCTGCGTATGCCGGTTGCATATGGGGCACTCCTCGGTCTATTATTTCAGCTGATTGATCTTTCATTACCTAAAGAGGTGATGACGGGTGTCCAGCTTGTGGGAGATGCCGCCATACCGACGATTATGCTTATTTTAGGTATGCAGCTTGCTGTCATTTCTTTTAAGCAGGTGGATTATCGCAATATATCTTATGCTGTATTGCTGAAGCTGTTTATCTCACCACTCATCGCATTTGGCTTTACACTCATTTTACCGGTAGATGATCTAGTGAAACAAATTATGATCTTAGTTGCAGCTATGCCGACAGCAGCAAATACTACGCTGATGGCAGTACAATTTCGAACGAAGCCTGAGTTTGTCTCAAGCGCGACATTTCTCAGTACCGTTTTAAGTATCGTGACTTTACCTGTTTTATTATGGATTTTATCTATGCACCCTCTGGGATAGGGGATGGGCGGCAAATAAAGGGGGACATATCAATGAATGTAGATGTTCATTTTCAAGTGAGTGATGTGTTGAAAACAAAGTATTTTGCCCATGCGAAAGTGTTAGCAGGAGAAAAGGGATTGTTTCGGCAGGTCAGATGGGTTCATGTGTTAGAAGTGCCTGCTGTAGAAGATTTGTTAAATGGGGGAGAGCTCATACTAACAACAGCCGCAGGCTTCCATGATCAATTGGATGTGTTTCAAGCATTTTTAAAACAGCTGATCGATTCTGGTGCGGCAGGCTTGTGTATTGAATTTGTTCCGCTCAGATTCGATGTGCCGGAAGAACTGATTGTGTATGCAGAAGAAAGAGATTTTCCGCTGATTTTGTTTACAAAAGAAGTGAAATTCGTCAACATCACACAGCATCTCCATACGATGATGATTGAACGCCAGTATCAAATGATGGCTGATCTAGAAGCACTATCATCAAAGCTGAATGAGCTTTTACTGACTCCCCATCCGCAGATGGATATTTTGGATCAAGTGTATCAGCACGTAAGGGGCATTCTTTTACTCATTCCTGTTCAGGGGGAGCCAATTATTTTATGTGATTCCTCCAAACAAACCGAAGAGCTGGTCATGAATTATTTACAGTTTGCTTCCTTGCCAAAAGGATACGAAGTGACCCAAAAACAAGTGCTTGCACTCAAGCAGACATTTGCAGACCTTGTGCTCATTCATCAAACGAACGCGCTCTCAGAATTCGAACTGCTCGTAATGGATAAAGGGGCAAATGCTCTTGCCCAGCAAACGCTAAGAGAACTTTATACAGAAGAATTGAAGAAGACAAAAGAGAACGAATGGCTGCAAAAATGGTTCCAAGAAGAGCATACAGAAAGAGATATATTAGAGCATCTTGAAGAAACAGAAGGATTGAAAAAGCCAACCGGCTGTGTCGTGATGCTCTTTCAAAAGCATCATCAAATCGAAGAAATCGCAGGAAATCTTTATTTTCTCGTATCGTGCCGCTCCATCTTTCAGCGTGCGGGTTTCCACTTGATTCCATATGAGCATCAAGGACAAACCTTGTTTATTTTATTGAACACGAGAAAAAAGGAGGACTGGAAAGAGCGTGCAGAGAAGGCTGCAAGCGACATTAAACAATTGTATGATCGGGAGCAGCCACGCGGAACCGTGATCAATTTTGGCATCGGTCCATATTGTGAGCAATTTCAGCATATGAGAAAAAGCTTTCAAGCAGCCAAAGAGATGCTGCATTTAAAGAAAGTGATGCCCCAGCGGGTGGAAAGCCCATTTTATCAAGATTTGCATATGCTCCGTCTCATGCCTGTCATGCAGGAAAGCGGACTGCTTGAATGTATGGTGAAAGAGTATTTGGAGCCTGTGCTTTTATATGATAAGCAAAATAGCGGAAGACTCTATCAAACGCTGAATATCTTTTTACAGACAAACGGTTCTAAAAAGGAAACTGCAAGCCAGCTCTTTATTGTCAGGCAGACCCTTTATCATAGACTAGATAAACTGCATGCATTGCTTGGCGAGGATATGATGCAGGCGCCGAAACGACAGGCGCTTGAATTTGCGATTCTTGCATATGAATTCCTGCAAGGAAATGACCGTTAACGAGGTATGTTAGATTTGCTAAGCATCCGAGTGGAGTGTCTTACGGTTCTTTTCAATCAGTTGACGATCTGTCTAATGTAATGGGCCCGGCCCCTTTTTTATAATGAAAGTAATGGTTGGTTCTCTCTTACGGGCGGCCTAGTTTCAGTTTCATATGCCTCCCTTTTCAGCCATATAATGAATAGAGGGGCAATGTGCTGCTGAACCGGTTTAAGCTTCTTTAATGATGAAAACGGATACATGGGGGTCGGGAAGATGAAAATACATGAGCAGGCTCAAAATCTTCAGACGAAAGATGATCAGTTGATCTGGCATCATATGAAAGGGACAAACAAGGAAAATGAAAGCATGGTCATTCACAAGGCAGAAGGCGCATGGGTGACTGATATTCATGGGAATCGCTATTTAGACGGGATGTCAGGTCTTTGGTGTGTAAATGCCGGTTATGGCAGAAAAGAGCTTGCAGAAGCGGCATATAAGCAGCTCAATACAATGCCTTACTATCCGCTGACGCAAAGCCATGTGCCAGCGATTCAGCTGGCTGAAAAGCTAAATGAATGGCTTGGCGGGGACTATGTCATCTTCTTTTCTAACAGCGGTTCTGAAGCCAATGAAGCCGCATTTAAGATCGCCAAACAATATCATGCGCAAAAAGGAGAGAGCACAAGAACAAAGTTCATCTCCAGGTATCGGTCGTATCACGGTAATACCGCAGCAGCTCTTGCTGCAACGGGGCAGGCGCAGCGTAAATATAAATATGAACCATTAGGTCAAGGCTTTATCCATGTCGCACCGCCTGATATGTATCGTCATCCTGAGGATCAAGAGACTTTGGCAAGTGCAGCGGCAATCGATCAAGCCATGACGTGGGAACTAAGTGAGACCATTGCTGGGGTCATTATGGAACCGATTATTACAGGCGGCGGTATCTTAATGCCGCCAAAAGGGTATTTGAAGAAGGTCAAAGACATCTGTGAGGCTCATGGAGCGCTTCTCATTGTGGATGAAGTCATCTGCGGCTTTGGCCGGACAGGGAAGCGGTTTGGTTTTATGCATGAAGATGTAAAGCCGGACATCATTACAATGGCAAAAGGGATCACAAGCGGCTATTTACCTCTTTCTGCAACGTGCGTGAAACGAGAAATCTATGAAGCCTACGCAGGGGAAGATACGTATGACAGGCTGCGCCATGTAAATACATTTGGCGGTCACCCTGCTTCTTGTGCGGTTGCCCTTGCCAACCTAGAGATCATGGAAACCGAGAAATTAGTAGAACGGTCTGACACGCTGGGGCAAGACATGCTTGAACGTTTGCAAGAGTTAAAAGAGCATCCATTTGTCGGTGATGTCAGAGGGAAAGGCCTGCTGTTTGGTATTGAACTTGTTCAGGATCAACAGTCTAAAAAACCGGCTGATCCACAGGTTGTCGGTCAATTGATTGCAGAATGTAAAAAACGCGGACTGATCATTGGGAAAAATGGTGATACGGTTGCCGGCTATAATAACGTTGCCCAGCTTGCACCGCCGCTAAATATAACAAACGAAGACGCCTCATTTATTATCAACACGCTAAAAGAAAGTATGGCGCAGTTATAGCAGAGAGATTTCTCTGCTTTTTTCTATGGGAAGAGCACATACATTAAGATGCTGTTAGGTAAAATCGGCATTGGATACATTAGGTGTATTGAAAAATAGAAGAGATTCTATTACTGTTAGGAGAAGACTGAACCAATACACTTTAGAAGGAGACGGCATATGAGTTTTCATGATCAACCCATTCTACCTGCTGTTCGCAATATGAAGCAATTTGAGGAATTTTTAAAAAGTCCATTTACATATGGGGTCTTACTTGATGTGCATTTAGGCCGGCTAAAGGGCATCATGAATGAGGCGAATGCCCATCATAAAAAAATGTTTGTCCATGTCGATCTCATTCATGGGATCAAACATGATGAGTATGGAACGGAATTTATTTGTCAGGAAATGAAGCCGGCAGGAATTATTTCTACTAGGTCTTCTGTCATAGTGAAAGCCAAGCAAAAGAAGGTATATGCCATTCAGCGAATGTTTTTACTTGATACAAGTGCGATGGAAAAAAGCATGGAGTTCGTAGGAAAACATCGTCCAGATTTTATTGAAGTATTGCCTGGGGTTGTGCCGGATTTAATTACTGAAGTGCGCGAGCGAGCTGGGATTCCAATATTTGCAGGCGGATTTATCCGTACAAAAGAAGATGTGGAAAGAGCGCTTGAAGCGGGAGCTACAGCTGTGACAACATCGAATACAGCCCTTTGGAAAGCGTTTCAAAAGTGAAAAAGATAAAATGTGAAAATTGATTGACAACGTTTTCATCCTCTGATACTATAGCACTAAGTTAATATCATGTGATGGAGAAACGGAGATCCACAACAGCGCTTTACTAGGTGACAAATGACCCTGATGTAAAGTATGTTTGTTGTGGATCTTTTTTCTTTATCTTTTTTTACACATTCATAGGGATGGCAACTGAACCAGAGGAGGAATTTTCATGACACCATTTTGGGGTGAAGTCGTAGGTACAATGCTTCTCATTATTTTTGGAGGCGGTGTATGTGCGGCAGTCAATTTAAAGAAATCGCTCGCATATCAGTCCGGCTGGATTGTAATCGCTTTCGGATGGGGATTTGCAGTAGCCATAGCAGCTTATGCAACAGGTGGAATCAGCGGAGCACATTTGAATCCAGCACTAACAATTGGGCTTGCGCTTGAAGGAAGTTTTCCTTGGGCTGATGTACCAATGTATATTGCCGGTCAAATGCTTGGCGCATTAATAGGAGCTATTATTGTCTTTTTACATTACTTACCGCACTGGAAAGCAACAGACGATCCAGGTGCAAAGCTGGGTGTATTCTCAACTGGTCCTGCGATTCCGCATACTTTTGCAAACGTACTTAGTGAAGTCATCGGTACATTTGTATTGGTTCTAGGAATCTTAGCGATTGGTGCAAATAAATTCGCAGACGGAATCAATCCGCTGATTGTTGGATTCTTAATTGTCGCAATTGGTCTTTCTTTAGGCGGAACAACTGGTTATGCAATCAATCCTGCACGTGATTTAGGTCCGAGAATTGCACATGCGATTCTGCCGATTCCAGGTAAAGGTCCATCGAATTGGAAGTATGCTTGGGTGCCAGTCGTTGGTCCAATTTTAGGCGGCGCATTTGGCGGTGTTTTCTACAATGCAGCCTTTAAAGCGAACATCACTCCAGCCTTTTGGATTGTAAGCGTTATTTTAGTTGTGGTATTGTTAGGACTCTATGTCTCTACGAAAAATCAAACAAATGCTGTAAATGAAAGTATGTAAGGGGAGGAAAACACCATGGCAAAAGAAAAATATATTCTCGCTTTAGATCAAGGGACAACAAGCTCAAGAGCGATCTTATTTGATCAAGAAGGCAAAATTGCACATACAGCTCAGAAGGAATTTAATCAATATTTTCCGAACCCAGGCTGGGTAGAACATAATGCAAATGAAATTTGGAGCTCTGTTCTATCCGTCATTTCAACTGCTTTAATTGAATCAGGCATTGAAGCAGATCAAATCGCCGGTATCGGAATTACGAACCAGCGTGAGACAGCTGTTGTTTGGGATAAACATACAGGCGCACCCGTTTATAATGCAATTGTTTGGCAGTCTAGACAAACGTCTGGCATTTGTGAAGAGTTAAAAGCGCAAGGACACAATGAAACGTTTAGAAATAAAACAGGTCTTCTCATTGATGCTTATTTCTCAGGGACAAAAGTAAAATGGATTTTAGACAATGTAGAAGGTGCTCGTGAGAAAGCAGAAAATGGCGACTTGCTGTTTGGCACAATTGATACATGGCTCATTTGGAAGATGACAGGCGGTCAATCACACGTCACAGATTACTCCAACGCGTCAAGAACGTTAATGTTCAACATTTACGATCTGAAATGGGATGAAGAATTACTTGAGATCCTTGGCGTACCTGCTTCTATGCTTCCTGAGGTGAAACCATCTTCACATATCTATGGTGAAACAACAGACTATCACTTCTTCGGCAGAAATATCCCGATTGCAGGGGCGGCGGGAGACCAGCAGTCTGCACTATTCGGTCAGGCTTGCTTTGAAGAAGGAATGGCGAAGAACACGTATGGCACAGGATGTTTCATGTTGATGAATACAGGGGAAAAAGCAATTAAGTCGGATCATGGTTTATTAACGACAATTGCATGGGGCATTGACGGTAAAGTTGAATATGCTTTAGAGGGAAGTATTTTCGTAGCTGGTTCAGCGATTCAGTGGCTGCGCGATGGACTGAGAATGTTTAAAGACTCAAAAGACAGCGAAGCCTATGCAAAGCGCGTTGAGTCAACAGATGGCGTATATGTCGTTCCAGCATTCGTTGGTCTAGGCACACCATACTGGGACAGTGATGTCAGAGGCGCTGTATTCGGATTAACACGCGGTACTTCTAAAGAGCACTTTGTCCGTGCAACGTTAGAATCACTTGCTTATCAAACGAAGGATGTTTTAGATGCGATGGAAAAGGATTCAAACATCTCATTAAAAACGTTGCGTGTGGATGGCGGAGCTGTAAAGAATGATTTCTTAATGGGCTTCCAAAGTGATTTGCTGGATGTACCAGTAGAGCGTCCAGAAATTAATGAAACGACGGCACTCGGTGCGGCCTATCTTGCGGGAATAGCAGTTGGCTTCTGGAACGACCGTTCAGACATTGCAAAACAATGGAACCTTGACAAGCGCTTTGACCCTAAAATGGAAGAGGACAGCCGCGACTCGTTATACAGCGGGTGGAAAAAGGCTGTAAAAGCAGCTCAAGCTTTCAAATAAACCAAAAGTATGGTATACTTCAAGTAAGTTAATAGAACGGTTGGAGAACTGGAGAGACCGCAGGCACCGAAGTGTAGAAATACGCTTTGGGTGTTTGCGGTCTCTTTTTCTTTACCGTACAACATGGGAGGAACAAGAGATGACTTTTTCTAGCTTAGAAAGAGAACAAATGCTGCAGGAAATGACAAAAAAACCATATGATGTGTTTATCATTGGTGGGGGTATAACAGGCGCTGGTACAGCACTTGACGCGGCTTCACGCGGAATGCGTGTCGGTCTTGCAGAAATGCAGGATTTCGCAGCAGGTACGTCTAGCCGCTCAACGAAACTAGTGCACGGCGGACTTCGTTATTTAAAACAATTTGAAGTGAAAATGGTCGCAGAGGTCGGTAAAGAGCGTGCCATTGTATACGAAAATGGTCCTCATGTGACAACGCCAGAATGGATGCTTCTTCCGATGCATAAAGGCGGGACATTTGGTAAGTTTTCAACCTCTATTGGACTTAGAGTGTATGACTTTTTAGCTGGCGTAAAGCATAGCGAACGCAGAAGCATGCTAAGTGCAAAAGAAACACTTGAAAAAGAACCGCTTGTCAAAAAGGACGGCTTAAAAGGCGGCGGCTACTATGTTGAATACCGTACAGATGATGCACGCCTCACAATCGAAGTCATGAAAGAGGCTGTGAAATTCGGAGCGGAAGCGGTCAACTATGCGAAAGTAAAAGAATTTATTTATGATAAAGGCAAAGTGGTTGGTGTTGTCATTGAAGATGTCATGACGCAGAAAACATACGATGTGTATGCGAAGAAGATCGTCAATGCGACAGGTCCATGGGTAGATCAGCTGAGAGAAAAGGACCACTCAAAAGAAGGAAAACACTTACAGCATACAAAAGGAATTCACTTAGTATTTGACCAATCGGTCTTCCCATTAAAACAAGCGATTTACTTTGATACACCTGATAAACGTATGGTCTTTGCCATTCCAAGAGAAGGCAAAACGTACGTTGGAACAACAGATACAGTGTACAAAAAACAGCTGGAGCACCCGCGTATGACAAAGGCCGATCGTGACTATGTCATCCAAGCGATTCAGTACATGTTCCCTGATCTCAATATTACAGAAAAAGATGTAGAATCCAACTGGGCCGGTCTTCGTCCGCTCATTCATGAAGAGGGCAAAGATCCTTCAGAAATTTCTCGTAAGGATGAAGTGTGGACATCATCTTCAGGCTTAATCACCATTGCTGGCGGTAAATTAACAGGCTACCGTAAAATGGCTGAGCATATTGTCGATCTAGTACGTGATGGACTGAAACAGGAAACGGGCAAAGATTACGGACCATGTAAAACAAAGCATATGCCAATCTCAGGCGGCCATGTAGGCGGATCTAAAAACATGGCAGCCTTTGTTCAAGCGAAAACAGCAGAAGGAGCATCTGTTGGTTTAACAGAACCGATTGCACAAAAACTAGCTGAAAAATATGGTTCAAACGTCAGCAGTGTCTACAAACGAGTAGAGCAGCTTCAAGGGGAAGCAGACAAACGAAACATTCCAGCATATGTGCTGGCAGAGCTTGTCTATGCGATCGAAGAAGAACTAGCTGTAACACCTGTCGATTTCTTCTTAAGAAGAACAGGAAGCCTATTATTTAATATCAATTGGGCAAAAAAATACGCACAACCTGTTGTTGACTACATGGCAGAGCGTTTTGGCTGGGATGAAGCAGCAAAACAGAAACATCAAACAGAATTAGATCAACTATTCCATGAAGCAGTCGTACCGCTTGATGCTGAATAAAAAGAAGACAAAGGGTTAAAGCAAGATCATTTTAGCCCTTTGTCAACAATCTGAAAGCCGATCATGTATCGGCTTTTTTTATTTGTGCAGCATTTTTTCCAACTGCTAATGATATAGCATGACATAAAGGATGATTCCATATAGAATAACAGTAGATGTTATTTTATTGATGATAAGAGCTGGGGAGGACGACCATGAGTTGGAAGACGAATTATGAGCGATGGATCAATGAGAAGCACCTGGATACTGAACTAAAGGAATGGCTAAAGACGCATCAAGATGACCACCAAGCACTTGAAGACTGTTTCTACAAAAACCTTGAGTTCGGCACTGGAGGAATGCGCGGTGAGATTGGTGCAGGCACGAACCGAATGAATGTGTACACTGTTCGTAAAGCATCAGCAGGTCTTGCTGCGTATATTGCGAAACATGGAGAGGATGCAAAAAAAAGAGGCGTCGCCATTGCATATGATTCACGCCATAAATCGCCTGAATTTGCGATGGAAGCAGCCAAAACACTTGCTTCACAAGGCATTCAAACGTACGTATTTGATGAATTGCGTCCGACACCAGAGCTCTCCTTTGCGGTTCGTGAGCTGCATGCATTTGCTGGAATCGTCGTGACAGCAAGTCATAATCCACCAGAATATAATGGCTATAAAGTGTATGGTGAAGATGGCGGGCAGCTGCCTCTATTTGAAGCAGATCAAGTCATTCAAGAAGTAGATGCAATTGAAAATGAACTGTCGATTTCAGTTGATTCTGAAGAAACGTTGAAACAGCAAGGGCTGATCAAAATAATCGGAGAAGAAATCGACCATGCTTATATTGAAAAATTAAAAACCATTAGTGTGCACCCTGAGCTGGCACATGAGGTCGATGTCAAAGTTGTGTTTACTCCGCTTCATGGGACAGCCAATCACCCTGTCAGAAACGGGCTTCAGGCTCTAGGTTATCAGCATGTCACTGTTGTGCCTGAGCAGGAAAAACCAGATCCACAATTCTCAACAGTGACCTCTCCGAATCCAGAGGAGCATGCAGCATTTGAGTACGCCATCAAGCTTGGTGAAAAACAAAATGCCGATATCCTCATTGCCACAGACCCAGATGCTGACAGGTTAGGCATTGCGGTCAGAGATCACGAAGGAGAATTTACCGTCTTAACAGGCAACCAAACAGGCGCCCTGCTGCTCCATTATTTATTGTCTGAAAAACAAAAGCTGGGTCAATTGCCGCCTCGTCCCGTTGTGATGAAAACCATTGTTACAAGTGAGCTTGGGCGCGCTGTAGCATCAGCTTTTGGTGCCGACACGATAGACACACTCACAGGCTTTAAATTTATTGGAGAAAAAATTAAGCAGTTTGAAAAGAGCGGAGAATACACGTTTCAATTCGGTTATGAAGAGAGCTATGGCTATTTAATCGGTGACTTTGCCCGAGATAAAGATGCGGTGCAAGCGGCACTTTTAGCCGTTGAAGTCGCTGCTTTCTATAAAAAGCAGGGCAAGTCCTTGTACGATGCGCTTGTCGATATTTTCAAGCAGTTTGGATTTTACCGGGAAGGGTTAAAGTCGTTAACCTTAAAAGGAAAAGAAGGAGCAGAGCAGATTTCAGCGATCCTTCATACCTTTAGAACAAATCCGCCAGATGCCATCGCAGGGCAGCGCATCACAGTGATTGAGGATTACCAATCAAGTCAAAGACAACTTGTGGCTGAAAAGAAAGAGGAAACCATTCACCTGCCAGCATCAAATGTGCTGAAATATTTCCTTGAGGATGGTTCGTGGTTCTGCTTAAGACCTTCCGGCACTGAGCCTAAAGTGAAATTTTATATTGCAGTCAAAGGTACGTCTTTAACAGATAGTGAAGAAAAGCTAAAGCATTTGTCAGAAGAAGTGATGAAAATCGTTTATGATATTGTGGAAGAAACAGCGAAATAACGAAAGACAAGGCCATCGTGTATGAATACATGATGGCTTTTTTCTCAGCCAAAAGGATGAGAAGAAATCATTCTTTTGGAGAAAGAGCGACAAAGGGGCCCATGGTATAATGAGCGTAATGATAAGTAAAGGCTGCAAATGCCGGGGGTAAACAGTATGGGAGAATATCAAGAGAAGGTTGAAACATTAAAAACGTTAAAAGAAATTGCTGAAAAGCTTAATGAAGGCATGGAAATGAAAGAAACGCTCCATGAAGTGCTCCATATGCTGATGGATGTCACAGGCTTTCATTCAGCATGGATTTATTTTATAGAAAAAGACGGGTCATATGAACTGATGGCAGAGGTTTCCTTACCTGAAGCACTTGCAAAACATCAAAAGCAGCTCATGTGTCAAAATGATTGTTATTGCATCAATCGATACACAAAAGGTTCACTGCAATCAGCCACCAATATTATTAATTGCAAACGGATTGAAACGGCGATTGAAGAAAAGCTCGGGGATACAGAAGGAATTACTCATCATGCGACCGTACCGTTAAAAGCGTGTAAGCGTACATTCGGTTTATTAAATGTGGCGGCAAAAGGAAAAGTCACGTTTACGCAAGAAGAGCTGAATTTGCTTGAAAGCATTGCACTTCAAATTGGCACCGCCATTCAGCGGATGAAGCTTGTGCAAAATGAACAGCAGCACGCACTTCTAGAAGAAAGAAACCGGCTCGCACAGGACTTGCATGATTCTGTCAACCAAATGTTGTTCTCTGTGAGTCTGACTGCTAAGGCTGCACGGCAAATGACAAGCGATCAGAATCTAGGGGAAATGATTGATTTTATTCAGCATTTGTCACAAGACGCTCTGATTGAAATGCGGTCACTCATTTGGCAGCTGAGACCAAGAGGCCTTGAAAAAGGGTTTACGACAGCAATTGAAGAGTATGCACAGCTTTTAGGATTACGCTGCACTTTATCTTTATCAGGCTGTATAGAAATGGATCATTCTCACAATGAAACTTTGTTTCGGGTATGTCAAGAAGCGCTGAATAACTGTCAAAAACATGCGGAAGTAGAAGAAGTCGAGGTCAAGCTTGAACAATCAAAAGACACGTTGGAGATGAAAATTATTGATCACGGAAAAGGTTTTCAATATGACGAGCAGATGAGCCTTCCTTCACTTGGGCTGAAAGGGATGTCTGACCGCATCCGAAGAGCAGGTGGTACATTTTGTCTCCATTCAGAGTTAGGTAAAGGAACTACGATTCATGTAAAAGTGCCATTTTCACAAGAAAGGAAGGGATCGTCATGAGAGTTGTCATTGCAGATGATCATCATATTGTGAGAAAAGGGCTTGTGTTTTTCTTACAGACACAGCCTGATGTGGACATCGTTGGTGAGGCGTCCAATGGACAAGAGGCATTAGAGGTTGTCAGAGAAACTCAGCCTGACATTGTCTTAATGGATTTGTCTATGCCTGTAATGAATGGCATTGAGGCAACGAAACAAATGACGCTGGAAATGCCGGACACCCGCATTGTGATCCTGACAAGCTATGCGGATAAAGATTATGTCATTCCCGCCATTCAAGCAGGGGCGAAAGCCTATCAATTAAAGGATGTAGCACCAGAAAAGCTGCTTTCGACCATGATTGAAGTTCAAAATGGCACCTATCAGTTAGATGGTCATATCACGACCTTTCTCGTGCAGCATCTGACAGAGCCAAAAGAGCAGAAATGGGCATTGATGAAAGAGCTCACCAATAGAGAGCGAGATGTCTTATTTGAGATTGCAAAAGGCAAAAGCAACAAAGAAATTGCCTCATCGCTGTTTATTTCTGAAAAAACTGTCAAAACGCACGTATCTCATGTATTATCAAAATTAGAGCTGGCAGATCGAACCCAAGCGGCTCTGTATGCAGTGGATTATCAAAAAAATCAGCCGAAAGAGCTGCTATGACAGAAAAGAATTTAGTCGTTATGCTAAAACTTTTAAGCGCATATTCAATTCAATGAATTGAATAAAAAAGAGCATAGATGTTGGTTATTTGACGTTTCTAATAGAAAAACAAAAAAGACTTGATGAGAGTATGCTCATCAAGTCTTTTTTTATTTTAAAGGAGGTGATGAGCTGGTCAATCAAAGGTGAATGTAAAATGGGAGGGGATCAGGTGGAGGCATATGAATTAGTAAGTGATTTTCGTTAGGATTATCTCTAACGCTCCCGTCTATTTCATGTCAGCCACTTTATGTTTCCCATCACAGCGCACTGCTAATTGTATGTAAAAGGGAAGGGCTAAAAAAATTCATTTTAGCCCTTTTTCTTTATGTGTACATCGGTTGTGAATAAACTTCAGCAGCAGCAGCCTCTGAAGCATGGTCAATGTACTGCAGGAGTCCATATAAACATTTTTCAACATCTGCATCGTTCCGGTTAAATTGATACGCATGTAAGAAATGCTCAATACGTTTCGAGAGCAAATCATCTTGCGTACGTACCATAAGGATAAGTAAATTATCCCATTGCGAGCGATGCGTATAATAAAGTGCTTTATCATAATCCGCCACATTCATTAAACCTTCTCCTTTCCCTTGAGAAGTCCTCATTAGTTTGCTCGGATCATATCGACTATTTCAGGGGAAAAGTTGGTGTCCGCATCAATCGTGTACCGGGAATTATAGGCTGAATAATTGCTTCATGTATGAAAAAGGACCAGCCAGCTAAACCTAAACAAAACATATATGAAAGTGAGTTCAATGATATCATGCAGCCGAAATGGTGGATGCTTATTGCAGCAGGAATCGTTTTGCTTGGCAGTTTGATGATTCATCCTGCATCAAAAGCAGCGGTGCAGCCGTTTGAAAATTGGGAAAGACTTGCGTACACAGCGTTTAAAGATGAATATAAAGGTGCCGCTTTCAATGATTATCATTACATTGGCCGGACAGAAGTGAATGATGAGCAGACAAAAGATGTGTTTCGCGTCACTGTAAAGGAAGGATCAACTCGCTTTGCCGCACATGCAGAAATTTATTTTCATCCGGTAACCGGTCATTTGATTAGTATTAACGTGTTTCGGCTATAAAGAAGCACCTTTTTTTGTAAAAGATGCTTGAGGGCTTCAGTCAAAAAAGACAAAGGGCTAAAATAAAGATCATTTTAGCCCTTTGTCCAACAATTTTTTTCAAAATGGAATTACTTCATGCTACCTTGAAGATAAGCGCGAATATCCACTCCAAGTGAATCTGCTAAACGCTGGCCGTAATCTTCATCGGCACGATAGAAGTTGCAGATTGCAAGTAATTTTGTTTTGTCATTAACATCTTTCAAATCAGCTGTTAGGTTTTTAATCAATGCTTGTTTCTCTTCTTCAGAGTAGCTTCGATATTTTTCTCCAGCTTGTTTGAAATCGTTCGGTTTTTCAATTTTTTGTCTCACCATACGGTCACCGTGAAGAACTGGCTCACTTTCTTTGTAGTGAGGGTTTTCTTTTGGCTGATCGGCATAACGGTTTGGTTCATAGTTAATATGACCGCTTGGACGAGTCGTTGTCATAAAGCCATCCTGCTGGTTATTGTGTACAGGTGCATAAGGGCAGTTAACCGGAATGCGCATGTAGTTCGCACCAAGACGGTGGCGCTGCGTATCAGGATATGAGAACAGACGGCCTTGAAGCAGTTTATCTTCAGATGCCTCAATTCCTGGAACAAATGCACTTGGCGTGAAAGCAGACTGTTCTGTTTCAGCAAAGAAGTTATCAGGATTGCGGTTGAGTGTCATACGTCCTACTTTTTGAAGCGGGTAATCTTCCTCGTTCCACGTTTTTGTTGGGTCACATGGATCATAATCAAGGTCATCATAATCGCTAAGCGGCATAAGCTGAACATATAAGTCCCATGCTGGGAAGTTGCCTTTTTCAATGCGGTCATATAAATCTCTTGTCGCATGCTGGAAATCATTTGCTTGAATTTCCGCTGCTTCTTCCATAGATAAGTTGCGAATACCCTCAGAAGGTCTCCAGTGATATTTCACATATTTTGCTTCGCCGTATTTGTTCACCCATCTAAATGTATGCACACCAGAACCGCGCATTTCAGCGTAGCTTGCAGGGATTCCTTCGTCAGAGAAAAGCCATGTGAGCATATGAGTGGATTCAGGTGTTAAGGTCATAAAATCCCAATAACGGTCAGGATCTTGAATATTGGTTACAGGATCTGGCTTGAGAGAGTGAACCATATCAGGGAATTTCAATGCATCACGAATAAAGAAGATCGGCAAGTTGTTACCAACGAGATCATAGTTGCCTTCTTCTGTATAAAATTTGACAGCAAATCCGCGCGGGTCACGCAATGTTTCAGGTGAACCTTTCGGATGAATAACGGTGGAGAAGCGAACAAAAACGTCTGTTTGTTTTCCTTCTTCACTTAAGAAGGCTGCCTTTGTATGTTTCTCCATGCTGTTTTCTACTTCAAACACACCGTAAGCGCCGGCGCCTCTTGCATGAACGACGCGCTCTGGAATACGTTCACGATCAAAGTGTGCAAGTTTTTCAATCAAATGGTAATCATCAAGAAAGGTAGGTCCGCGGTGACCAGCTGTTCTTGAGTTTTGGTTATCGCCAACAGGCACGCCTTGGTTCGTTGTCAAATTTTTATGATTTGAATTTGTCATTCTTTTCTCCTCCTGTAAACAAAAAAGTGTTTTCTAGCAATCTATATACCCTAATTATATTGAATCAAACATGATAGTCAATATTTATTTATAATAATTTTAAATAAATTATTATTACAAGAAGGTAAAGAAAAAGACGAAAGAATAAATTCTTTCGTCTTAAAGCAGGAGCTCTCTAAGAGCATCTTTGTTTTGTGTTAAATCGTTTAGTGTGTATCGGTCTAGAACGCTTAAATAAGCAGTGAGTGCTTCATGAAGTACATGCTTTAATGAACAAATTGGGGAGATGATGCAGCTGTTTTTCTTTGGATCAAAGCATTCAACCATGACTAAATCATCCTCTGTATAACGGACAACCTCTCCAATATTAATGCTTTCTGGGCTTTTTCCAAGCCTGATCCCGCCATTTCTTCCGCGAATCGTTTCCACATACCCGCGTTTTCCAAGATGATAAATCACCTTCGTCAGATGATTTTTAGAAATGCCATAAACATCGGCGATCTGCTGAATATTTGACAGTTCATTATTTTCTCTCGAAGCTAAATAAATGAGTACCCTTAATGAGAAATCTGTGTAATTCGTAAGTTTCATTTTGACGACCTCTAAACCTAATAGAGTTTTGTATCATCGTAACACATTTTAGACAAAAACTGTTCGAGAAAGTGTAAAATGTGACAACATTTAAAACATGTATTATAAATATTGCTTTTAGAGACTGTCATCTATTAAGATAAAGATGTATTTAAAATACTTCTTTTGAAAGAAGGAATGACGATGTTATCTAAAGATCAAATGAATGCCATAAAGCAATCAGCCCCTCTACTAAAAGCCGAGGGAACCAAACTTGTCACTGTTTTTTATCAAAATATGATTCGCCAGCACCCGGAGCTGCTCAATCAATTTAATAAAACAAATCTGATGAACGGAAGTCAGCCAGAAGCACTTGCTGCGACACTATATCAAGCTGCACTGCACATTGATCGGTTAGAGGAATTACTTCCTGCGGTCAAACAAATTGCCCATAAGCATGTCAGTGTCATGGTCAAAAAAGAACAATACCCAATTGTTGGCTATCACCTGATTGAAGCGATGAAAGAGGTGTTTGGCTTAAGAGAAGAAGATGCCACTTTATTAGCTTGGAAAGCTGCATATGACATCATTGCGAATATTTTCATAACCATAGAAGCAGAAATGATGGATGAAAATGTGAAACAGACAGGCGGATGGGCAGATGTGAAGCCGTTTGTGATTAAGAAAAAGAAGCAAGAATCTCCATCGCTTATCTCTTTTTATTTAGTACCAGAAGATGAATCAGAGCTGCCAATGTATAAAGCAGGCCAATACATTACGGTTCAGGCAGATATGCCAGGAGAAGCCTATATGTGCAGCAGACAATACAGCTTATCAGACGAGCATCATCCATCTTATTACCGTATTACTGTGAAGCGTGACGGTCATGTGTCTACATTTTTGCATGATGAAATGGAAGAAGGGGACGTTTTAAAAGTGAGTATGCCGCAGGGAATGTTCTGCTTGCAGGGAGACACAAAAGAGCCTGTTTATTTTATCAGTGCTGGGTCTGGTGTCACACCAATGATTAGTTTAGTGAAAACTGCCGCACAAAACAGCCAGACATTCACGATGATTCATGCAGATCGATTAGAGGATGTAAACGCTTTTGAAAATGAGTTTGAACGCGTTCTAGCTTCAGCTTCCTATGGACGCATCATCCTATGTAACGAACAATTTGCGCAGTCTGGAAAGGGTGAACTTGTTGAGAAAGCGGCTTCCCGCATTGACCGTCCATTTCTTCAATCGGTGATCGGAGAGGGGAAAGGCCAATTTTATCTATGCGGTTCCCCGGTGTTTACACAGGAGATCATTCATCATCTAAAAGAGCTGGGAATTCCAGCACACCATATTCATTTCGAAGCATTCGGCGGGCAATCCACGAAAGAAATAGAAGTCGTCTAAACGATTGGCGGAACATCATGTTTTTTTACATACGCTCATATAGTAGGGATAAGTCCGATGAGGAGGGATGGTTTCCTTGAGCGTATCTGAAAAACGTCTTTTACAAAGAGCGATTGATGAAATTACAGAGATTGCAGAAGGATTTGGTCTAGATTTTTATCCGATGAGGTATGAAATCTGTCCCGCGGAAATTATTTATACGTTCGGTGCATATGGAATGCCAACACGATTCAGCCACTGGAGCTTTGGGAAGCAATTTCATAAAATGAAGCTTCATTATGATTTAGGGTTAAGCAAAATTTATGAACTTGTCATCAATTCAAATCCTTGCTACGCCTTTCTACTTGATAACAATACGCTTGTTCAAAATAAATTAATTGTGGCTCATGTATTGGCACACTGTGATTTCTTCAAAAATAATTGCCGTTTCCAAAACACAAAACGAGATATGGTCGAAAGCATGTCAGCAGCGGCAGAGCGGATCAAAGAATATGAGCATATCCATGGAACAAAAGAAGTCGAGTCCTTTTTAGATGCCGTATTGGCTATCCAAGAGCATATTGATCCGTCTCTTGTTCGATCAAAATTAAGCTGGAATATGGACGATGAAGAAAGTGAAGATGATAAACCAAAACGTCAAACGCCTTATGATGATTTGTGGGGAATGGATGAGCCGAAAACGCGTGAGAAAAAGAAAACCGTTAAGCAATTTCCGCCAAAGCCGGAAAAGGATCTTTTACTCTTTATTGAGGCGCATTCCCGCGAGCTGGAGCCGTGGCAGCGGGATGTCCTTACCATGCTGAGAGAAGAAATGCTCTATTTTTGGCCGCAGCTGGAAACAAAGATTATGAATGAAGGCTGGGCATCGTATTGGCACCAGCGGATTATGCGAGAGCTTGACTTGGATTCAAGTGAATCGATAGAGTTTGCGAAATTAAATGCAGGTGTGGTGCAGCCATCTAAAACAGGCATCAATCCTTACTATTTAGGGCTGAAAATTTTTGAAGATATTGAAGAACGCTATAACAACCCATGTGAAGAATTAAAAAAAGCAGGGGTCACAGAAGGATCTGGCCGCAGCAAAATGTTTGAAGTCAGAGAAATTGAGTCTGATATTTCCTTTATTCGAAACTACTTAACGAAAGACCTTGTGATGAGAGAAGACTTGTACTTGTTTCAAAAGCAGGGGAGAGACTATAAAGTCATTGATAAAGAATGGAAGGCGGTTCGTGATCAGTTAGTCAGTATGAGAGTGAATGGCGGCTTTCCGTATTTGACCGTGATCGATGGCGACTATTTAAAAAATAACGAACTTTATATCAAGCATTGGTATGAAGGCATTGAACTTGATCTGAAATACTTAGAAAAAGTCCTTCCGTATTTATATCAGCTGTGGGGAAGAAGTGTGCATATCGAGTCAGTTCTTGAAGGAAAAGAAGTGATGTTTTCTTATGATGGAAAAGGGGTTCATAGGAAATATCTTGCATGAAAAAGACCAAAAAAGATGTCTCTTAGCAGACATCTTTTTTGTCCATTTTATTGGTTTTTCAGCAGTTTGAAAATGTGTTTTGCTTGATCGGTATTTTCCATCAGACCTTTTAGCTGCTGGCTTGTTGGGCCATACGCAAAGAATGGAACTTCATCACCGGTATGACCAGATGTTGTCCAGCCTGTATGGGATCTTGTATTGATCACTTCTTCAATCGCATCATCAATTTTAACAGTATCCTTTGTTTCAGCGGCCTTTTGAATAGATGCTATTTCTTCTTTTGTGAAATCAAAATTGATATATTGTTTCAGGGCTGACTCGACAGGCATGCCGCTGACAATTTTGTTTGCGATAAAGTCAGGCGTTTTTTTCGCTGCTTTTACCGGTTTGTAATCCCAGCTGCCTGAACCGTCTGCTCCGAAGGAAAGTCCGCCAGTTGAATGATCTGCGGTCGTGATGACTAACGTGTTTTTATCCTTTTTCGCAAAACGAATCGCTTCTTCAAATGCTTTTTCAAAATCCTTCATTTCGCTCATTGCACTGACAATATCATGATCATGTCCTGCCCAGTCAATTTGACTGCCTTCGACCATAAGGAAAAATCCTTTTTTGTTTTTAGACAGCTGTTTGATGGCTGAGGATGTCATGTCTTGCAGGGAAGGGGTCGCTTTATCACGATCAATGGCTTTATCGAGACCTCCATCAGCAAAAATGCCTAACACTTTTTCATTTTTGTTTTTTTGTAAGGCAGCTTTATTGGTGACATAATCATAACCGGCTTGTCTGAATTCCTTCGTCAGATCACGATCCTTTCGGACAAAGTCGACAAGTCCTCCGCCAAGCATGACATCGACTGTATGCTGTTTTCCGATTTTCTCATCGAAGAAGTCATCAGCGATGGCTGCAGTGTTTTTCCTAGACACATCATGAGCGGCATACGCAGCAGGCGTAGCATTTGTTAATTCAGATGTCACGACAAGACCCGTCGATTTTCCTTTTCGTTTGGCTTCTTCTAAAACGGTTTTTAGTTTTTTGCCGTTTGTATTTACACCAATGGCATTGTTGTATGTCTTTTTACCAGTGGCCATGGCTGTACCAGCTGCTGCTGAATCGGTAATGTTACTTTTAGAGTCGTCAGGGTATGTTTTATGCATGCCAGTGAGGTAAGGGTCAAACGCTGTTTGCTTTGAAAGGTCTCCGTTGTGTTTAAATGAGCGGTAAGTTGAAAGATAAGGTGTTCCCATGCCATCTCCAATCAGCACGATCACATTTTGCACGTCGTTTTTCGGCTTCTTTTTAGCCTCAGCTTTGTCAGCTTGTCCAAATTCAATCCCTGAAAAAATGCCAATCGATAGCACAGATGCTGCTGCCACTGCAGCGATTTTCGTTTTCGAGCTTTTCAACACACTCATTCATTTTGCCTCCTCATTGTTTATGTATCGCTCTTACGTTTACAATGGTAGAGCAGAAGTGTGGATTCCTTTTTACAGCACCGTAAAGTTCACTTTAAAATTGTAAAGGTCCACTTTACATAGAATGAACCAAAAAGAGAAATGAATGTATCATTTATCCATGACAAGATGCGATTCTTTTGTCATGATTGTGTAATAAAAATGAAATAAAAAGAACCCTAAAAAAAAATAAATTTTGCCGAATTAATAAGCATAATGTCGTAGGAAGTCAAGACTATTTCTTCTGGTATTTGATCCTTATAATAGGGAGTAGATAAAAATTCGGATCAGATAGATACATACAGGAGGAACAAATGAAAAAACAATTGATCACAGCTGCAAGTGCAGTTCTACTTGGGACGACATTATTTGCCGGAGCTGCCTCAGCACAATCAGTAAAAGTTCAAAAAGGTGACTCTCTTTCTGTTCTAGCGAAAAGATACAAAACAAGCGTGAGCAAAATTAAATCAGACAATAAGCTGAAATCTAACGTGATTTATGTTGGACAAACCTTAAAAGTGAATGGCACTTCTTCGAAAAAAGCAGTGAAGACATCAAAAACAACAACAAAAGTAAAAACGGCTTCAGCAACTGCCACTCATAAAGTTGTCAAAGGTGATACATTATCTAAGATTGGCAAAAAATACGGGATGACTGTGAAAGAGTTGAAATCGTTAAATAAACTTAAAACAGACCTCATTAAAATCGGGCAAAAGCTAAAGGTGAAAAAGACGTCTAAAGTAAAGACGAAACCTGTGAAAGAAAAAACAGTCTCTACTTCTTCCTTAAACACGTCTAAACTCATAGCAGATGCTAAAGCGCAAAATGGTACTCCATATAGATGGGGTGGAACGACACCGAAGGGCTTTGATTGCAGCGGATTTATGTGGTATATCATTAACAAACAAAAAAAGATTTCAAGACAAACAACTGAAGGTTTCTGGGGATCGATGAAAAGTGTGTCCAAACCAAAGGTTGGAGATTTTGTCTTCTTTACAACGTATAAATCGGGTCCATCTCACATGGGTGTCTACCTTGGGAACAATAAGTTTATCCATGCTGCTTCTGACGGTGTAACGATCAGTGATATGACATCAAGCTATTGGAAGCCTATTTATCTTGGAGCGAAAACATTTGTAAACTAATTCATTTTAAGAGACTGCTATGAAGCCGTCTCTTTTTTTATATATCATTTATGCCGCAGAACTGGTCTTTTTCTCATAGATCACTATCAGTCTAAAGGCTTTAAAATAACATAATTGTGGACCCGCTTTTAAAAAAGGGTCTTATTTTTGTTGAATAATAAGTATATGAAAAAAATATAATCTTCCATGTTGTATAATAAATAGAGGGAGACAAACTATCAATTGAATAAGGATTGAAGAAAATCTAACCGTTTTATTGACAATATTTTCGTTGATATATAAGAATTTTCACTCTATTTTTTAAAAAAGTGTTTTCATTTTTTAATTTTCATATATAATAATTTTACGCCACCAATTTATTGTGCTAAATTTAATCTAAATATTCAGAAAATATTGTGAATTATACGAATGTGGCGTCTTTAGACTGATACTAAGTTTTGGGAGTGATGGTATGAGCAATTCGTTGTTTAGAAAAAAGAGCATTTCAGAGCTCATTGCGGCAACACAAGGGGAAAAAGCATTAAAAAAGGAATTGGGTTCATTTGATTTAACCATGCTGGGCATTGGAGCCATTATCGGAACAGGGATATTTGTTCTAACAGGTACAGGAGCCGTCACTGCGGGGCCAGGACTTGTGCTATCATTTGTCATCGCAGGTCTTGCTTGTTTGTTTGCAGCACTGTCATATGCGGAATTTGCTTCCACAGTGCCTGTATCAGGGTCTGTGTATACATTTACGTACGCATCAATGGGGGAATTTCTAGCATTCATCATTGGATGGGATTTAATATTAGAATATATGCTGGCCGCTAGTGCCGTTTCAGCGGGCTGGTCAGGCTATTTTGTGTCTTTTTTAAATGGGATAGGGATTCATATACCAGTTGAGTTAACGGCAGCTCCAGGTGGTTTAAAGGGGCAAGTGACATATTTTAATCTTCCAGCATTTATTATTTTAATGGTCATCACCTTCCTGCTGTACTTTGGTATTAAAGAATCAAAACGAGTAAATAACATTATGGTTATTATGAAAATTGCAGTGATTCTGCTCTTTATTTTAGTCGCTGTGAAATATGTAAAACCTGAAAACTGGACACCATTCGTACCATTTGGGACATCAGGGGTCTTAAGTGCAGCAGCCCTAGTATTCTTTGCATTTATCGGGTTTGATGCAGTTGCTTCTGCGGCAGAGGAGACAAAAAATCCATCACGCAACCTGCCTAGAGGGATTATTACTTCCTTATTGATTTGTACACTGCTTTATGTCGTTGTCAGTGCGATTATGACGGGCATTGTTCCTTTCATGAATTTTGAAGGAGTATCACATCCAGTGTCTCTCGTTTTACAAGTAGCCGGACAAAACTGGGTGGCTGGTATTGTGGATGTCGGAGCGATTCTAGGGATGACAACCGTCATGCTTGTCATGCTGTACGGCCAGACACGCGTGATGTTTGCTATGTCTCGTGATGGTTTGGTGCCAAAGGTATTATCAAAAGTTCACCCAAAGCATAAAACTCCTTACATCAATACACTGTTCTTCGGTACATTGTCAGCATTAATGGGTGGATTTATTCCACTTGATGAGCTGGCAAGCCTAGTGAACATCGGGACACTTTCAGCATTCATTTTGATTTCAGTGGCGGTCATTGTGATGAGAAAAACGCAGCCGGACTTACCACGAGCTTTCAGATGCCCAGCAGTTCCGCTTATTCCGATCTTAGCTATTCTATCTTGCGGATTGCTCATTTATAAGCTTGGTGCAATCACCTTTGTTCGTTTCTTAATCTGGCTTGCTATTGGACTGGTTGTGTATTTCTTATATTCAAGAAAGCATTCAGAATTGAATAAAAAGTAAATGAAAAAAGCCCGTGCTTGGCATTAGTCAAGTAACACGGGCTTTTGCTTTTGGTGCTGATTAAAAACCTAATTGAAGATCGACATCGATTGATACGATGGCATAGACACAAACAATGACAAAGATATTCAGTACGACACCGAGGAAACCTGGACCCGTACGGCCTTTTTTAATGAACAGTTCAATAATGCCAAATGGAACTGCGGCCATTGCAAAAGGAAGCATTTGAAAAGAATAAAATGTCACGTTGCTGATAATGGCGAGGTTTAGCATGAGCAGGGATAATATCGCTGTGCCGACAGAAATCCAGCCAAATACATTATGCTCTTTAAAAATTCTTACCAATTCCATAATTCCACCTCGCTCACTTTTGCCGTTTTAATGCGTTTTGTCTTTACAAATTTCTCAATTTCTTTTGAAGGCCCAGTGACCACAGAGCCATAAACCGTGACGCCATTTTGATCGATATAGCGTATACGATTAGACAGGTCAAGATCAGGTCTGCCAGAGATCGTTGTTGCCCATGTCGGGTGCTGATTAACATAAGCAAGGGCATCTTTGAATTGATCTACCTCAGTTTTTGATGTGTGCTGAAGCTCTTTTAAAAATTCAGAGTCCTTCCCAGGAAAGCCGATTGGCCGCTGATTTCCACTTAATGAATCCTCTGTTTTAATCGCATTCCACAGCACTTTCATATCGTATTTTTTAGCAAAGGAATAAATATCCTTTGGTGTGTAAGCTCTATCATAGGATACATACACTTCACTTACTGTTCCTTCAGGAAGCTTGTCTAACGTAGTGAGTGTTTGTTTTTTTGAGGCATCTGCCTGCGACGAAGGATGGGTAAAGAAACCCTCCGTTTCGCGTGCGCTGTCACCATAATAAGAGATAGTAGGCTGCTTTAATTTATCGAAAAACATCTCGATTTGTTCACTGCCAATAGCTTCTGTTTTATTGCCAATTTGCTTTTGCAGCTTCAATTCAGTGTTCATCCCAAAAAGTTTGACCTGACCTTTTAAATCCTTCATATCAATGGCCACGTTTGGTTTGGTCAAAGCGACGGTGACAGCGGCTGTTTCCATGAAGTGATTGCCTTTGCTCTCGGCTCCGCCAACGCCGTAGTATAAATAACTTCCTAATGTACAAAGCGGTAAAATAATGAGTGTCGATATGACAGCAAGTACGGAAATACGTAAATATGACTTTCTTTTTCCGTATTGTAAAATGGCTTTTTGCTTCTCAGGACTGATGGAAAAGTCTGTCCAATCCGAGTCGTTCAGTTCCTGGCTTAAGCGTTTTTCGTTTTCTTCCAGCTCTTCTTCAAACGCTATCATTTCTTCCTCATTCATCTCACCATTATTATATTTTTCCCATCGCTTGTTAAACTCTTCATTCATCATTAACACCTCTGTTGTAAAGTGCTTTTAGGCGCTGCCTTGCACGAAATAAAACACTTTTGAAATTTGCTTCAGTAATATTCATGACCTTGGATGCTTCCTTGTAATTTAGTTCTTTTAAATAATACAATGTCAACGCTTCCTTGTAGTTATCTGGAAGCTGCTCTAAATACATGGTAAGGACTTCCTTTATTTCAACCTGTTCAGCAGGGCTTTGTACAGATGTTTGTAAAAGACCGCCAATGAGGTCATCCGATATGGTCACTTCTTTTTTATGTTTCCTGACATAATCAATAAAAGCATTTCGTGCCACCTGAAATAACCAAGGTTTCACTTTGCTATGGTCGTAGGAATGAATATGTATATACGCACGCATAAAGGTTTCCTGCAATAAGTCTTCTGCCAAATGTTTGTCTTTTGTCATGGAGAGCAGAAACCTGTAAACATCGTTCATATACATTTGATAAATTTCATCGATCGTCACTGATTTTTCTCCCCTCTATGTTATACACGCATAAGAAAGGCATAAAGTTGCACGAAACTTCTCATTACCGTACATTACTCATTTCTTTCGCCGAATCAAAATCATTTCTCCTTATCATAGCGAAATTTGCATCATTTATAAAGTATTTTCAATAGAACAAATCAGGAAAAAACATCGAAAAACGACAAAATTGGACACAATTCCTATTCTATTCTCCCCTAAAACCTTGTGCTTGAATACAGTCAGAACGTTCATTTTTAAACGAAAAAAATAGGGAGGAGTGGACTGTGTACAAATTTTTAGTACCAGGTAATAAAAAATTTGTTATAATAGAGACAAATCCTTCATTCTTCAAACAAAGGAAGTGCACTATGTATAAATTTTCAGGCTATACCGTCAAACTATTATTTGGTCTCCGAGGTGGAATCAAAGTATATCAAAAAGAGAATCTGCCAACTGATCGGGGTTTTGTCATTGCTTGTACACATGAGGGTTTTGTGGATGTTCTTGCATTAGGCGCAGGAATTCTTCCGTTTGAGATCCACTACATGGCGAAAAAAGAATTGTTTGCAAATAAATGGATCGGTGGATTTTTAAAAAAGATTCATGCCTTTCCAGTTGATCGAGAGAATCCTGGGCCAAGCAGTATTAAAACGCCCATTAAATTATTAAAAGAGGGAAAGATCGTTGGGATTTTTCCAAGCGGCACACGTACAACAGAGGATGTTCCTTTAAAAAGAGGGGCGGTTACCATTGCACAGCTCGGTAAAGCGCCAATTGTTCCAGCCGCATACAAAGGACCTTCAAATGCGAAAAGCCTTTTCAAAAAAGGGAAAATGCGCTTAATCATCGGTGAACCGATTGAGCTGTCTGAATTTGACCATCTGCCGCCAAAAGAAAGATTAGGTGCCATGACAGAAGTATTAAACACAAGAATCAAAGAGCTAGAAGCTCAATTAATGGAAAAGGCATAAGAAAAACGACCGCTTGCTTAGGCAAGGGTCGTTTTTTTCTTAAGAAGCGCCTTCTTCAGCTGCTTCTAATAACTGTTCATTTAATTTTTTTACTTCGATGTATGCCACATGGTGTCCATCGACTTCATTAATAATAAATTCATAGCCTTGTTCACGAATGGCGTCATTTTTCTCTACTTCATATTTCTGAGTAAGGAACCAGCCGCCGATTGTGTCGACCTCTTCATTATCAAGCTGTATACCTAATAGCAGGTTGACTTGATCAACAAGAACCTTGCCATCAAAGATGTAATGGTCTTCTCCAAGTTTACGCACTTCGTTGATTTCATCAATGTCGAACTCATCACGAATTTCACCAACGATTTCTTCAAGGATGTCTTCAACAGTGACAAGACCTGCTGTACCACCATATTCATCTGATAAAATGGCCATGTGTACACGTTCACGCTGCATTTTGAGCAGTAAATCATGAACAGGAACCGTTTCAATCACATGAATAATCGGATTTACAAACTTTTCGATCGTATCGCTTGTAGAGCACTCACCGCTAATGCAGGCAGTGAGAACCTCTTTAATGTTAAGAACACCGATAATGTTGTCTTTGTCGCCATCTTCAATTGGATAACGTGTATATTTCTCTACCTTTGTTACCTTCAGCATTTCCTCAATAGTAATATCATACGGGAAGCTGACAACTTCGGTACGAGGAATCATAATTTCTTTCGCCAGACGGTCATCAAATTCGAAAATTTTATTTACATATTTGAATTCAGACTGGTTAATCTCGCCGCTCTTATAGCTCTCTGATAAAATAATCCGCAATTCTTCCTCAGAGTGCGCCATGTCATGCTCAGATACTTGCTGAAGTCCGAACGCTTTCGTTAACAAACGAGCAGATCCATTTAATACCCAAATGAACGGGAACATCACTTTGTAAAAGATCATCAGTGGTCTAGCAAAAAGAAGGGATACTTGCTCAGCCTTTTGAATGGCGAGTGTTTTCGGTGCAAGTTCTCCAACGACAACGTGTAAAAACGTCATGATACTAAACGCAATAATAAAAGTGACAATAGAACTAGCTGATTGAGGAATGGACAACTCTGCAAAGAGCGGCGCAAGCATATGCGCAATTGTTTCTTCCCCCAACCAACCAATACCAAGGGCGGTAATGGTAATACCAAGCTGACAGGCTGATAGGTACTCATCAAGGTGAGTCGTTACATGCTTGACAGCAACTGCTGTTTTATTACCTTCTGCGATTAACTGATCAATTCTTGAGCTTCTTAAGCGAATGATCGCAAACTCTGATGCAACGAAAAACGCGGTTAAAGCTATAAGTAAAGCAACTATGAGTAAATTAACTATGTCCAATTAAGGCCCTCGTTCTGACTTTGAGAACGAAGGTAACACCTCCTGTTTAGTAAAAATTTTAACTTAACAGCAGTAAAAATGATTGGACAGCCGTCATTTTTTCAGGAGTAAGCTGCTTTTTTAGTTTTTCACGTTGTTCTGGCTGAAGCTGCTTACAACGTGCCAAAATGCGGTCCATATGCTCATTCATCCGATCGATATCAGAGGTTAAATGGACAAGTTCATCATGATCTTCCTTTTGAGAAGGGAATTGTTCATCTAATCTGGATTTGATGTCAGAAAGAGCCAATCTCTGCTGTTTGCAAAGAACGATTAATTGTAATCGTTTTAAAGCATATTCATCGTAATAACGATAATTTGAGCAAGATCTAACAGGCGCAAGCAAACCTAGATTTGTATAATAATCTACAGTTCGTTTCGTCACCTGTGCAATCTGTGCTAGTTCACCAATACGATACTTTTTCTCAGCCCCATCTGAACATCTCCTCCTAACCGTCACGTTATAGTTTATGAAAATAGTTTAATATAATTCTAGTCTGAAACACAAGTTAATTGTTCATATTTCCTGCCAATAAGAAGAAACAGAGGAGGATTTCCCTCAATTTAGTCAGTCATGTCAAAAACAGCATGATGATACAGGAATTTTCAGATTATTTATGGTAAGATAAAATGAATACCGTTTCATATATATGTAGAGAGGCGGAATTTTACGTGAATCGGAGGTGGTTAAGTGGGGCCCTCAATGTAGTCTTATTTAATCAGTTAACCGTTTTGCAAAACATAACATCATCAATCAGGAGGTGACTCCTTGTTCTTCTAAGAAAGAGCAAGGTTAAATGGACGATATTGTTAATCTGAGTATAGTCGGTGTTTTGATTGCTTTAACAGCTTTCTTTGTTGCATCTGAATTTGCCATAGTGAAGGTGAGAAGTTCAAGAATTAATCAGCTTGTTGCCGAAGGGTCCAAAAAGGCCATCATGGCGAAAAAGGTGACATCAAGGCTAGATGAATATTTGTCAGCCTGTCAGCTCGGTATTACTGTGACATCCCTTGGTTTAGGGTGGATTGGTAAGCCGGCTGTGAAAGAACTTTTGGTTCGAGGTTTTGGTTTGACAAACATTCCTGATTCAGCAATCAGCCTGATCTCAGCAACACTTGCGTTCTCTATTATTACCTTTTTGCATGTAGTTGTAGGTGAGCTTGCACCAAAAACGCTTGCCATTCAAAAGGCGGAAAAAATGACGCTATGGCTGTCAGGCCCGCTGCATGCATTTTATATCCTTATGTTCCCTTTCATTTATGTGTTAAACGGATCAGCCCGTGTGCTTACTAAAATGATGGGTATCGATATGGGGTCTGAAAAAGAACATTCCCATTCTGAAGAGGAATTGAAGATTTTATTATCTGAGAGCTTAAAAAATGGGGAAATCAACCCATCAGAATATAATTATATGAACAAGATTTTCGATTTTGATAATCGAATTGCCAGAGAGATCATGATACCGCGGAGAGAAATTTGTGCGATTCCAGAAGATATGCCGTTAGATGATATCCTCGCCATCATGACACAGGAAAAGTATACACGTTTCCCTGTGTTTTCAGGAGATAAAGACCATGTCATCGGCATGCTGAACAAAAAGCAGCTCTTTGCAGATCTTGTGTATCAAGGAGAAAAAGATCAACTGAAAATTCAAGATTATATATATCCAGTGATAGAGGTCATTGACACGATTCCTATTCAAGAGCTTCTCGTCAAAATGCAGCGTGATAGAATGCATATGGCGATCTTAACTGACGAATATGGCGGAACCTCTGGTCTTGTCACAACGGAAGATATTTTAGAAGAGATTGTCGGAGATATTCGAGATGAATTCGATGAAGATGAGCAGCCAGTTATTCAAAAAAGAGCGGATCATCATTATGTTTTAGATGGCAAAGTGAGATTAGATGAAGTTCAAGATTTGATCGAGATCTCTTATCATGATGAGGAAATTGATACAATCGGTGGACTCATCTTAAATGAGAATATTGATATCAGAGAAGGACAATCCGTCTATCTTGATGATATTCGAATGAAAGTGCTGGAAATGGATGGACGCTACGTTAAAAAGATCGACTTGAAAAAAGGCGTCACATCGTCAGAAAAAGGCAGCGCACGCACTGGACTTGATATAAAGGAGCCGCTGCTAGTAAACGAAATGACCTTGAGCGAAAAATAAGCTCAAGGTTTTTTTAGGTATTTAGTCTCTTTCGAACGAATGTATGTTCGGTATATAATGAGAACAAACGTTCGATATAGGGGGATGGACATGCTTTGGTATGAAACAGCAAGTATCACGGAGAAAAAAACCTCAATGAAACGAATTGAGTTTCATTTAAAGAATTTCAAAAATTATCAAGCAGCAATCTTAAATATCGAAAGGCAGCTTGAAAAAAGAAGCCCACATCATCTCGACCACATGACACGGAAAAAGTTAGAAGAGCAAAAAAGTCAGTATGAACTCATCGTTGCTTGTATTGAAACGGCATTAAAAGAGTTGGACGAAATAGAGCTGCAGCTCATCGATTACAAATATTTTCGAGACTGGCGGATGGCAAAGTGTGCAATGGAAATTGGCTATAGTGAAAAAACACTCTTTTTGATGAAGCGCCAGCTCATGGATCAGCTGCTCATCAGCTTAGCCGCTATTACCAATATTTAAAAAAGATGCTGGCCTATTTGATAAAACGCAGCAAAGAGACATAAAGATCCGATGATTGTGACCAACAAGTAGACAGCAAGAAGTCCAATTTGCCGCTCACGCAGCATGAACGCAGCCTCTACACTAAATGTAGAGAAGGTTGTAAAACCACCGAAAAACCCAGTACCAATGATCATAAGCAGCGGATCATTGTCAGTTACTGCACCTGTCAGTAAACCTAAACCGGCAGCGCCGAGTAAGTTGATGAGAATAATACTATACGGAAAACGAGTATGAAACTTGGTTTTCTGAATCGATTGACTGAGGAAAAAACGAAGGGTACTGCCCATCCCGCCGGCAACAGCTGTATAAAATACAATCATTTATCTGCTTCCTTTCGGCTGCTCATTTTGTTGAAAGAGGCGCTGAGCGGTGATCAGTCCACATAAGGCAGCGCCCACTCCAGCAATCACTGAGAGTAGCATGTACATGATACTTGATGTGAACAGTCCATCCTGTAATAAGAGAACCGTTTCTTTAGAAAAAGTGGACATTGTCGTAAAACCACCGCAAAATCCTGTTCCGATCAAAGCAGCAAGATATTTTTTCCCCTTCCGAAACATAAAATACCCTGTTGAAAAGCCAAGAAGCAGACTGCCTGTCATGTTTTCAATCAGTGTTGCATAAGGGAATGTCTGGCTGACAACGGATTGGCTAAGTTCATATCTGCAAAGGGTACCAACCAATCCACCGATAAATACGGCGAGATATGCTTTCATTTAATCATTTCTCCTTTAGAAAAAATGGCGGGTGATCCGTCACCACTCCATCAATGAGGTATGTTTTCATTCTGTCGGCTGTTTTTTGATCTTTCACTGTCCATATAAAGACATCTATTCCAAATGAGTGGATGCGATCAATCCACCATCTGTTGATCATCGTTTTCTTCATATTAAGGCAATCCGCAATGGAGCTGTACTCCACTAATTTCCTTTTCGTCAGTTTAAAGGCAGAGGGTTTTATAATAAAAGCTGTTCGAAGAGAAGGGGCGTAAGCTTTGACTCTTTGAAGTGCATTGGCATCAAAAGATTGAACCATGATGTGACGGGAATAGGCAAACCGGTTGATGATGTCGACAACTGCCTTTTCAATCCCAATTTGCCGTTTTGGATGCTTGATCTCAATCAGTATCCCGACACGCTGACTGTATCTTTCAAGAATTTCCTGTAAGGTGGGAATTCGTTCGTTGGCGTACTGAGAATCGAACCAGCTTCCTGCATCTAATTTCTTCAGCCGATCAAGTGTATAACTTTTCACTAAGCCGCTTCCGTTACTCGTTCGATCAACAGTATCATCATGGATGACGGCTACGTGCTGATCCATTGTCAGCTGGACGTCTAACTCAATATAATCCGCACCCTGCTGAACAGCTAAATCAAATGCGGCGATTGTATTTTCTGGGGCAGCGCTTGAGGACCCTCTATGCGCAATAATATACACATGCTCCAGCTCCTGACATAAGTTCTGGTCTTATCATATCAAATTTTTGCTGTTTTTCCTTCTTTACTATATGGTACGAGGGAGAGCTGTATGTAATGGAACATGGCATATGGTGAGAAAGCATCGTGTATGAAAGGTGAAAAGTTGCAGGAATATCCCAAGCTCTTATTGAGTAAATCTGAACTACATCATTTTTTCTTCGATCAATTTTGTCCAAATCGTCAGCGTTCGTCAAAATATTAGTGCTTTCGTCATGTTGACTGAAAATTCTGATGTTTTATAATGATGAAAAGGAGGCGAGATGATTGGGTAAAGGGAGAATTAGAGTGGAAGAACGTATTAAGGCCGAAACGGATGCTGAAATGTTTAAAGCGACTCTCCTTGATCAGGCTCAGAAGAAAAAGTAGTTTGCTGCCCGTCGATATGTCTCTAGCCAAAATTTCATATTTGAACTTCATGCCTCGGGATCAGTCCCGAGGCTTTTTATGTAGAGGTCAGACATTTAAGAGAGGACATGAACGAAGGTTATATTATAAACTAGAGAGGATTGTTTTAAAGGAGAGAGACAGACATGTTTACACAAAAATGGATGGATACATATTTTACAGTAGATATTGCGATCCAAATTGGTATTAGCCTTTGTATTTTATTGCTTTTTTTATTGCTTCGGAAAGTATTTACGAAGTATTTATTTCAGCTTTTGTTTAGGCTGACGAATCGGTCTAAAACGGAGGTCATTAACCAAATTGTTGTGGCATTTGAAAAACCAGCCAGACTGTTTTTCGTGGCACTTGGTTTATATTTTGCGTTAAGACAAGCGCCATACTTTGAGCATCATATGGTTGTTATCATTAAATTGTATAGATCTTCTATTATATTGATGCTGACGTGGGGGCTTTGTAATTTAACCGCTGCATCTTCTTTCTTGTTTCAAAAGGTCAATTCGAAATTTGAATTAGATATGGATGATATTTTAGCACCATTTTTATCAAAGGTACTTCGCTTCATTATTATTGCACTGAGTATTAGTGTCATTGCACAAGAATTTAATTATGACGTAAATGGACTTGTGGCAGGTCTCGGTCTAGGTGGTCTAGCATTTGCGCTCGCCGCTCAGGATACAGTGGCTAACTTTTTTGGAGGGATTGTCATCATTACAGAGAAGCCTTTTACGATGGGCGACTTTGTGGAGACACCAAGTGTTCTTGGGACTGTGGAGGACATTACATTTCGAAGTACAAGGTTTCGAACACCTGCTGAAGCCGTCGTGACCGTTCCGAATTCTACGCTTTCAAAGGAGCCAATCACAAACTGGACAAGAATGAATAAACGTCAGATTACGTTTTCTGTTCGCGTTTCCTACAATACACCAAAGGAAAACATTGATCAGTGTATTAATCGTCTCAAACAGATGCTTCACGAGCATGATGGTGTGCATAAGGAGACGATTATGGTAAATCTCGATGTACTGGCAGACAGCTATTTGAACTTGTTTTTCAACTTTTACACAAACACGACAGCTTGGTCTGAAAACCTTGATATTAAGCAGGATATTAACTATCGCATCATAGATATTTTCCACGAGGAAGGCGTAGAATTTGCTTTCCCTGGTCAGGCCATTTATATGAAACAAAAAGGTGAGAAGCAGCTGGGTGAATAAAGGAGGAATGGTGAGTGGACCAAACAAAGGTGGATGTGTTAAGAGAGAAATTATCGCAGGCTTCACATATCACAGTACTCTCAGGTGCAGGTATGAGCACAGAATCGGGTATTCCTGATTTTAGATCAACGGGTGGTCTGTGGACAGAAGATACTTCCCGCATGGAGGCGATGAGCCGGTCCTACTTTTTATCAAACCCTCATCAATTCTGGCCAAAATTTAAAGAATTGTTTCAAATGAAAATGAGTGGAGAATATGAGCCAAATAGCGGGCACACCTTTTTAGCCAGCCTTGAGCAACAAGGGAAGCATGTGGATATTTTTACCCAAAATATTGACGGTCTTCATAAAAAGGCGGGAAGCCAGCATGTATATGAACTCCATGGCTCCATTCAAACGGCCACTTGTCCATCGTGTCAGGCGGTATATGATCTGCCTTATTTATTAAAAGAAGAGGTGCCGATCTGTCAAAGGGTTACCTCAGACGGCAGTACGTGTGGACGTGTGCTAAAAACAGATGTTGTCCTATTTGGCGATATGGTCAAACATTTAGACCAAGTGGAGACATCACTTCAGAAAACGGACATGCTGCTCGTCATGGGGACTTCCCTAGAAGTAGCGCCAGCAAGATATATTCCAGAAGATGCAGCTCATGATCCTTCCATCTTCATGGTGATGATGAATTTGAGTGAAACAGAATTCGATCCGCTTTTTGATCTTGTCTTTCATGAGCGAATTGGCGATCTCGTGAAAGCTTTATAAATCATTAAAAAACCCGCATCCTAAAGGTGCGGGTTTTACTTTATTGCTGCAGCGGCTTCATTGTTTCATCAAGGACTTCAAATGTATAGCCCTTTGCCTTTAGCTGCGTAATTAAGCTGCTTAAGTATTTTGCCGTCGCCGGCTGATCATGCATTAAGATGATTTTTGGTTCTTTTGGATTTTTTGTCTCCAGCACTTGCAGCTGATTTAATACCTCTGGTACATATTTTGAGCTTTTATATTTCCAATCAAGACTGTCAATGGTCCAGTCCCAGTAGACAAAGCCTTTTTGTTTTAAACGTGCTTTTTGCTGATCGGTTAAATTTGGGGTGCTGCCATAAGGTGTTCTCACAAGATGGGTATACTCACCTGTCACAGAAGCCAAAATGCGCTGATCTTCCTTCATCTCGTTAACAGGAGAATCTTTTTTTTGATAAAAGCGTTTCACATCATGGGTGATGCCATGAAGCCCTAATTGATGACCTTCTTGATGGAGTCTTTTCACAGCTGCCGGGTGTTCTTTAATCTGCGGTCCGAGCATAAAGAATGTGGCTTTCACTTGATGCGCTTTTAGCACATCTAACAGCTGATTTGAAGTCGCTGATGGACCATCATCAAAGGTTAAAAAGATCGTTTGATCCGTTATATGTTTATTTGAATTGATCTTAAAATGTGCATCTAATGTTTTCCGAGAAGCATCTTTTGCTTTCATACTAGTGCTTGTGTCTCTAAATTGACTGCTTGCAGATAATTTCGCCGGCTGATCTGCTGCCTGCATATTGGTTTTGGACATATCCCAAATAAAAAAGAGGATCAGTGTCAGAATGACAAAACCAATCGCCTTTGAGAGCAGCATAGTGTTTGAAGGTGCCTGTTTTTTTTTAACCCGTTGCATTACAATCGCTCCAATAAATCAAAAATTTGTGTCGAATCATGTAGTAGATTCTGTCTTTTTCCGCTGTTTTTTGTCATGTTTATATGGTGTCAGTATACAGGAAAAAAGAGCCTATGAATATAGAAGTTGCTAAAAAATTGGAATCTTTTTGGTTATGAATCTATATTTGTTACAATAGAAGGTTATCCATTTCTTATGATGTGAAATAATTCTGAATAATCATTGAAACGTACCCATTTATCCGCTAAGATAGCATCAGATTCAACCATTAATGCAAAGCGAAGGGGAGATTCCATATGAAAATATTGTACAATGGAGATTTCATTGAAAAAAAGGATGCACATGTTGATATTGAGGACAGAGGCTATCAATTTGGTGACGGAGTCTATGAGGTCATCCGTGTATACAATGGTACTTTGTTTACGTTAAAAGAGCATACAGAGCGTCTGTTCAAGAGTGCAAAGGAAATTGGCATTCATCTGCAAGGTACAGTATCTGATATGGAAGAAAAGTTACAACAGCTCGTCGCTCACAATCAATTAACAGATGGCGGTGTGTATATTCAAGTCACGCGGGGTGTCGCCCCTCGTAAACATCAATATAGTGATTCTCTTACTCCTCAAATCACGGCATATACGTTCCAGGTGAAAAAGCCTGTTCAAGAGCAGAAAGCTGGGGCAAAGGCCATTTTATCTGAGGATCTTCGCTGGTTAAGGTGTGATATCAAAAGCTTAAACCTTTTATATAACATCATGGAAAAGCAGAAAGCATCTGAAGCTGGTGCGTTTGAAGCAATCCTTGTGAGAGACGGTTTTGTGACCGAGGGAACCTCCTCGAATGTATATGCCGTGATTGATGGCGTGATTCGTACTCACCCTGCAAACAATCTCATTTTAAACGGCATTACTCGTAGAAAGCTGCTGGAGGTATGTGAGGAAGAAGGGTGTACTGTTGAAGAAACTCGTATAAGCAAAGAAGAACTGCTGCGCGCTCAGGAAATTTTCATCAGCTCGACGACAGCTGAAGTCATTCCGATTGTTGAAATAGATGGCGAGCCAGTAGGGGAAGGCGTTCCGGGCAAGCTGACAAAGCGCGTACAGGAAGGCTTCCAGCAAAAAATTAAACATGAAAGTGAAGCATCGATCTCTTCATAAATAAAAAAGGCTGTAAACTAATGTTTACAGCCTTTTGTGATGCATTTATTTCACAATAAGCACAGGTATATCTGATTTTGCTGATAACTTTTCACTCACACTGCCAAACAGCATTTTTTTCAATCTGCTTTGGTCACGTGCTCCCATGACGATGAGGTCTGCTGATATTTCCTCCGCATATTCGATAATCGCTTCCGCTGGTTCTCCCTCTACAATTTCAATGGCAGCCTCAAACTGCTCCTCATTTAAAAGCATTCTTGCTTCCGCAACGACCTCTTCTGTATGGTCTTCAAAAATCAAGGGACTTTGCTGTTCATCATGAGGTACATATACAGGGGGTGTTTGAAGATCTGCCGTACCGCCGCCGATATAAGCTCCGCCAGTCATTGGGCGCGGCACATCAAACACCTGTCTGTCTGTTTTGTCATCATGTGCATAGGTAACGGTCAGCTTGGCATGTAAGGTTTTAGCTAAAGCGATTGCCTTTTTTAATGCTTTCTTACTGTCTTCATGTCCATCAAACGCTACGACCATCCGATCAGCTTGAAACAATGTCCTCATTCCTTTCAAAAGGAGTCTTTACACTCATGGTATACCCGTTAATAGAAAAAGATACACATGAAGGAGAATGATTTTTGTTAGAAAATTTCATTTATTGAAAAATATTTATTGACAAAATAGTGACAGCCACTATAAGATAAAAAAAGATTCAAGAGCCAAAAGGAGGAAATGTCATGTGCAACATTGGAAGAATGAAATCAAACTGCATGAATGGGTTGATTCACGTGACAATTACACCTTCATTGGTCATGGAAAAGGAACTCGTCTGTTCCAATTGATCGGATGAATCAAGGCGTATGTTGCGTATTTGTCAACATGCGCCTTTTTACATGACGAAAAGAGGCGTACCAGCCAGCTGGTGGCCTCTTTTTTTGTTGAATTCATTTCGCATTTCGAAATAAAGGGATGAAAAACAACAAGTAAATGAAGAGGAGTGAAAGCATGTGAACATGCCAAAATCAAGACAAATGACAAAAGCTCAAAAAACGAAACAAGGTGACTTGCAGGAAAATTTAGAAAGCGGCTAGCTTGAAAAGGAGAGACAAACATGTTTTCAGTATTTGCGAAATTAGGCTGGTTCTTTAAACAAGAGTGGAGGCGTTATACGATTGCTATTACGCTCCTGCTCATTGTGAATGTGCTTGAAATGCTGCCGCCAAGATACCTTGGCCAGGCAGTTGATGACATTCGTTCTGGTCAATTTACAACATCCAGTATTGTGTTTTATGTGACCATTTTTTGCTTACTAGGTGTCGTCGTCTATACACTTACATATTTTTGGATGTATCAGTTATTTGGCGGCGCAAATGTCATGGAGCGTGTGATGCGTGGGAAACTGATGCGTCACTTGCTTAAGATGACGCCTACTTTTTATGAAAAGAAAAAAACGGGTAACTTAATGGCATTAGGTACAAACGACTTGAATGCTGTGGCCTTAACAACAGGCTTTGGCGTTCTGACCTTGGTTGATTCCACTGCTTATATGCTGATGATCTTCTTTACGATGGGGCTGACGATTAGCTGGAAATTAACCTTAATGGCGATTATTCCTATGCCGCTGATGGCGCTCTTGATTGCGTTTTATGGAAGCAAAATCCATGAGCGCTTTACAGTCGCTCAAGATGCATTTGGTGATATGAACGATCGCGTTCTTGAATCAGTGGCGGGTGTCCGGGTCATTCGGTCTTTTGTGCAGGAGAAACAAGATGTCGAACGCTTTCGAGAAATGACAGATGATGTATTTCAAAAAAATATGCGAGTGGCGATCATTGATTCTTTGTTTGAGCCGACAGTGAAATTACTTGTGGGGATCAGCTACTTAATCGGAATCGGCTACGGAGCCTATCTCGTGTTCCAAAGTGATTTAACCATTGGGGAGCTTGTTGCATTTAACGTCTATCTTGGCATGATGATCTGGCCAATGTTTGCGATCGGCGAATTGATTAATATTATGCAAAGAGGAAATGCGTCGTTAGACCGGTTAAATCATACACTCAGCTACAAGCCGGACGTAACAGATGCTGCTCAGCCGAAAACGTTACAAGAGCCTGGAGATATTGAGTTTGATCATGTGACATTCAGATATCCAACCTCATCTAAAGATAATCTCATTGATGTGTCCTTTACCGTTCGAAAAGGGCAGACAATTGGGATTACAGGCAAAACGGGAAGTGGCAAAACGACCATTGTCAAACAGCTTCTGCGCCAGTACCCGGCAGGTGATGGGCAAATATTGCTATCAGGTGTTCCGATCCAAGACATTGAATTAGATCAGTTATTTCAATGGATCGGATATGTACCGCAGGATCATATACTTTTCTCAAAAAGCGTGGAACAGAATATGCGCTTTGGTCATCGTGACGCGAAACAAGATGAGTTAGCACAAGCAATCAAAGATGCTTACTTTGAAAAGGATTTACGCCTTTTGCCAGAGGGTCTGGAAACCATGGTTGGGGAAAAAGGTGTGGCGCTTTCAGGCGGACAAAAACAGCGAATATCCATTGCACGTGCTTTATTAATTGATCCAGACATTTTAATTCTGGATGACTCATTATCTGCGGTAGATGCAAAAACAGAAACCGCTATTTTAGAAAATCTAAGACAAAACCGTCATGGCAAAACGACGTTTATTACAACTCATCGCCTATCAGCTGTTGAACATGCCGATCTCATTCTTGTCATGGAAGAAGGACGCATTGTCCAAAAAGGCACCCACAACGAGCTCATCCAGCAGGATGGGTGGTACAAAGAACAATTTTTGCGTCAGCAGCTAACAAATCAGCTTGAAGGAGGGGATGAGGCATGACAACAGGAAGAAGACTCCTTGCCTACGCACTCCTATATAAGAAAGTATTGTCTGTTGCCTTAATCTTTCTAATGATTGCAGTTGGTGCTGAGCTGACAGGGCCGTTTATTGGGAAGAAAATGATTGATGATCATATTTTAGGTGTAGAAAAACCGTATGTCGAGGTCAATGAAAAGACAGACAAAACCGTTTATTACCAGGGAAATAACTATATACGAAGCGATCGATTAAATAATGGAATGGATTCTGGAAAGCAAATCAATGTAGTGCAAGTCGGGTTCGGTTATTATTTTGTGAATGAGCCGATTCGTTTTGATGGAAACAGAAAAATATCGGGAGATCAGCTCACCATTGATAATGGGAACGAGCGTGAAACCTATGAGGTAAAGCGTTTATCAAAAGAGGAGATTTTCGCTTTTTATCAGCCAGAAATCAGTGGTTTGGTGCAGCTTGTTCTATTTTATCTAGGACTGCTTATCGTTGCGATTTTCTTTCAGTATGGGCAGCATTATTTGCTCCAGAGGATTGCAAATCGAATTATTCAAAAAATGAGGGTAGACGTATTTGAGCACATCCAAACGCTGCCGATCCGATATTTTGATAATTTACCGGCTGGAAAAGTTGTCGCGAGGATTACAAATGACACGGAAACCATTCGTGATTTATATGTAACAGTCCTTGCAAATTTCGTGACGAGTGCTATTTACATGATTGGGATTTACATTGCCATGTTTTTATTAAATGTGAAGCTGGCACTCATCTGTTTGGTCGCAGTACCGATTATTTTCCTATGGTCGATGACTTATAGAAAGTTTGCATCAGTGTACAATCACCGCATTCGTTCGATCATCAGTGAAATCAATGCCAAACTAAATGAAGCCATTCAAGGGATGACAATCATTCAAGCCTTTCGTCATGAAAAAGCGACGCAAGAGGAATTTGATGAGCTGAACAACAATCACTTTCGATATCAGCGAAAGATGCTGCATTTAAATTCACTTCTTTCACATAACTTGGTTAACCTGCTGCGAAATTTAGCATATGTGGCACTCATTTGGTATTTTGGCGGTGCGTCGCTAAGTGCGACAGGCATTGTGTCCATTGGTGTGCTCTATGCGTTTGTCGATTATTTAAATCGATTGTTCCAGCCGATTACAGGCATTGTGAATCAGTTCTCTAGGTTGGAATTAGCAAGGGTTTCATCAGAAAGGGTTTTCCGATTATTAGATGAACCAGGAACAGAAGTGGAAGAACCTGTTCAGAAGAAGCTGGAGGGACACGTTCAGTTCAAAGATGTCACCTTTGCTTATAATGAAGGGAAAAATGTCTTAAAGAACATTACGTTTGAAGCGAAGAAAGGTCAAACGGTTGCACTTGTGGGGCATACTGGTTCTGGGAAAAGCTCGATCATGAACTTGCTGCTGCGTTTTTATGACATTCAGCAAGGAGACATTCTCATAGATGGCGAAAGCATTTATGATCAGTCGCGCCAAACGCTCCGTAAACAAATGGGCATTGTGCTGCAAGACCCGTATTTATTTTCTGGAACGATTGCTTCCAATGTGAGCTTAGGAAATGAAGACATCAAAAGAGAAACGATTGAATCCTCATTAAAGCAAGTAGGTGCCGCAGAGTTATTGAAGCATTTGCCAGAAGGCTTTGATGAACCAGTCGTTGAAAAGGGAAGCACCCTTTCCTCAGGGGAACGTCAGTTGATTTCATTTGCGCGCGCATTGGCGTACGATCCAGCAATTTTAATTTTAGATGAAGCCACCGCGAACATTGATACAGAAACAGAAGCGATCATTCAGCGGGCGCTTGATGTAGTTAAAGAAGGACGAACGACTTTTGTGATCGCTCACCGATTATCCACTATTAAAAAAGCCGATATGATCTTGGTGTTAGAAAAAGGTGAAATCGTCGAGCGTGGCAGTCATGAACAACTCATGCAGCAAGAAGGGCTGTATGCACAAATGTATGAACTGCAAAAAGGTGCTGTTGCAAACAGCTGATGAATAGTAGAAAAAAAGAGCCTCATTCAATTGGAAGAGGCTCTTTCCTTTGCATGAAAAAGTCGAGGGTTCTGTCCTCGACTTTTACTGGTTATATTGTTTGGACAGGCATCATCATCAATAAGCGATGCCGACGCGTTGATGTACAAACTCCTTCGAATTTAACTGCTGATATAAAAAGTGTGCGGTATCTTCAACTGAAATTTTCTTTCCATCTATAGGGAGAAAATCTTTCTCATAGCGATATGACCGTGTCACTTCTCCATCTGGTAAATAGGTTGGACAAATAATGGTCCAATCTAGATCAGTCGATTGAAGGATTTCAAACGCTTTCGCATGCTCTTTAGCTGCTCGGGAAGTGGTCCGTCTTGATTCATTTGTTTCAAAACGGTAGAGCTCCGGCTGCTGCCTTGCTTTTAAAATGCCTGCTGTACCAATTGTAATAATTCTTGATGTATTCGTTTGCTTCATGGCTTGTACGATATGCTCCATTGAAACAGATAATGTATCATCACCATCTGTTGATAGACAGCTCACAACAATATCTGCTCCTTTGATTGTCTCAAGCACATCTTCTCGATTTCTTGAATTGCCGGTGACTTGAAACATACCCGCAAGCATTTCTTCTCGGTTTGTCCGAATTAATGAACGAACCATGCAACGCTCATCTACTTGAACGAAACGAAGAAATGCTTGTCCTACACGTCCATGAGCACCGAAAAGAGCTATTTTCATCTGTTCGATCCCTCCACTACATACTATAAGTGAAAAGAACCCAAATTGGTACAACTTTTATGTGATGCTTTTTTTATAAAGATGAAAGGACCGAATACTATGAGCATATTCACATAATAGAGAGATCCCTACAAATTGTAAAAGTTCAAAGTTCATACCAGAAAAAATGTCCATGAAGATCCGCTCCTTTCTACTACATGATATGAGCTGAAAGGAGTTTGGTGAGGGATAAAAACAAAAAAAGAAGACACCATAAGAGGTGCCTTCTATGATCCAGATATGAAATTAAGCTTTTGTTCCGCCAAGGTTTTGTTGAGCGAAAGACACAAGACGTTTTGTAATTTCTCCACCAACTGAACCGTTAGCACGAGATGTTGTTTCTGCTCCAAGATTTACACCAAATTCAGAAGCGATTTCGTATTTCATTTGATCGATCGCTTGCTCTGCTCCAGGAACTAGTAATTGGTTTGAACTATTAGAATTAGCCATGATGTGATTCTCCTTTTTGTATATGATTTGTTTTTTTGGTTGGGTTTGCTGGAATCGCACCAGCGAAATGATCAAGTCATTTGCCACTTGGCGAAACCCAATGCAGTAACTGCTTTGTACTAAGTATTATGGTTATTTCCGAAAAAAACATACGAAAAAAGTACATGGTAAATGTTGTGTTAACATACAAAAAACCATCACCCAATGATGAGTGATGGTGCTGCTTATATATCTTTTTATTCTGCTGAGCGAATGCGCAGCTCCGTATCCGAATCAAAGAAATGGGCTTTGTTCATATTAATCGCAAGAGGGATAGACTGTCCGGCCTGTACATCGGTACGAGAATCAACACGTGCAATAAACGATTGACCATCGATAGAAGAATAAAGCATCGTTTCTGCCCCCATTAATTCAGCTACTTCTACGTCAGCATGAATTTTTGTGCCTTCAGACGCCTCTATAAATACTGGTTCATCGTGAAAATCTTCTGGTCTGATGCCTAAAATGACATCCTTTCCAATATAGCCTTGGCTGCGTAATACTTTCATTTTTCCTTCTGGTAAACGAATATGAGTTTTTCCAACCGCAATGGCACCGTCAGAGAGCTTTCCTGTAAAAAAGTTCATCGCAGGTGAGCCGATAAATCCACCTACAAACACATTCTCTGGGTTTTCATATACATCTTTCGGCGCTCCTACCTGCTGAATAAAACCATCTTTCATGACAACAAGGCGTGTTGCCATTGTCATGGCTTCAGTCTGATCATGTGTCACATAGATAAATGTTGTTTGCAGACGCTGATGAAGCTTAGAAATTTCAGCACGCATCTGAACACGGAGTTTTGCATCTAAATTAGAAAGCGGTTCATCCAAAAGAAAAACCTTTGCATCACGTACAATCGCTCTGCCAAGTGCAACACGCTGTCTTTGACCGCCAGACAGTGCTTTTGGTTTTCTGTCTAAATATTGCTCAAGCCCTAATATTTTAGCGGCATTTCGAACCCGCTCATCAATTTCTGCTTTTGGAAACTTCCGAAGCTTTAATCCAAAAGCCATATTATCGTATACATTCATATGAGGATATAATGCATAGTTTTGGAAAACCATTGCGATATCCCGGTCTTTCGGCGCTACATCATTCATCCGTTTTCCATCTAACAGAAAGTCTCCTTGTGATATTTCTTCTAGACCTGCAATCATGCGGAGGGTTGTTGATTTTCCGCAGCCTGATGGACCAACAAACACAATAAATTCTTTATCTTCTATATGTAGATTAAAGTTGTCTACTGCTGTTACTTTGTTATCGTATACTTTATAAATTTGATTGAGCATCATTTCAGCCATTAGATGTCAGCCTCCCCAGTTCCTCTTTTTTTGAAAGCGCTTTACTAGTAAATAAAGTGTATAAAATGAGGAAGAGTCTGTAAATGGACAACGTGCACAACATCCTATTTTCATTTTTGGGCAGGGTGCTCATGTCTTCATTCTTTATGAAAGATCGAGTAGAGTCATCATCAAATAAGCAGCGGATGCTTCTGGAAAATGTCGTATATCTAGCCCAGTGCGCTCAATAAATTTATCAATTCGATATTGAAGACTGTTTCTGTGAACATATAACGCTTTTGCTGCCTTGGATGCGTTTAAATTACATTGCATATAGGTCATGAGAGTTCGGTAAACATCCCGGTCAAAGACCGCTTCTTTAAAAGCATCTGAAATAGCATAAGAGAGTGCGGATGCATCATAACAAATGAACGAAGGCAGGCATTGATAAAATGTGGCTGCCCCTGATCTAAGCTTTTCTCGCTGCATATGGTATAAAAATAGCTGTTGTTCATTTAATAACCTCATCTGTAAATGGTCATTTGGCAAATGCAGCTGTCCTTGTATAAAGACTGAGTCTGTTAAAAAATCACTTGTAATAGCTAGAGACAAATCATTTAACTGATCTAATTGACTGTTTTCTGATGTGGCATTTGGTTGAATCAGCATAGCTGTTTCAGGGCCTGTCCATATGAAATGAGTATGTTCGAGGCTGTTATTCACAGCCTCTTTTATTTGCTGTCTTTGTTCTTCTTGATGGATCATTTGAAAATAATAAACACGGACGGGATGTTGAACAGTTAGTGGTTTGTTTTCAAAAAGATAGCTGAACCATTTTTGTTCATCCTCGGTCTGCGCTTTTTGAAATAGATCAATTGGTGTAAGAAAAGAGTTGAGAAGAAGTGTTTCTCTTTCTGAAAGCTCCGATTTGTTTACTCCAAATATTTCACCTTCGTCTGTTTGATACCAAAGAATTTGTTTGTCATGAGTAGGTGTGCTGATGATATGGTCTCCGTAAACAAGTTTTAATTTTTCTAACATGGCGGGGCTCCTTAAACAGTTTAATCATAGACATGGAACAGCATTAATTCGTGGATTTCTTCTTTTAAAGTTGGTTCTACTTCATGGGGCGGAAGCTGAGAGCCCCATTCAATGTCACCTGTTTTGTGGTAGATGCCTTCATAGTGTGCACCATTGTGGAAAAAGGATATTTTCCAGCCTGGCAATTGTGCTTTCTTAAAAAGGGGTTTCCATTGAAAATGAGAAATCATATCATCATTGCCTCCTTGCTTTTATTGATGAAACAATAAACAAACACGACAACACGGAAACAACCTTGAACTTGATTTTATTGTATCTCATCTCATGAAAAGAGCATAGAAAAAGCATAGATTTAAGAGCACTGACATGTGACAAAAAAGCGTCAGTAGACGTTCGCGTGATCTGAAGTGGTGAGTGCCGTTTTTGAAAGGTAAGATGCGTAATCCATGATTCTTTTCCCAATCAGCCATTCTGATTTTTTCAAAGAGACATGCTGGAAAATCTCTCGGCCAGGGCGAGAATTGGCTTCGAACATCCAAATTGCACCTGTTTGATCAATGCCTAAGTCAAAACCGATTTCACCAATATGCCCGGTCATTTTTTTATCTATCACTTGGCTAAGCATGATGGCAGTATGAGAAAGCTGCTGTAAAATCTGCAAACGTTTCTTTTCTTCTGGAAAGACAGCATAAAGTGTTTTCACCGTTCCCCCGTGTAACTGGTGAGTCGTGATGGTATGATCTCCAGAAACCTTTGCTGCTGCTGCTGTGACTGTCCAATCACCTTCTTTATTTTTATTCGTATGAACTCTGAAATCCATCGGTTGATTGTCTATTTGAAGAAGCTCAATGCCTTGTTGTGCAATAAAATCATGAATTGCATGATCCTTTCGCAGCCTCTGAACAAACTGATCTATTGAATCATATGGAATAGAATTTCCGAAATTTGAGGATACAGTGATTCCGTCGTTTTCCTTTTTTAACTGATAAATCCCGTCTCCATGACTTCCGTTTGTTGGTTTTAAGTATATAACTTGATGCAGATGGAGAAGTGTTTCAATTTTACTTAGAGCGTCCACGGGATCTAATTGTACAGAATGTGGGAGAAAGGACCATGTTTTTTCATCTGTTAATAGCTGTTCATGAATCTCCCATTTATTAAAAAAGTAAGGATTGAACCAAGGGATATCATAGTCTTGGGTGAGTTTTCGCTTCGTTTCTTGAATGAGTGCCGACTGAGCAGCTTTTCTATTTGGAAGCCGGTCATAAATGACTGACGGAAGGGGAAGCTGTTTTTTAACCCATGAATCTTCGTGGTACAACAGTCCTTCTACAATTCCTTTTTCCCAATCAATAGAATGTGACCCAAAAAGATAGGCAAAACCAGGATGCTGCCTGAAAGAGTGCAGCAGTTTGATAAAAAATTCTGATCTCGTTCCTAATGGCTGTGTACTTTGCTCAAAACCTGCAGTGAAAATGCCCATCAACGGCCCTATAAAAAGTGTATGGTCAATGATGATCACATCAGCTTTTGATTGGTAAGGAATCAGTAAACCTCTGTATAAATCTTCAGATAATAAAATTTTATTTGGATGCTGATGATAGGAAATGTTGAAGCCATCTACTAAACGAGATCCTAGAGCAAGAGAATAGATGGCATCTTTCTGTTTATAATGGACGGGAAGATGAATTGTTTTTTCACTTGTGAGGTGTGGGGTGATGATGCAGCGCTTTCTGTTCATAAGAAACCTCCTTCGGTTGAGACTTTATCGATTGCGCATGTTCAAGAATGATACGAATCAATTCGTGTTCCTTCTCAGGATAAACTTTTAAAAAAGCGGACCGCCCTGGCTTTGATCTGATATTTGATATGAAAAGTCTGTCTTCACTTGAATGAAGTAAGTCTACTGCGAATTCAAAGCAAGGAGAGTAAGTTTTATCTATATAAGCTGGGAGTGATGCCTGAATGGATGCCATATCATCTAAAAGGAGTTCCTTGATGTGTGGCTGCAATGTATTTAGATAGTGTTCAAAGCCTATCACAGGAGCTGATTTTTGTGTATGACTTAAAAGACTATTTTCTGCAGGTGATTTTGTGTGAATTCCCATGCGTTTCCATTGGTTTTGTGAATCTTTCATAAGGAAAATCTTGATTTCATTGAATAAAATTTCTTTTTGATCATTCGTGTTGAAAAATTGAAGGAAATACCGGCCTGCATATTTTTTGCACCAGCGTTCCAGCTCTGACGTACGAGAAAATGTAATGGTTTGATTGGAACTTAGTTGAACAGTAAATGTTGATTTGCCATCAAAGGAAATGAAGTAAGTAGATGCTGCATGCTGATGGGAGAGAGGCTGCATTCTACAATAACCACCAGCCCCGTACTCCCTTACCATATTGATCAGGTCTGAGGGCTCTTTTAATAAAAAGCAGCCAGGTAAATATGGCTGTGAAGCAGAGAGGAGACGGAGCTGCTCAAATAGCACCATTTTATTTGAAATGCCGGTATTCAAAAAATCTGTTTTTGGATATTTTTTTAGCCATTCCATGATGGGTTTTGCTTTTTTAGATTGTGCGTCATGCCGGTAAAGACATCGGTCATAAATCAAGTCGGGAATCGGAAATTGTGCGTCGGCAAACCCTTGGCCATTCGTATATGTTTGGCCTTGTATCATATTTGAAGCCGGCTTTAAATCAAATGGTGTAAAACGAACAACCTCTAAACGATAAGAAGAGGCAGCTTTGGCGAGCTGCCGTGTGAATGCCTCTTCATACTGCGGAGAAAGGCTCGCAATACCTAATGTTGTCATTAAAAAACACCTTCTTTTCAACTTCTTTTTTTACCATCAAAAAACATTTTTTTATGATTTTACATAAAGCTTACGCTCCTTTATCATTACGACAGATCGCTTGATCATATGTCTCGCTGCATGCTTCATTTGCTTGGGAACTTGACAACAACTATAATACGTATAGATCAAAACAATAAACCTCGGGTGTTGTTTGAAAGGTAGATGACGACTTTGAATATATTCACAACGTTTATCTTTATGATTGTTATCGGCGCAGTCATAGGAGCAGCGACAAACCATCTTGCAATTAAAATGCTTTTTCGGCCTTATAAGCCATATTACTTATTCGGAAAACAGCTTCCATTTACACCAGGGCTTATCCCTAAAAGAAGAGACGAAGTAGCCAAGCAGGTTGGTGTCATGGTTATGGAGCATTTGCTCACGCCAGAAGGTATTCAAAAGCGATTTGAATCATCGGAGGCAAAGCAGGAGATCCTGCGTACAGTCCATCAATATATTGACAAAGGCGCAAATATGGAGATCACCGTATTCTCCCTGCTAGAAAAATTCGGCGTTTCACAGGCTGATGTCAAAGCAGATGAATGGCTCCATCAGTGGTCTGATCAGAAGCTCAAATCACTGCTTGAAACATATAACGAGCAAACTTTATCTGAATTGCTCCCGGTAGAAGTGGAAACCAAAATATCATCAAAAATTCCAGATGCAGCAGATTATATTTTAAAGAGAGGCATTCATTATTTTGAAAGTGATGAAGGCAAAGCCAGGCTTGGCAATATGATTGATGATTTCTTAAAAGAACGGGGAATGCTTGGCAGTATGGTCCAAATGTTTCTAGGGAATTCAAGCTTAATTGATCGTGTACATCCCGAAATCATCAAGTTTTTAAGAAACGCAGAAACAAAAAGATTTTTATCAGATTTACTTGTTCAAGAATGGGACAAGGTGAAGCTATTTTCTCTTCATGAGCTTGATGAAAAATGGAATGTGAAGGAACTTATTTTTAGTGTGAAAAATCAATTGCTTTCTCATTTCTCTACAAAGCTGATATTAGACAAACCAGTTGGAACATATGTCAGTGCTGTAGCGGATGACCTTAAAACACATTTTGCGCCAGTGTTGATTGATAAGGGGATCGAAGCGGCTTCAAATGCTTTAGAGAGTCTGCTTGCAAAGCTGCAATTTGAAGATATCATTCGTGAACAAATTGAACTTTTCCCGCTTGAAAAAATGGAAGAGCTTGTAGTCAGCATCTCTAATAAGGAGCTGAAGATGATAACATTTCTAGGCGGTCTTTTAGGCGGGATGATTGGTGCTATCCAGGCTGTTTTTGTGGCGCTATTCTAAGACAAGCTATAGAAATTTTAATGAATTCATTGTATATATGTGAAACGAAAGCCATAGTTTGTTATAGTGGAGTGGTGTCCGCCGATCATATCGGTGATAACGGATAGAAAGGAGACATAACATGTCTGTAAATCTTTATGATGTTGCATATGACCTTGAAAAAGCATTGCGTCATAGCGAAGAATATTCAACTTTAAGAAATCTTTATGATGAGGTAAACGCGGATGAGTCCTCTAAAAGAATGTTTGAGAACTTCCGTGACATTCAAGTAAACCTTCAACAAAAACAAATGACTGGTCAAGAGATCACACAAGAAGAAGTGGAGCAAGCTCAAAAAACAGTTGCTCTTGTTCAGCAGCACGACAAAATCTCTCAGTTGATGGAAGCAGAACAACGTGTGAGTGTTCTTATCGGTGAATTAAATAAAATTATCATGAAGCCACTTGAAGAGCTTTATGGGAATCCAGAAGAAAACTAATAGAAAGGGCGATGTCATTCGCCCTTTTTTGTTTTATTTTTTCTCCTCAATATCTTTTAAAAAAAGGTTGTCGAAGCACATAAATTCTGCGATAATACTTGTATTGAAAGTGCTTTCAAAAGGCGCTCTCAAGGGACAATTGGGTGCGTTTCACTTGGGATTTATGGCGGTGAGCCAAACGAGAGAGAAGCGCTTCTGGGAGAAACGCAAAGCATCATAAGGGGATCTGATATAAGCAATGCTTTGGTGTGTAAATGATAAGGGGATCATGGGGAGCTTCATCACTCCATTGTAACGCATCCAAACCATACATAAAAAAAAGCCTAGGGGTAGGCTTTTTTTATTTATCCATCTATTCATAACCTGGGGCTCTTTCAACTGCATGTTCTAAAGCACCAAGCTAGGGCATATCCTCATCGTAAGTACAGTCATCAAGAAGGGGGATGCCTCAGTGTCAAAAAAACTACTTGCACTCAATATAGATGGGACGTTACTTCGTTCCAATGGTAAAATCCATTCTGCTACAAAAGAAGCTGTGGAATATGTAAAGAAAAAAGGGGTTTACGTGACGATTGTCACCAACCGGCATTTTCGTTCCGCTCAAAAAATTGCCAAGGCGTTGAAGATTCCAACATCAACCCTTGTGACGCATAGTGGTGCATTTATCGCCGATAAACTCGATGAGCCGCTTCATGTGAAAAAATTAACGGAAGAAAAGACATTTAATCTTGTGCAAATCCTTGAAAGCTTCGATTGTAATGTCCGCTTGCTGCATGAAAAATTCTCGATCGGCAACCGGAAAAAAACGCAGTCTCAGCTGATGGGAAAGACGCTCATTCATCCGTCTGATCCCATTTTCTATCCCGTTCAATTTGTTGAATCGTTAAGTGATATGCTGATGGATGAACCGGTCAGTACACCAGTGATTGAAGTATATTCGACCGCGGAGCTTCAGCCCGAGATTCACAGGACCATTCAACAAGCATTCCCTTCTGTTGATCTTATTAGGATCAGTGATGAGAAAATGAATATTGTATGCAAAGGGGTTTCGAAGGAAGCGGGACTTTCTCTTTTAACCTCTGCACTCGGTTTTACTTTAGAAGATACGGTTGTCATTGGTCATGGAACAGATGACATTCCAATGCTTGAATTGGCTGGTTTAGGCGTTGCTATGGGAAATGCCCCCAATGATGTCAAGCGTAAAGCCGATTGGGTGACGCGCTCGCATGATGAACAGGGTGTGGCTTATATGATCAAGGAATACTTTAGAATGCAGCAAAGAGAAGGATTTTTACATCAATTCGATATTAAGAGATAATACACTGAAGGCCCTGTCAATCAAGAAATGACAGGGCCTTCGTCTGTTCCCTTCATTGCTTTTCCTACATGAATTTTGTAAAATGAAACAAGTTTGAAGATAAAGGTGATATGATGCGAATTTTAATTAAAGGGCTGTCAGATGAACGATTTCATCGCCCGCTTGTCAATATAGCCAATTTATTTGAAGAAGATAGTGAAGTGATGTTTGAACCAAGTGAACTGGATGATGGTTTGATCATGGAATTTAGCTGGAAGGAAGAAAATGGCATGGTGGAAGCATCTGGTCATATCGATGGATCAGACATCACCAGTCGTTTTTCGCGGAATGTCCCAGAGAGCTTGAACGATAAGGAGCGCTGGAAACAAATCAAAAACACAGTGCTGTCTGTTTATTTACACTTGCTTCAGGAGCACACAGGAATGACACAAAAGTGGGGGATTCTCACAGGAATACGTCCGACGAAATTGCTCCATAAGATGCTGAGAGAAGGCATGTCAAAGGAAGATGCACATGAGGCATTAAAGCGTGATTACTTGATTCATGATGACAAAATCAATTTGATGCAGGAGATTGTCGATCGTCAGCTTAAAGCCATTCCAGATCTGTATGACCTTCAGCAGGAAGTGAGTATTTATATTGGCATTCCTTTCTGCCCCACAAAATGTGCTTATTGCACGTTCCCTGCTTACGCCATTAAAGGACAAGCTGGCAGAGTGGGAACGTTTTTGTTTGGTCTGCATTATGAAATGCAAAAAATGGGCGCATGGCTTAAAGAACATGGAATCAAAGTGACGACTGTTTACTTTGGCGGAGGCACGCCAACGAGCATCACAGCGGAAGAAATGGATTTGCTGTATGAAGAAATGTATCGCTCGTTCCCAGATGTGAAGCATATACGGGAAGTGACTGTCGAAGCAGGGCGTCCTGATACGATTTCGCCTGATAAGCTAGAGGTACTAAACCGCTACAATATTGACCGGATTAGCATTAACCCGCAATCGTATGAGAATGAAACACTAAAGGCTATTGGCCGGCATCATAGTGTGGAAGAAACGATTGAAAAGTATCACTTATCAAGACAGTACGGCATGAATAATATCAATATGGACTTAATCATTGGATTGCCGGGAGAAGGGCTCAAAGAATTTCAGCACTCCTTGCAGCAGACTGAAGAGCTCAAGCCTGAATCTTTAACCGTGCATACACTCTCCTTTAAAAGAGCATCTGAAATGACGCGCAATAAGGAGAAATACCAAGTAGCAGACCGAGAAGAAATCACACGTATGATGGATGAAGCGGTCTCTTGGACGAAAGCACATCAATATCACCCGTATTATTTATATAGACAAAAAAATATTTTGGGAAATCTCGAAAATGTCGGGTATTCATTAGATGGACAGGAAAGTTTGTATAATATCATTATCATGGAAGAAGTACAGACAATCATTGGCATTGGGTGCGGTGCAGCGAGTAAATTCATTGATCCACGGACAGGAAAAATTACGCAGTATGCCAATCCAAAAGATCCAAAATCGTATAATGACCGGTATGAACACTATACAGAAGAGAAAATTCAATTCCTTGAATCATTATTTGTTTCTCACGTTTAAACACTGCGATGACGCAGTGTTTTTTTCATTTGTAAAAGGGTATATAAGTGATAAAAAGTTAAAGCAGGTGTACATATGATAGATGTGATCGGAATTGGGATTGGGCCCGCCAATTTAGGATTGGCCGCTTTGTTAGAGGAGTATGAGGATGTCTCATGCTGTTTTTTTGAACAAGAGTCTGAGTTTGCTTGGCATCCTGGTATGCTGATCAAAGGAACGGATTTGCAAGTTTCCTTTTTAGCAGATCTTGTCACAATGGCGAATCCAAGGAGCAGGTATACATTTTTAAATTATTTACATGAATCAAATAGACTTCACCGGTTCTATACATTTGAACAGTTTGATATCCCGCGGAGAGAATTCAATGAGTATTTATCATGGGTGGCAGGGGAATTAGACAGCTGCCAGTTCGGGATGAAGGTAGAAGAAGTGACGGACTGCCAAGATGGCTACCTTGTGAAAGTCAGACGGCTGAACGATGGATCGCTTTCTGAGTATCGTGCAAAGCATGTCGTGTTAGGCACAGGAAGCAAACCAATGATTCCAGTCGATGTGCCTGAAGCAGCATACTCATATGTGACCCATAGCAGCCGTTATTTAGATCAGCAGAAAGCACTTCACGAAGCTGAGTCGGTGGCGGTAATCGGCTCAGGGCAGAGTGCAGCTGAAATTTTCTTAGACCTGCTTCAGCATCAAAAGAAAGGACAGCAGCTTTCATGGTTTACACGTTCTAGTGAATTTAGAGAGCTGGAGACGGCAGAGCTTGGCCAAGAACTTTTTACACCAAAGTATGTCGAGTATTTTCATTCGCTTCCTTATGAAGAACGTATGAACACATTGCCTAGGCTGACAGGATTAAGAAATGGCATCGATGCATCAACGCTTTCGCGCATTTATCAGGAGCTGTATCATCGCTCTGTTTCAGGTGAAGAGCCATCTGTGCTCATTCAGCCAATGACAGAGCTTGAAGCGATTCAAAGAGGAGAGCATCAGCCTTTGGAGCTGCATCTCAAACAGTGGCAGCTGAAGAAAGAAAAAAGCATAACTGTAGATCATGCTGTATTGGCTACAGGGTATACACCGAATATTCCTGAATGGTTTAGTGCATATGAACCTTTGATTGAATGGGAAAGTGAAGAGCATTTTAAAGTGACAGACGACTTCAGGCTTGTGTTCAAAGACAAACGCTCAAATCATTTCTTTACATTCACGAATCTTGATCATTCTCATGGAACAGCGGCAACCAATTTGAAACTATCGATTTACCGCAACCAGAAAGTCATTCGAACCATTCGCGGGGTCGAGGAAGCGCCAGTCAAGCAAGAAACTGCATTTCAGCAATTTGAATAAGACATAAAAAAGGGCCTAAGCATAGGGCCCTTTTTCATTAGATCGTCGTTTCTTTTTTTACTTTTGGTTTTTCAGGTTTCCATTTGAAGATTTTGTTTAGGATTTGATAGATTTTCTTAGATTCTTTCGTTACGAGCGGTCCTAAGATCGCAAGGATTAAGACATACAATGCAGCAAAGGGCTTCAAAGTAGCGGCAAGTCCGCCGGCGATGCCAAGCTCGGCAACAATGATTGAAAACTCTCCTCTCGATACGATGGTTAATCCAATATTAGAAGAGGCTTTATGAGAAAATCCAGCTCTCCGTCCAGCGAACATTCCGGCAGTGAAGTTCCCAATTAAGGTAAGAATCACAGCGCCGATCGCAAGCCAGAAGGCATCACCCAATGTAAACGGATCGATACTGAGACCAAAGCTGAAAAAGAACATCGCTCCAAAGAAATCTCTAAACGGAACCACGAGATGCTCGATGCGGTCTGAGTGCTCTGTTTCTGAGAAAACAAGACCAAGTAAGAGAGCCCCAATAGCCTCTGCTACATGAATCGTTTCTGAGAAACCAGCGACAAAGAACAAAGCCGCAAAAATCACAATGATGAACACTTCGTTCGAACGGATATCAAACAACTTGTTTAATAGTTTTGGCAGCTTCCGCGCAATGATAAAGAAAAGCATCATATAACCAAAAGCGATTAAAATCGATAATAAGGCACCGCCAACAGTAGTGGCATCTCCAAGGACAAGACCTGATACGACAGATAAATATACGGCAAGGAAAATATCCTCAAACATAATAATCCCTAGAATTAACTCTGTTTCAGGATTTGCCGTCCGTTTCAAATCGACAAGGACTTTGGCCACAATGGCGCTGGATGAAATGGTGATCACACCTGCCATAATGAGAATCTCAAGGAATCCAAACCCTGTGATAAAACCGTAGAGCAGTCCTAAGCTGAAGTTGATCAAAATATAAATAGATCCGCCGACTGCAATAGATTTACCCGATTTAATGAGTTTGCCGACAGAGAACTCAAGTCCAAGATAGAAAAGAAGGAACAGGACGCCCATTCTGCCAAAAAACGAAATGATCTCCGTGCTTTCGATAAATTTCAAATCAATGATCCCGATAGTTGGAGCATGCGGCCCAACAATCATTCCGAGGACAATGAGAAAAGGGATGATAGAAAATTTAATTTTATTGGCGATTAAGCTGGCGATGGCGATAAGAATTAGCGCCGTCCCAACTTCAAAGACTAGATGATCCATTCATCACTCTCCCCCTCTAGAAAGAAAATCACGTACCAATCGTTTCAAGTGTTTTCTTTCGCCCGAAATGACCATCGTATCATTTGCTTGAATAATCGAATCGGCACCAGGGTTGAGTAATTTTTCATTTGTATGTTTAATGATCGCAATCACGGTGACTTCATAATTTTGTCTCACATCTAAATCACCGAGTGTATGTCCAACCGCTTTTGCACCTTTTTCCACTTTAAACCATTCAATGATCAAGTCGTTGAAGGCCATTTCAATGGTTTCTAGTGCCTGCGGTTTATACACCATACCGCCGATAATAGCAGCGATTTGCCGGGATTCAGCATCATCGAGTGAAATGGTAGACAGCACTTCATCTGGATCATCATCGTCAAAACGATAAATTTCCCGTCTGCCATCATCATGAATCACAATCGTCATCTTTTCTCTATTTCTCGTTTCAATTTCAAATTTCTTTCCGATCCCAGGAAGATCATTTTCTTTAATGTTCATTTTATCCCTCCGAATTTGATAGTCTGTGTTTTTCATATAGTAAATGCGGATGAAATAAAATGAATCAGTAGAGGTAATTAGATTGATACATAACGGGGATCGCACACTTCATTTCCAAAAAACATAAATCAATGGACAATGCAGCTGATGGGGCAGGCTTTGGCAGAAAAGTCTTGGCATCCATCATTGATAATCTGTCCTTCAACAGAATGGATGAAGCATGTTTTTTTGAAAACGAAGGTGTCTTCACAGCATTGATTTCTTCATCATAAATGGATGGAGAAATCAGGCTAGGTATACTCGCTTCTGCCTGTGAAGCAAAAACGACATTTGAAAAAGGAGAAAACATGACGATGAAGCTAACCAATATCATGATGGAACATCTGATCAATCATCCTCCTCCTTTCAAATTTATTTTCTTTCTTTTTTTACTATATAAAAATATATTTCTTGTTTCAATCATTATGCTTATTTTAGTATCAATTGATCTTGAAATTTTTTATTTAGAGAAAAAGGTTTTACATGATGGAAATGGAAGTAAGTTATGAGCTTTTAAAAGAAGAGGGGGATGGATGATGACATATATCAATTGTCAGTTAGACGGGGATGTTTTTGAAATCGTTTTCAATAGGCCTGAAGCTTATAATTCTTTTCATGTGGACATGTTTGCTGAATTCAAAGAAGCATGTGATGCAGCGGAGGAAAGCAGTGCAAAAGTCGTTGTCATCAAGGGAGCGGGAAAAGGATTTTCAGCAGGCGGAGATATTGGGATGATGCTCAAGCAGGAAAGTGAAGAAGATTTTCATCGTGTGATGGATTTGATCGAGGGAATTACACTTTCTCTAGCTGGTATGAAAAAAGTGACGATTGCGCTTGTCCACGGGTCAGCAGCAGGCCTCGCTTTTAGCTTTGCTCTAAGCTGTGACTACTTGTTTATGCATCAGGATGCAAAACTCGCCATGAATTTTAATGGAGTAGGATTAATTCCTGATGGCGGGGGGCATTTTTTCCTCACAAAAAGAGTCAGTGAGCAAACCGCTAAACAATTGATTTGGAACGGACAAAAGCTGCCGGCTGAAGAAGCGTTAAAGCTGCGCCTTGCAGACGGGGTGTTTCAGGATGAGGTCGATACGTACCAAAAAGTGTGTGTGAAGCCATTTATGAACATGCCGCTTCAAGCCTTTATCGAAACGAAGATGATCTATTTCCAGCAGTCAGAATCAAAGCTCTTAGCCGTTCTTCAAAAAGAGAGAGCAGCACAGGCAAGACTGAGAAAAAGTCATGATCACAAGGAAGGTATACAAGCCTTTTTAGAAAAAAAACGTCCTGTCTTTCAAAAAGCATAAATGAACATGAGGCCGGCGAAAGCCGGCTTTTTTAACGTTCAAATAAAAGCAGCTTTCCTGCTTGATCAACGAGTCGATGAGAATGCTTTGTGTATTGCTGTTCCATTAAGCGATGACGTCCTAATTCCTTTGCTTTCTTGTCACTATCCGCTGTGATTTTTTCATTTAATAAAGTCTCACCCGACCGGTCAAATACGGTTAAAAAGTATGTCTTCTCCATGCCTCATCTTCCTTTCCTCTGTTTTTTAATGTAATTAAACATGGAATAAGACAAAACCTCTTTTTTAGCCTTTAAAAATGTGTTTTTTAGATTGAGAGTGATAGAACGTGCATTCGTAAAAATGGCATGATAAAATATGGACAATGACAGTATCGGACAAGGAGATAGACGTTTGACTAAGCTCACCTTTATTCATGCCGCAGATTTACATTTAGACAGTCCATTTGCAGGAATGTCGACTATACCTAATTCTATATTTAAGCGGCTTAAAGAAAGTACATTTCAAAGTGCTAAGAACATCTTTGATCTCGCCGTTGCGCGGGCGGTAGACTTTGTGCTGCTGAGCGGAGATTTATTTGATGAATCCAATCGCAGCTTAAAAGCACAGCTGTTTTTAAGAAATCAGTTTGTAAGACTGCAAACGCACGGCATTGAAGTCTTTATTATTTATGGGAATCATGATCATTTAGGCGGGGAATGGACACCGATTGAGTGGCCCGAGAATGTACATGTCTTTTCGAGCAGTACACCAAGTGAGATCTCCTATTATCGAGGGAAGCAGCTTGTCGCGAGTATTTATGGGTTTAGCTACAAAGAGCGGGCTGTCTATGAAAATATGACATCTCATTATGTCAAAACAACAGATGCTGCCTATCACATTGCAATGCTTCACGGCACATTAGCCGGACAAGAAGGACATGATGCATATGCCCCATTTCAGCTTCAGCAGCTCATAGCACGGGATTTTGATTATTGGGCGCTCGGACATATACATAAAAGAGCCCTTCTGCATGAAGACCCATTTATTATTTACCCTGGTAATGTGCAGGGCAGACATATTAAAGAAACGGGAGAAAAAGGCTGTTACTTGATTCACCTCTCCGAAGATTCTCAGGCAGCGGATTTTATCAGCTGTGCAGATATCATCTTTGAGAAACTGGCCATAGACATCACAGAAACGGTTCATATGACGGATCTTGTCACACTAGTGGAAGGCAAAATCAATGAGCTGAAAGAGGAAGGCGTTCCTCATTTTGTGAGAATTGAATTGACAGGTGATGCACCTTCTTACTTTGAGCATACGCAGCTTGAGGTCCTCGAAGAGCTGTTGACTGTTTTTCATGAGCAGGAGGAAGATGAAGACGTGTTCGTTTGGGTGATGTCAATTGACTGCCGAACAAATGAGGATGTGATCTATCCAGAGGATTCTTTTTTGAAGGAACTAACGGCAGAAATTGCACAGTTTGAGTCATATGAAGAGCTGCTTTTACCGATCAAGCGTCACCCAATCTACAGGAAGTCAGGAAAAGCGCTCACAAAAGAGGATGAATTGGATATAAAAGAAGAAGCACAAAGGCTGCTGACGGAACAGCTGAAGCAATTATGAGAAAAGGAGAGGTATGATGAAAATACGTTCACTCCATATAGCGAATTTCGGGAAATTTTCAAATCGAACCTTTCACTTTTCTGATGACGGTTTTCAGCTAGTTTACGGCCTGAATGAATCGGGGAAAACGACATTGAAGGCGTTTATTGAGTCGATGTTATTTGGTTTTTCAAGAAACAAGATATACAAGCCGAAACAAGGATCTTTCTATGGCGGCTCCCTCACTTGCTTAGATGAGGAGTTAGGTGTCATTCACATTGAGAGATCGTCCGATCGAGGCGGTCAAGCACAGGTGCTTTTACCGAATGGTGAAGTGAAAGATGAAGCATTTCTACGAACTCTTTTAAAGGGAACAGATCGCAGATTATTCCAATCAATCTATTCATTTGATGTGTTTGGACTGCAAAATGTCCAAGCCTTAAACGAAGATCAAATCGGTGAATTCCTCCTTTTCTCAAGTTTATTTGGCTCAGATGCTGCCTCTAAGATGGATAGCAGGCTGCTTAAGCAGCAGGAGCAGCTGTTTAAACCAAATGGACGCAAGCCGGAATTAAACCAGCAGCTTGATCGTTTAAAAGAGCTGGCTGCCCAGCTGAAACAAGCTAGATTGGCAGAAGGCCGTTATACAGAGAAAAAACGGGAGCATTCTGAATTAATAGAGAATATCGCAGCGCTTCAAAAGGAAATGAAGCAGACAGAAGAACAAATTCAGCAGTTAAACGAACACATTCGGCTTTATCCCATGATAGAGAAGAAGATGGAGTTAAAAAGAGAATTAGCCCGTTATCCAGAACGAGTCAAACGCTTTAGAGCAGAAACAGAGCATGAATTGGATAAATTAGAATCACACCTTCACCCGAAAAAGGCTCAAATGACTGCACTAAAGCAAAAATTAGATCATTTGCAAACCTCGCTGGCACAAGTTCAACCGCTTTATGACAAGGATACATTACTGGAGATGAAGCGTGTCGTTGATGAATCTTCTCATGCTGAACGTGTCAAAAACCGCTTAGCTGAATGTAAAGCAGAACGTGATTCATTGAAACAAAAAATGGACGAAGCCGCAGCGAAGCTAAAGTGGCAGCGTTCAGTCAAGCTTGATCAGATTGATGACTCCCTTGAATTTGAGTGGGAATTAAAGGAGGCTGTCAGCCAATACGTTCGTTTAATGGACAGAAAGGCACAGCTGGATGACCGGTTTGATCATGCAAGACATGAGCTGGAGGAAGCGGAAACCGCTTTAAAAGGATTAAAGGAACAGCAGGCCAAATCGCAAAGTACAGTGGAAGCTGGGGAAACAAGAACAAAAGAGAAAAAGGTTCATTCCCGGGCGTGGTTATTTCCTGTGATGGTGATATTTGATGCTGCATTTCTGCTTGTCCTTTTCTTATTAACAGAGTGGTGGGTTACTTTCTTATTTGCAGGGTTTTCTGTTTTTGTCTTCTTTGCTATTTACCCATTTTTGAAATCGGCACAGGTGAAACAGGGAAGCGGCGGGGGAGCATTCGATTCCTTCCAAGTACAGGCAGCTTCAGCTGAAACGCTTGTGAGGCAGAAGGAGCTTTTGTACGAAAGGATCATCCGGCAATATGAAGACTGGGAGCAGGAGCTGGAACCTGTCCAGCAGCAAGTAGAGGAAAAGAAAAGACAGCTGGGCTTGTCCTCAGAGCTTTCTTTCCTAGTAGAAGCCTTTCTTATTCTGAAGCAATTAAAAACGGATACAGCGGAATATGAGGAGCTTAGCCGGGAAATAGACGAGCTTGCCGGCCAGCAATCCAATTATGAGCAAAGGGTGGAAGCGTTAAGCAGTCTTCTGCAACGAAAGGAAGGCACCATTCAAGAGAACATCTCGGCCTTTCAAGAGATTTTGAAAGATGAGGCGAAAAGAGAAAAAGAACGTCAGACATTGGATGTATCGATTCAACATGTGAAACAGCAGATCACGGCGCTAGAAGGGGAAATTGACTATTACGAAAAACAAATGGATGCGCTTTTTCGTCAAGTAGAGGCAGAGTCCAAAAAAGATTACCAAATTCTTTCCCATCTATCGAAAGAATATCGGGAACGGCTTTCCCATTTGCAGCAGCTGAATCAAGAGCTGCATAGAAGCGGCTGCTTTGATGAGGAAGAATCGATTGTTCGTAAAGGGGTGCGTCTTCTTGAAGAAGAGTGTGCGGAAGCAAAGCAGCACCTGAATAACATACAAACGAATGCGGCGAATATGGAAAAACGCCTGGCAGAACGAGCAGTGGAAATCCGGCAAATAGAAGCTTCAGGTACGGTGTCTGATTTGACTCATCAGCTTTCAGCTGAGCAGGAGCATGCAAAGCACCTTGCGAAAAAATGGGCGGCGGTTCAGCTTGTTCGCTCCGTCCTTCGAGAAAAATTGAATGAACATAAAGAAAAAAGGCTGCCAGCACTGCTGCAAACAGCCTCCCGCTTTATTCAGCCGTTAACGAATGATCGATATGAAGCCATTTTATTTTCACCCGAGGATGACCGGCTGATCGTGAAAAGGATGGACGGACGAATATTCCGCCCAGAGGAGCTCTCACAAGCAACCTGTGAACAAGTCTATCTGGCCATTCGTTTTGCACTCGCCTTGTCTCATCAGCATGAATGTCAGCTTCCGTTTATGATGGATGACAGCTTCGTTCATTTTGATCATGTTCGTCTAGGAAGAGTACTGGAGTTGATAAATGAACTCACGCGTTTTGAAACACAGCTGTTTTATTTTACCTGTCATCAGCATATGACGCAGGCAGCAGAAGATGGACAGATTACGAGTTTAGCAGTTGAATGATTGACAAATAATGACTTATGTTATACTTATATGAGCAGAAACATGGAAGGAGCTTTTATTGAATGGCTAAAGGGATCATGACCTATGATGTCGGCGAACAAGTTGACCTGCATTTATTAATTAAATCATCTACTAAAGGGATTGCAAGTAATGGCAAACCATTTTTAACGCTCATTCTTCAAGATCAAAGTGGAGATATTGAGGCGAAACTATGGGATGCAAAGCAGAATGATGAAATCACCTACGGTCCGCAAACCATCGTGAAGGTAGTAGGCGACATTCATCATTATCGCGGGAGGAATCAGCTGAAGCTTAGGAATATACGCCCTGTTGCTGAAAACGAGCAAATTCGAATTGATGACTTTCTCGAAACAGCTCCTATTCCAAAACACGATATGATGGATACGATTATGCAATATATTTTTGATATGAAAAACCCTAATATTCAGCGTGTTACAAGGCATTTGCTGAAGAAATATGGACAGGAATTTGCTGATTATCCAGCAGCGACAAAAAATCATCACGAATTTGTCTCTGGACTCGCCTACCACGTTGTGTCTATGCTGCATTTAGCAAAATCAATTGTTGACCTATATCCATCACTAGATCGAGATCTTTTATATTCAGGCATCATTCTTCATGATTTAGGGAAAGTCAAAGAGCTTTCGGGTCCAGTCTCCACGACATATACTGTGGAAGGGAATTTAATTGGCCACATTTCCATTATGGTGACAGAAATTGCGAAAGCTGCGGAAGAGCTTAGCATTGATTCAGAGGAAATTCTCATTTTACAGCACTTAGTCCTGAGTCATCACGGAAAAGGAGAATGGGGCAGCCCGAAACCACCAATGGTGAAAGAAGCTGAAATTCTCCACTATATTGATAATTTAGATGCGAAAATGAACATGATGGATCGTGCGCTTGAGCATGTGAAGCCAGGAGAATATACAGAACGTATTTTTGCACTTGAGAATCGTTCGTTTTATAAACCAACCTTCCATCACGAATAATCATGTCAAAACGTCCGTTTATGCGGGCGTTTTTTTCATAACTTGTCTTTTTTTCGCATAAGCATGTAACACAAAGGAAGAGAGGAATTTCCTTAAGAAAAGGAGGCGATGAAAAAATGTTGTTTTTTCCGTGGTGGGTGTATGCATGTATTATCGGCATTATTTTCTGTGCGTATAAATTAATGACAACAGCCAAAGAGGAGCAAGAAATTGATCAATCCTTTATTGAAAAGGAAGGAGAAATATTTATCGAGCGAATGGAACAGGAAAGAGAGCGCAGACGCCAGAATCAGCAGGTGAAAAGATCACAGGATACTGCGGCACATGAAGATCATTCAATTGCTTAATCTCGTCATACAAAAACCCCTCTGCACGATTACGGCAGAGGGGTTTTTTGTGATTACTGGTTCTGTTGTGTCTGCTGATTTTGTGCAGGCTGTTCAGATTTTTCTTTGAACGTTTTTTGAAGCTCTTTATCTTTTACTTTCACATCAGCATCTTTTACTAATTTGTTTAAGATGTTTTGGATTTCATTTGTGTCTGCTTGTTTTTGGTCAAGCAGTTCTTTTTTCAAGTCTGCTTTCATGTCATCATATTTACCGCGTTCTTCAGTCTTTTTAATGATATGGTAGCCGAATTGGGATTTTACTGGCTTGCTGATTTCATTTACTTTTAGTTTGAAAGCAGCTTTGCTGAAGTTCTCGTCCATTTGGCCTTCTTTTGCGAACCAGCCTACATCGCCGCCTTGTGCTGCTGAAGCAGTATCAGTTGAATATTCAGAGACAAGGGAATCCCATTTTTCACCTTTATCTAATTTCTTTTCCACTTCGTCAGCTGTTTTCTTATCAGCTACTAAAATGTGGCTTGCACGGATTTTTCCTTTAAGGTCATCGTAATACGATTTTACTTCTTTATCAGTGATTTTGATGTTAGCTTTGGCAGCCTTTTGAGTCAGCAGCTCATATTTCACTTGATCTTTGATGTAATCTTTACCGAATTCATCTTGAAGCTGTTTTAAACGATCTTCACCAAGTGTCTTTTTATATTCTTCCAATTTCTTATCAATTTCTTTATCAGATACTTTGTATTTGTCAGCAAGAACCTTTTGTTGAACAAGTAGGTTTAGAGCATCTCCACCTGCTTGTTTCTTAAGAGTTGTATAAAGTTCTCCTTTTGTGACATCTCCTGATTTCGTTGTGGCGATCACATCTTTATCACCGCTACTGCATGCGCCAAGAGTTAAAACACTTACTGCTGTTACAGCTGCTAAAGCCATTTTTTTCATTCAAAAAACACTCCTAATCTTTCCAATTTATTTATCATTGCTTGTATCATAACATATTGTGACACGCTGTAAAAAGAAATGCAAATGGAAGGGCATTCGTCTAGTCAAAAAATTGCGCGCGACATACACATATAGTGATCACAAAAAGGAGGCTGAATTATATGGGAGCAGGATATTCTAATGGGTTTGCTTTATTGGTCGTGCTATTCATTTTGCTGATCATCGTTGGTGCAGCATATCTTTACTAATTAAATCGCTGTGACAGAAGGGAGCCGTCCTGCCGTGCGTGAGGGCGGTTCTTTTTTCAAACGATGACAGGTGCCTAAACGTTTTTTATTTTTCTGCATACACTGAGCTTAGAACAGAGGAAGAACTGGCAGGAGGTGTTTTTACATGGGAGGAGAAGTCTTTGCTGGCGGTTTTGCACTAGTCGTCGTATTATTCATTTTATTGATCATCATCGGTGCATCTTGGATTTGCTAATTCAAATATACACAAAAAGCTGCCCTCAAACTGGCAGCTTTTGCTTTGATCTTAAATGGAAATGTTAATTTGAACAAATGATGAGATAAGTAAGATCAGTATTGATACATTGATAAAGCGAAACACCTTATCTTGCCGTTCTTCAGGAATCTCTCTGACAAGGCATAATGTATTAGTAAGCCTGTTTATTGAATACACAATAAACGCGGCAAAGACGATGAAGTAAAATAAAACTATCGGAGATCCCCCCTCTCTATGCTATTCCCATACTACATTACCAAATTTTTTATGAAAAAGATAGAAGTTGGCTTTAAAAACCTCATGATGAGGAAGTTTGGTCAACTAAAATATCAAACTCGTCTTGAGCTTGATCGATGATGCAGGATCTAGGTGCTTTGAGCAGTTTCCATGCAAATAAAAAGTCAGGCAAACAATAGCCTGCATGTATACTTGCGATGATGATAAAATAGTGTGCGTACATAGGAAACGCCACGCCTAACACAAAGTAAACCGGTGAGATGACACAAAACGGGCTGAGAAGTGAAAAAAGCATCACTTTCTTAGGCACGCGCTGCCAGCAATTTCGTTTCATCAATAGCGTCATTTTTTTCTTATTTTTCATCACTGGGATCAAGTGAACCACACGGTGGACAAGCAATGTCACAAGTAAGAGCACGGCAAAAAGCGGTGCGTTATGGCTGCTTAGCCTCGTTTCAGGATGAGTCAGTTGAAAACATAAAAATGCCATAATGAAAAAAAGGATAGCAAGACTTATGGCAGAAATCATCATTCTCGTATAACCATAATCCTTTTCAAGATTAATGGTCTTCCAACAATTCATTTTTCATCCTTCCAATCTAAAAATCGAATTGAATATCTCAAGATAATTTACTCTTCCTGAGGATAAAAATCAATGGTTTTGATGAAAAAAAATAAAATGGTGCCTTCATATGGAATAAAGAGAGGAAACTTTGGATTTTTCAAGAAAAAAGAACTGAAGGGGGGAGGTTCGTCTCTTTCGTCAATGAGTAATTTCGGCTAAAATAGAAGGACTAAGAGAAAGAGGGAACGTACATGAGTATTGAGGAACGAATGAGCCAGCTTGAATATTATATGGAACTTTTATTGACGGCAACCGATATGAGCCGTTATCCATATTATGCGTTATTGATCAGGCAGCGTGTATCGAAAGAAGAGGCAGAGGAAATTGAGCGTATTTGTGCTGAGCTTTCAGAGGAAATGGATAAGCAAAAAGCACAAGGCTACGTCATGTTTGACGATCTCCTTGCGCTCTTTGCGGGACAGTTAATTGAAAAGCTGGATGTTCATGAGACGATATTTGCTTTGCATGATCAAGGGCTCTTTCAGCCGCTAATGAATGAATTTATAAAGATCATTAAACAATTTGATTTGTTTTAGACGCTTTTTCTGCTGTCTCAGCTGAGTTTTCGAGTTCCTCAGTCTTTTTTGTGACTTTTCCTTGCTCATTCAAAAAGTCCTTCTCAATGTTTGAAAACGATTTCTCAAAAATCTCCATGAAATCCTCACCATAAATGTTTCGGATGATACACATCATTTCTAAAATCTCAGGGAACTTTCCGTAAATGTCATGAAGCGGCTGTGCGCCTTTGACAATACCAGTTCGGGCCGGGTCATAATCTTCGAGTAGTTTATGGAATGTCTCTTCGCCTTTTGGCGTTAGCTCAATATACGTATTGCGCTTATCGTTTAACTTTTTAGAAAATTTTAAAAATCCTCGTTCCTCCAGTTTCTTGGAGAAGTTAAACGCCGTTGATACATGCATGACGCCAAACTTTGCAATTTCTGATATTGAAGCTCCTTTTAATTGATACGCAATCCACAAAATATGATGTTCATTGATATTTAGGTTATACGGTTTGATCCACTGCTGCCAGTCCTTTTCAATGGATTTCCAAAGAGCTTTGCTCAATTGGGCCATTCTTTGACTGAATAAAAGTGCTTCTTTTACATCGAAAGGCTGTTCCGAATGATTCATCCATTTCACCTACTTCTCTTTTTCTTGTAATTCTATTATGCCAATAAAATAAAGATTAATAAAGCTGAAAATTCAAGAATTTTTAAAAGTCATAAAAAACATTGTCAAAATAACCTTTTTTCAACAAAAAAAGTGCGGGATACGCACCCCGCACACTTTTGTAAACGAATATTTTTTTGTGAGTATATTAGTTTTGTAAGGTTTTCTCCAGTTGTTTGAGCTTTTCCTCAATTTCCTGAATTTCCTTTTGTAAGTCCTGCTGATGAGGTTTGATTTCTTCGCGCCATTGCTGAATCGATGTTTGCAATTCAGACCCGACTTCTTTAATCACCTCTGCGCTTTCTTTTGCTGTTTCCACAATTTGCTCTTTTAAAGCTTGTCCATCTCTTTTTAATTTTGTCAGCGTATCTTCGAATTTGTCATAGCCGTCTTTCACTTTTCCGCGCACATCTCTGCCAGAAGAGGGAGTCGTCAGGAGCACTGCCGCACCTCCGAGGAGACCGCCTACAAATAATCCTGTTAATAAAGAACGTCCACTAGCCATTCAAATCACCTCTAGTCAAATTTTACACATTCGCATGTTCTCTCTGAGCTGACGATCAGCTTCATTGAACTTCCATACATAGCTTGCTTTATTTTAGCATACTTTTGAAGAAAAGGGAGGGGAGAAGGTTGTCTGTCTTTCTGTTCGTTTTTATGTGTATCGTCATCGTTTTTACAGGTGGTTCTATTCATTATGCAAGACAGCTTGGGTATGCAGGGTCTTATCCGCCAAAACATGTTTTAAAGCAAAAAGCACTTGTGTGTGCGGCTGGTGCAGGAATTTCGCTCCTCATTTTGCTGCTGACCCTTTTTCTTTTATAAAAGCATGAAAAAAACCTCTTCATCTATCATGAAGAGGTTCGGTTATTCGTTAAGCAACTTCTATCATTCTTGCACGTCTCAGAATGGACTGAGCAATTGGGAAGACAAATACCATAGCAATGGTATTAATCACGGCTGCTGGCAGGACAACACCCACAAGAAGTGCCGGTAATGCAGCTGGCAGTCCAGTGATCAATAAAGCGGCAGATAAGAAAATCACGCCGGATACGATGGTTCCAATCGCAGTTAACACAGCGGTCAGCACCACTTTGTTCTTTATCTTCAAGCAAGATAAGAAAAGGGCTAAGAAGATAAAGGCTGTCACTGGCTTATCAATCATATTCGGAATTTGTCCGCCTGGGAATCCCGTTGTTAATGCAGAAATCACGCCAGTCACTAGCGCAATTACGACAACATGCTGTACCTTTGGGAAAAGGATGATGCTTAAAAACATCATGACCAGCATCATGTCAGGTTTCATTCCAAAAAAGATGGGCGGGAAAATCGTATGCAAGACAGCTCCCATTGCTGCAAGCAATGACATAATCACTAATTCTTTTGTTTTCATTTCTATGCTCTCCTCTGCTAAGCTCTTATAGGACTCTCCAATAATATGGCTCATCATTTATTGCAAGAGTCATGACTTTATATTTCTCGTTATTATAACAAATTTATTTCCCTATAGAAAAGCCTTTTTACTCATTTTCTTGCTGGAACTTTTTCATAAAGTCCGCAAGCTTTTGGCAGTCTTCAATTGAGACCGCATTGTAAATAGATGCTCTGCATCCACCGACAGAACGGTGGCCGGCAAGTCCAACCATTTGCTCTTGCTTTGCTTTTTCCACAAAGGAAGAAGTAAGTGCATCATCGCGAAGAGTAAAGGTGACATTCATATGCGAACGGCTGTCAGCGCGCGCATGTCCTTGATAAAAACCGCCGCTTTGATCAATGGTATCATAGAGAATACCTGCTTTTTGTTCATTGCGTTTTTCCGCTGCTTCTACACCGCCAGCTTGTTTGACATGCTCAAGGACAAGTGACAGCATATAAATCGCAAAAGTCGGTGGTGTATGATAAAGAGAATTGGCTTTTGCGTGTGTTGAATATTTTAATATTTTCGGCGTGCTGCTTTTCTCTTTCTCTAATAAACGTTTGCGCGCAATCACAATCGTGATACCTGAAGGTCCTAGGTTTTTTTGTGCCCCAGCATAGATGAGATCAAATGAAGAAACGTCTATTTTTTTGCTGAGAATATCACTGGACATATCCGCAATGAGCGGGAGTGACGTGTTCGGGAACGTTTTCCACTGGGTACCGAAGATCGTATTGTTCGATGTGATGTGTAAGTAAGCACCATCTGTTAAACCGGAAGCATCTACTTCTGGAATATACGAGTAGTTGTCATCTTCACTTGAAGCAAGCACAGATGTCTGACCAAACCCTTTTGCTTCTGACAATGCTTTTTCTGACCAAGCGCCTGTTTGAATGAAATGAGCTGTTTCGCCTTTATGTAAGAAGTTCATAGGAATCATCGCAAATTGAAGACTAGCTCCGCCTTGTAAAAAGAGGACTTCATAATCTTCTGGAATGTCCATCAACTCCATCAAAAGCGCTTTTGCTTTATTGTGGACTTCTTCATATTCACCGCTGCGATGAGAAAGCTCCATCACAGACATCCCAGTTTGTTTAAAATCAACAAGTTCTTCCTGTGCTTTTTGAAGCACTTCTAGCGGCAATGCCGCCGGACCAGCATTAAAATTCGTTGTTCGCTTCATCACAATCTCTCCCTATTTCTCGCGTTAATGGATCAAAAGATAAAACCATCCTATCACAAATTTGAAGCATTTGGACAAAAAATTTGAATCGTTCAAAATATCTTACTATTAAGAGAAGGAAGCGATGAAAAGGGGTAAAAATAAGAAAAACCTCATCTGTTAAGATGAGGTAAGCCGCGTGTGGATGGCAGAGGAAATGTCTTTTAAATCCTCTGACGTGTATTGATCTTGATGTGATTTCCATACGGCACCAAAGCCATCGCCTTTTCCGTAGCGCGGAATGATGTGCATATGGTAATGGAACACCGATTGACCGGCTTTTTCACCGTTGTTGTTCAGGAGGTTTAACCCGATTGGTTCAAATTCCTGTTTGATCGCCCTTGCAATTTTCGGAATCGCTTGGAAGTAGTGGTTAGACACTTCTGGTGTCATCTCATAGATGTTTTCTTTATGTATTTTCGGGATTACAAGGGTATGTCCTTTTGTTACTTGGCTGATATCAAGAAAAGCCAATACATGCTCGTCTTCATATACTTTTGCACATGGAATGTCTCCATCAATGATCTTGCAAAAAATGCAGTCGCTCACGCCATGTCACTCCTCATTATTTTTCCTTTATCGTATCACAAAAAGAAGCAAAAAAGAAAACAGGACAAGCGAACTCCTTTGGTCGCTCATCCTGCTCCTGCAGAAGAAATGCTGATGCTTTCATTCGAATGCCTTTTGAATTCTCTATTTACTGAAATAAAGAATTCATGTGCCTGCTATTTCTGCCGTAAACACCTCATTTGACGTTTTGGTTTGTCGTATACATATTGTATAGGACACAAAAATCAAGAATCAGTGAAGCAAAACAGAAGCTAAGGTTTTTAGATGAAAAACCAACTTGTCATGCGGTTCTTTGCCTTTAACAAACACCTCATTTACTTATTGGTCATCAAGTTCATTTCTTCTACATACATTATGATGACCAAAGCGCCTATTTTATATTCATGACTCGTCTATAGGTAAACATTTCAAATTATCATTCGTTTTTGTTACTATAAAGGAAAAAAGAAAGAAAGGAACGAATTCATGTCCCTTCTCACTGTAAAAGATGTAACGGGCGGATATACGAAGAATCCCGTTCTAAAAAATATTTCATTTGAATTAGAAAGAAATCAAATCGTCGGTCTCATTGGCTTAAACGGGGCGGGGAAAAGTACAACCATCCGCCATATTATCGGGCTCATGAAACCGCATAAAGGTGTCATTGAATTGAATGGACGAACTCTTCAAGACGACCAAGAGGCGTATCGTTCACAATTTACATTTATTCCTGAAACACCTGTTTTATATGAAGAATTAACGTTAAAAGAGCATTTAGAGCTGACAGCGATGGCTTACGGTCTATCAAAGGAACAATTAGACGAACGCCTGCCATCATTGCTGAAAGAATTTCGAATGGAGAAAAGGCTGAAATGGTTCCCTGCTCATTTTTCAAAAGGAATGAAGCAGAAGGTCATGATTATGTGTGCATTCCTTGTGGAACCAGAGCTGTATATCATCGATGAACCGTTTTTAGGGCTTGATCCTCTTGCAATCAATGCTCTGCTTGAACGGATGAATGCAGCGAAGAAAAGCGGCGCTAGTGTCCTGATGTCAACGCATATTTTAGCGACAGCTGAGCGCTATTGTGATTCCTTCATTATTTTGCACGAAGGGGAAATCAGAGCGAAAGGAACACTGGCAGAGCTGAGAGAACAGTTCGATATGAGAGATGCGACACTCGATGATCTTTATTTGGAATTAACAAAGGAAGAAAGCTATGAGTAAAACAACGCTTACTATTTGGAAATCAAGATTAGAGGAACACATACAAGAAACAAGAAAATACTTAAAATACATGTTCAACGATCATCTTGTCATTGTGCTCATTTTTTTCCTTGCAGGCGGAGCAAGCTGGTACAGCAGCTGGCTCAAACATATTCCAGCTCACTTCCCATCCTACTGGGTGATGGCAGTTGTTTTCTCATTGGTGCTGACAAGCTCTTACGTACGTACGTTGATTAAAGAAGCCGATCTCGTGTTTTTGCTTCCTTTGGAAGGGAAGATGGAGCCTTACTTAAAACAAGCGTTTAACTTTAGTTTCATTTCTCAGCTGTTTCCTCTCATTGCTGTATCCATTGTCGCACTTCCGCTTTATTCGGCGGTGTCTTCAGGAGGCATCACGGAGTATGTGCTGATATTGGCGCAAATGATCTTAATAAAGGGCCTGAATACAGCCATTCAATGGAGAATGACTTATTTTCAAGGAAAACACGTGAGATGGCTCGATGCAGCCCTTCGTTTTCTATTAAATATGATGTTGATCTACACCATCTTACAGGCAGCCTATGCGATTGCAATCGTTTTTTATCTTATCTATGGTGTCTATCTTGTCTACTTAACAAATGCAGTGAAAAAACAGCCCTTTCAATGGGAACTGCATATTTCTGATGAATTAAAACGGAAGCAGCGCTTTTATCGTTTGGCAAACTTATTTACAGATGTGCCTCACTTAAAGAAACAGGTGAAAAGAAGAGCATACATGGACTGGATGTTGAAGTTTGTTCCTTATGATCAGCGTAAAACTTTTTCTTATATGTATGTGAGGGCGTTTGTACGCTCAAATGACTATTTTGGTCTGGTGTTTAGATTAACGGCCGTGTTTGTCCTGATTATTTTGTATACAGGTGCAGCAGGCTGGGTGGGTGCGTTACTAGTCTTGTTCACAGTATTTATCACAGGTGTACAGCTTGTGCCGTTAACGAAGCACTTTGCTCATCTTTCATTACAGGCACTTTATCCAGTTTCTCAAAAAGAAAAGGATCGAAGCTTTTTTGTTCTCGTCCGTAATGTGCTCATCATCCAATCGATATTGCTGAGCTGTGCGGTACTTCCAGCAGGAGGCTGGCAGGGAAGCGGACTTGCCCTTCTCATTTCTGTAGCGTTTGTGCTTGTCCTCTTTAAGCCTTACGTACAAAGCAGGTTAAAAAAGATGAGATAAGTGGAGATTACAGCGAGCGTATGATGACATCAAGGAGGGGACCGGATGAATGCAGCTGAATGGGAGTTGTATGAAGAAGCCATTCTTTTTCAAACACGTTTTTTAAGAAAACCTTCAAAGATCGAACGGTTTTCAAAAGGAGTTCAGCAGCAGGTGAACCGCCGAATTCCTGCCAGGTTTCATCAAGTCATCACAAGTGCAGTCAAAACAATGGTTGAATCCACCGTATCAGGATCACACTTTACTTCATTTTCAGTGATTGATGAACAATTATCTATTGTAGAACGAAATGAACTGGCAAAGGATAAAGTGAAGTATTACCAAAAGGCGGCTGCTATCGAAGGGGTTGGAACAGGTGCAGGCGGTTTATTCCTCGGAATGGCAGACTTTCCGCTGCTGCTGAGCATAAAGATGAAATGCCTTTATGAGCTGGCGTGTATTTATGGCTTTGATTTATCTCAAAAGGAGGAAAGACTCTTTTTGCTCTGTATATTTCAGCTCGCCTTTTCCAGCAGTGCACATCGTCAAAAAATGATGAAGATCATAGATGATTGGGAAACGAGCTGCGAGGAAATGGATTGGTACAGCTTTCAGCAGGAGTATCGAGATTACATTGATCTTGTAAAGCTGTTTCAATTAATGCCGGTCGTCGGAGCCGCTGTTGGCGGGGTGGCAAATCATCAGCTGACAGGACAGCTCGGAGAGGTTGCACGCCATGTGTTTCACTTGCGAATATTGAAAGAAATGAAATAGAAAAACCGCTGATAACAGCGGCTTCAGATTGTTGACAAAGGGCTAAAATAATCTTTATTTTAGCCCTTTGTCTTCTTTTCAGCACAGCGTGATAGAAAACCTTTGCAGTCTAGGAAGGACGAGCAGCGGAGCGGAGCGAATTTGACATTCGTGAGCACCGGAGCGCAGACCTGACACCGAATGCGAGGGTTTGTCTACACGCTGAAACCGCTGATGACAGCGGCTTTTTTTTATTCATTGTAGGAAAGAACGGCGTTAGCGAGAACCTTTGCTGCGATAGGCATTGCTTTTTCGTTGATATCAAACTTTGGATGATGATGTGGATAGACGTCTTTGCTGTTTTCCGGCATGGCGCCTGTGTAGAAGAAGGTACCAGGGACATGCTGAAGGTAGTAAGCAAAGTCTTCTCCGCCCATTTGGGTTTCCGCTTCTTTTACTTCTGTGACACCTTCTGTCTGGTTTGCGATGCCAGCAATATATTCAGTCGGCTTTGGATGGTTTTTGACAGCAGGGTATCCTCTTACGTATTCATATGTGTAGGCAGCATCATGCATCTGGCATACCCCTTTTACCACCTGTTCAATTTCTCGTTCGATAATAAGCCGTGCACTTTCTTCAAAGGATCGTGCTGTACCCGTTAAAACAGCTGAATCTGCAATAACGTTAAAGGCATTCTCTGCTACAAAACCTCCAACAGAAACAACAGCAGAATCAATTGGATTGACTTTACGTGCAACGACTTGCTGCAGGTTTGCGACGATTTGTGAACCGATGAGTACGGCATCTTTGGTTAAATGAGGCTGGGCACCATGTCCGCCTTTCCCTTGGACTTGAATGGAGAAACGATCGGCCGCTGCCATAAAGTTCCCGCTTTTATAAAGAATCGTGCCACAAGGCTCTGAAGACCAAAGGTGCGTACCAAATATCACATCGACCCCGTCTAAACAGCCGTCTTCAATCATCGGTTTTGCACCGCCGGGAGCATATTCCTCGGCATGCTGATGAATGAGGACGATCTTTCCTTTTAATTGATCACGATGCGTATGCAAGACTTTTGCTAATACAAGAAGTGTCGCAGTATGCCCATCGTGACCGCATGCATGCATCACACCAGGCTTTGTTGATTTGTAAGGTACATCTTTTTCATCGTGGATGGGAAGTGCATCAAAATCAGCTCTGAGGGCAATGGTTGGTCCCGGAGAAGCTCCTTCAATAAAAGCGAGTACGCCATGACCGCCCACCTTGGTGCGCGTAGGTATTTGTAATGTATCATAGTAGCTGGCGATGAAAGCGGCTGTTTCTTCTTCCTGAAAAGAAAGTTCAGGATTCATATGGAGATGGCGTCTAATTTCAACCATTTCCTCATAATGTTCATCAAGACGTTCATTGATGCTTTTTTGTAAAGTGGATATTGTCATTGAATCGAAAACCTCCTTCATGCTCTTTTACTGATTGTATGGTAATTGTTAGAATCTTTCAACAGAAGAGGATTTCGTGGTCAGTATCAAAAGGTCATTTTACATAAAAGTCGAAGTGGATATGAAGCAAGGAAAGGGAGGAGTAGCGTTGGGAAGCTGTCCAAATTGTTCAAAAACATTTTCTTTCGTCGAAAAATTTCATTTATCACATACGAAAATGATGATGTGTCCAAGCTGCCGGCATCAAATCAAAGAAACATTTGTCTCAAAAATGAGTTTTTTCATGATCTGCTTGATTCCACTATTGGTGCTGCTGATTCAATTGAAAGGTGCTTCACCTATGTTGAAGTGGCCGATCTTATTAGGTTGGATATTGCTAAATTTCTATGTGCTTCAGCCGATCATTCATCGGTACGAGCTGAAATCAAGCTCATAAAATGAAGAGCCCAGCGACTGGGCTTTTTTTGATGAAAAAAAGAAGTGCTAGAGCAGCACTTCCTTAATTGTCTGTGACGGCATGGTAGGATGTGAGGTAAGCTGGACGAGAGAAAATGGAGCCTGTATCCTCGTGTGGCTGAAAGAATGCTTCTGATTCTTGAAAGTCTTGAAATAAGTCCTCTGATTCCCAAAGTGTCAAAATCAAATAAACTTCTTCATCTTTTTTAGGTCTTAACACGCGAATAGCCTGGAAGCCGCGCTGATGTTCTGAGATGTTCGTTTTTTTCTGAAAGGTGGATTCAAACAGTGCTCTGCTTTCAAGCTTAACAGGGATATGATTCAAGGTGACGAAACCAGATTGGACAAGCTCGCCTTTCGCATAAATCACATCATAGGCATGAGGGGCTTTAAATACAGTCTCACCCTCCGTTTCATGAAAAAGAGCTGCTTGTTCTTTTCCGACCATATAAAGCAGATTTTCCAGATGGTGTTTCTTTGCGATTTTATGCAAAAAATCTGCTGTTCCATATGTAATATAGAAATTCATCTAAACCGCCTCCTGCTTGATAGTATAACAAAAGAATGATATATAATTCTTTGGCAGTCAATCCATAAAACATATTATGAAGCGATACATCCCATACTATCCGTATAAAGGAATGAGGTGACCTAATTTGAAGAAAAAGAAGATAATCATTCCATTAGTCATTGCAGGAAGTACAATCGTACTCTCATTCATTGGCTATCTGACGATTTTATTTTTAGGACATTATGTCATAGATGAAAAGAAGCTTGTTTTTCATGCTTCCTCCAAAATCATTGATCAGAATGGAAAAGAACTCACAAGCATGTATTCAGAAAATCGGGACCCTGTGTCATTAAAAGAGGTGCCTGATAAAGTAGCAAAAGCTTTTGTGGCTGTCGAGGACAAGCGTTTTTATGAGCATCACGGAATTGATGCACAGTCTATTTCAAGGGCGGTTTATCGAGATATATTAGCAGGAGGGAAGGTAGAGGGCGGCAGTACAATTACCCAGCAACTCGCAAAAAATATTTTTCTCACAAATGACAAAACCTTTCTTCGAAAAACGAAAGAAGTCATTATTGCCATTAATTTAGAGAGAGATTATTCAAAGGATAAGCTGCTAGAGATGTATTTGAATCAGCTTTACTTTGGCCATGGTGTTTATGGTATTCAGGCAGCAGCCAATTATTATTTTAGTAAGGATGTGAAAGATTTAACGGTCAGCGAAGGTGCCACACTCGCTGCGATGCCAAAGGCACCATCTTCTTACTCGCCTGTTTTACACCCTGATAAAAATAAACAGAGGCGGGACACCATCCTGAATTTAATGAACGAACAAGGATATTTGTCTTCAACAGAAACAGTAGAAGCAAAAGGGAGAACACTAGGCATTCATTTAAAAAAGAAATCAGAAACGCCTTGGGTGGACAGCTATGTTGATCTCATTATTAAAGAAGCAGAATCAGAGTATGCCATTTCGCATGAACAATTGCTTCAAGGCGGCTATACCATTACAGTTCCGATTGATATGAATCTGCAAAAAACCGCTTATGATGCGATGAAGAACAACCGTTATTTCCCGGGAAAAAGCGGTTCTCCGGAAGGCAGCGCCGTATTCATTGATAACGAGTCTGGTGGAGTGAAAGCAGCCATCGGTGGACGAGAATATCAGGCGAGAGGCTACAACAGGGTGACAGCTGTTAGGCAGCCGGGATCTGTTTTTAAGCCGATCGCAGTCTACGGTCCGGCAATGCAGGAGAAAAAATTCAGACCTTATTCACTGCTTGAAGACAAAGAAAAAAGCTATGACGGCTATTCACCTAAGAATTACGATGGGCAGTATGAAGGCAGGGTCACAATGGTAGAAGCCCTCATGAAAAGTAAAAATACCGCTGCTGTGTGGACATTAAGCCAGCTGGGCATTGATACGTCGAAATCATATCTCGAGAAAATGGGGATAGATATCTCGGATAAAGGCTTAGCTATTGCGCTTGGCGGTTTAGAAAAAGGAGTTTCTCCATTACAGATCGCTGGAGCCTTTCATACATTTGCAAATGAAGGCGTATATAAAAAGCCTTTCTTTATTCAAAAAATCACCAATGATGAAGGAGAAACTGTAGAAAAGAATCGTAGTCAGCAAGAACGAGTATTTAGTGTGCAGAATGCTTGGAATATGACAAGAATGCTCCAGCAAGTCGTCAAGGGCGGAACAGCCCAGAGCGGTTCATACGCTGGAGATTTAGCAGGTAAGACAGGTACGACCACATATTCAGGTGTGAAAGGTGCAACAAAGGATGCTTGGTTTGCCGGCTATACGCCTAGTACAACGGGTGCAATTTGGATGGGGTATGACAAAACCGATAACAGCCACTATTTAACTGGAGGCAGTCAATACCCTGTACAGCTGTTTAAAGATATTTTAACAGCAGCTCAAATCACCAATGAAACGTTTGAAAAACCAGCGGGGATAAAAGAGCTTCAATCTCCTATTCATTTAGAAGGACTATCAGGATTTGAAGCCCGCTATGCGTTTAAAATCAAAGGCTTGTTTACATTAGAGCTGTCTTGGGACAATCAGGAGGATAAACGCATTGAATACCGCATCTATGAAAAGAGAAATGGAAGCGAGACGCTGATCGACACAGTGACAGGCGTGGACAGCTATACAATGCCGTATGCCAATGTATTTTCAAATGCAGAGTATAAGGTTGTTCCATATAATACCCAAACGCAAGAAGAAGGAGAAGGCAGTCCATATGTCAAGCCAGAGGCTTTTGGACGTTAATATTCGGCGATTTTTTGAACATTGAGCCGCTTTAGTATACCGTGCCTTGAAAAAACGGTATAGTAAAAGCAGGTTTGAGCCTTGTACAAAAAGAGAGTATAAGGCGAAAGGTGGAATGAAAGGTAATGGGAAAAACGAAGGTTTTTAATGACACGTTCTTAAAGGCGTGTAAAGGGGAAAAAACAGACCATGTACCAGTGTGGTATATGAGACAGGCAGGACGCTCACAGCCTGAATATCGTGCCCTTAAAGAAAAATACGGGCTATTTGAAATTACGCATCAGCCAGAGTTATGTGCTTATGTAACAAGACTTCCTGTAGAACAATATGGTGTAGATGCCGCTATTTTATATAAAGATATTATGACCCCGCTTCCGGCTATTGGAGTGGACGTAGAAATTAAAAATGGAATTGGACCTGTGATTGATGCACCGATTCGATCTAAAGCAGATATTGAACGTCTTGGGGAACTTCATCCTGAAGAAGACCTGCCATATGTGCTTGATACCATTCAGCTTTTAACGAAGGAGCAGCTGAATGTTCCGCTTATCGGTTTTGCTGGCGCACCATTTACGATGGCAAGCTATATGATTGAAGGCGGTCCATCTAAAAATTATCATAAAACAAAGGCGCTGATGTACAGTGATCCTGAGGCGTGGATGCTGCTCATGAACAAGTTAGCTGATATGACGATCACGTACATACGTGCGCAGGTAAAAGCCGGGGTCAGCGCATTTCAAATTTTCGACTCATGGGTTGGTGCTTTAAATGCAGCAGATTACCGGACATTCATTAAGCCTGTCATGCAGCGAATTTTCACAGAGCTGAAGTCTGAAGACGTCCCAATGATCATGTATGGAGTTGGTGCAAGCCATTTAGCGAAAGATTGGCATGACCTGCCGCTTGATGTGGTTGGACTGGATTGGCGTATGAGTGTAGACGAAGCAAGAAAAGAAGGGCTCACAAAAACGTTACAGGGGAACCTCGATCCAACCATCTTACTTGCTCCTTGGGAAGTCATTGAAAAGAGAGCAAAAGATATTTTAGATCAAGGAATGAAATCAGATCACTTTATCTTTAACTTAGGTCATGGGGTATTTCCTGATGTTTCACCAGATACGTTAAAGAAGCTGACAGATTTTATTCACGATTATTCAGCGAAACATAAAAAATCATCCATCTAAACTATTTCAAATGATCTGAAGGAGTGTTGGTTGTGGAGAAAAAGAAAATGGGACTTCTTGTCATGGCATATGGCACCCCATATAAAGAAGAAGATATTGAGCGTTATTATACACATATCCGCAGAGGCAGAAAGCCGGAGCCAGAGATGCTGCAAGATTTGAAGGATCGCTACAAGGCAATCGGCGGTATTTCTCCTTTATCAAAAATTACCGAACAGCAGGCAAATGGTTTGTGTGATCATTTGAACGACATCCAAGACGACATTGAATTTCATGTCTACATTGGCTTAAAGCATATTGAGCCGTTCATTGAGGATGCAGTTGCAGAGATGCACAAGGACGGCATCACAGAAGCAGTGAGTATTGTTCTTGCGCCGCATTTTTCAACCTTTAGCGTGAAATCGTATAACAAGCGTGCACAAGATGAGGCAGACAAGCTTGGTAATCTGAAGATTACGTCTGTGGAAAGCTGGTACGATGAGCCGAAGTTTGTGGACTATTGGGTGAAACAAGTGAAGGATACGTATGCATCGATGAGTGAAGAGGAAAGAGAATCAGCCGTACTCATTGTGTCTGCACACAGCCTTCCTGAAAAAATTATTGCAGCAGGAGATCCATATCCTGATCAGCTCGCACAATCTGCCAAAATGATTGCAGAAGGTGCAGGAATTGAACATTATGAAATTGGCTGGCAAAGCGAAGGCAACACGCCTGATCCATGGCTTGGACCAGACGTTCAAGACTTAACACGGGATCTATTCGAACAAAAAGGCTATAAAACGTTCGTATATGTGCCTGTGGGGTTTGTCGCTGACCATCTTGAAGTGTTATACGACAACGATTATGAATGTAAAGTCGTGACAGATGAAATCGGTGCAGCCTACTATCGTCCAGAAATGCCAAATGCGAAACCAGCATTTATTGATGCTCTCGCAACTGTCGTATTAAAGAAGCTTGACGAAAGCAAGTAATTATATAAAAGAAGGCGATCCTATGCATGACAATCAAAAACACCTTGTCATCATTGGCGGTGGCATCACTGGTTTAGCCGCCGCCTTCTATTTGGAAAAGGAAGTCGAAGAAAAAGGTCTTCCCATTCAAATATCTCTTATTGAAGCGAGCCCTAGGCTAGGTGGAAAAATCCAAACATTATATAAAGACGGCTACATCATTGAACGTGGACCTGATTCATTTTTAGAAAGAAAGGTCAGTGGACCGCAGCTGGCGAAGGATGTGGGGCTCGCAGATCAGCTCGTCAATAATGAAACAGGGCAGGCATATGTACTAGTCAATGAAACCCTTCACCCGATGCCAAAAGGCGCTGTCATGGGTATTCCAACTCAAATCAGCCCATTCATCACAACCGGTCTTTTTTCAGTTGCAGGAAAAGCGAGAGCCGCAATGGATTTCGTCTTGCCAAAAAGCAAACAAACAGAAGATCAGTCGCTCGGTGAATTTTTTAGAAGACGTGTCGGTGATGAAGTAGTTGAGAATTTAATCGAACCTCTTCTATCAGGCATTTATGCAGGTGACATTGACCGTCTCAGCTTAATGTCCACCTTCCCGCAGTTTTATCAAACAGAACAAAAGCATCGCAGTTTGATTCTTGGGATGAAAAAATCACAGCAGCATGCGAAAGCGCAGCAAGTGACAGCGAAAAAACAAGGGCAGTTCCAAACGATCAATCAAGGACTGCAAGCGCTTGTTGAAGCAGTAGAAGGCAAGCTCAAGCTGACAACGATTTATAAAGGGACAAAAGTGAAGCAGATTGAAAAAACAGATGGGGGCTACGGTGTGCAGTTAGACAGCGGTCAAACGCTTTTTGCTGATTCAGCCATTGTGACAACTCCGCATCAATCGATCTATTCCATGTTTCCAAAAGAAGCGGGGCTTGAGTACTTGCATGATATGACATCTACTTCTGTTGCAACGGTTGCACTCGGTTTTAAAGAAGAGGATGTTCATAATGAATATGACGGCACTGGTTTTGTCATCTCAAGAAACAGTGATTTCTCTATTACAGCCTGTACGTGGACGAACAAAAAATGGCCGCATACAGCTCCTAAAGGAAAAACGCTATTGCGTGCTTATGTAGGGAAGGCTGGCGACGAATCAATTGTCGAACAGTCAGACCATCAAATCGTCAGCATTGTGCTGGAGGACTTGAAGAAAATTATGGATATTAAAGCAGATCCAGAACTGACGACAGTGACTCGCTGGAAGACGAGCATGCCGCAATATCACGTCGGTCATCAAAAGGCCATTTCGAACATGCGAGAAACGTTTAAGCAATCATATCCTGGTGTTTATATCACAGGTGCTGCTTTTGAAGGTGTCGGAATCCCTGATTGTATTGATCAAGGAAAAGCTGCCATTTCAGAGGCTGTATCTTATCTATTTTCATAAAACAAACTCCCTTTTCTATTAAGGAAAGGGAGTTTTTCATGTTCGAATCATTCAAAAAGAGTTGTGAATCATAAAAGTGAACAAAGTTCTTGCATCCGGAGAAAAGGATGTGGTATATTACTTTCTGTACTTAATGACCAAAACGTTCAAATAGTCATTTTGGGAGTGAGATCATGAGTGTTGATAGGAGACAAATGATTTTAGACGGGGCTACGAAGGCATTTACTCAATTCGGGTATAAAGCCACCACAATGGACCTTGTGGCGAAGCTTGCCAACGTCGGAAAAGGAACCATTTATACCTTTTTCAAAAACAAAGAAGAGCTGTTTGATGAAATTTTCACATCCCTTTTAATGGAGATGAGGAAAATTGCGGATGAAGCAATGGATGAGGAGAAAAGTTTCTCTGAAAATCTTCACTTAGCACTCTTTGCAATATTGGAATTTCGAAAAAACCACCAGCTCACAATCAAAATCTTTCAGGAAAGTGCGGAGCTTGGCACGTCAGCGGTCAAGGAAATGATTGAGAAGATGGAGCAAATGATCATTCGCTATATTAAAACGAAAGTAAAAGAAGCGATTGATAAAGGCGATATTAAGCCTTGTGATCCTGAATTGACTGCATTTGTGATGGTGAAACTATATATTGCACTTATTTTTGATTGGGAAAAGCGATACGAGCCTTTAACAAAAGAAGAGGTGGCCGAGTCGCTGGAGCTTTATGTACTCAAAGGACTTTTAGCAGCAACATAATTTTTTTTAAGTTCAAATGACCAAATTTTAAATTTAGTCATTCATCTATGGGAGGAAAACAGCAATGAATTTAATTCGGAATCAATGGAAAGACATTGTGACGAGCAAAAAACTACTGATCCCGATTTTCGCTGTCTTATTTATTCCGCTGATTTACAGCGGCGTATTTTTAAAAGCGTACTGGGATCCATATGGTACAGTTGATCAATTGCCTGTAGCGGTGGTCAACTTGGACGAAGGCAGTCATTATGACGGAAAAACACTGCATGTCGGCGATGATTTAGTGAAGGAATTAAAGAAAAATGATAATTTCAAATGGAACTTTGTCGATAGTGAAGAAAAAGCCTTGAAGGGATTAAATAACGAGGATTATTATCTCGTCGTGGAAATACCAAAGAATTTCTCGAAAAATGCAAGTACAGTCCTTGATAAACATCCGAAAAAATCGAATCTGAAATATTATACGAATCCAGGCGCCAACTATGCGGCGTCACAAATTGCGAATAATGCCATTATCAAATTAAAAGATTCGGTTTCAAAGGAAGTCACAAAAAATTACGCAGAGGTCATTTTTGATAACTTCAAAACGATTGCAAAAGGCTTAGATCAAGCAAGCGATGGTGCGAAGAAAATTGATGACGGAACAAAAAGTGCAAAAGATGGCAGTAACAAGTTAAAGGATAATTTAGCAAAATTGGCTGAAGGAACATTAACCTATAGCGAAGGTGTTCATCAGTTTGCTGGTAAAATGGGTGAATTGAACACAGGGATACAATCTCTTGACAGCGGTCTTGGCCAGCTCTTAACAGGCTATCAAACCATCGATCAGAAATTTGGGGAGCTTGGTACAGGGATTGATACATTGACTGAAGGGTTAAACACAAGCCGCGAAGGCCATCAGCAGCTCGCTTCTAAAATGCCGCAATTTACAGCGGGTATTGAGCAGCTAAACAACAAAGCACAATCTTTTTCAGAAAAAATCGAAGCAGTAGAAAAAGTCTTGTCTTCACCAGAATTAGCGAATCTTGAAAAGATGGCGCCTAAACTTGATCAGGTGAAAAAAGACGCAAAAACGTTTAGTACAAAACTTGCTTCATTAAAAGAAGCGTTATCGAATCGAGATGCTAAAGTAAAAAGCATCATCCAAAACAGCTCAATGACAGATGAAGAGAAAAAGGCGGCAATGGATCAGCTTGACAGTCTGCCTAAAATCGAACTGCCTGATCTGTCTGGACTTGAACAAAGCTTAGCGGCCTTGCAGGAACTGCCTGATGCTAGTGAGGTTCAATCTGCGGTTGCTTCTGCAAAAGCTCAGCTGCAGCAAGTCAAACAGCTGCCAAAGAAAACGGAACAGCTGTACACGTCTACAGTCGCGATACAAAATGCGATTGATCAAATGACATCTGGTACGAATAAATTGTATCAAGGTGCACTAAAGCTCCAAACAGGTCAAGGCCAATTACAAGATGGTCTGCAAACAGCAAATGGAAAGCTTGATACAGCGAAAAGCGGTGCGGATAAGCTTGCCAATGGTTCAAGCCAGCTGAGTGCAGCGTTAAATAAGCTGGAAAGTGGTTCAACGAATATCCAAAGCAACACATCTAAGCTTGCTGAAGGCTCAAAATCACTCGATAAAGGATTGGGAGATTTAAAGAGCGGTACAGGTAAGCTGTCCGATAAATTAAAAAGCGCCGCTGATGAAACAGGAGAAATTGATGCGGGTCAAGACAATTACAATATGATTGCGAGTCCCGTGAAAACAGAAAATGATACAGCGAAAAAGATCGATAATTATGGTACAGGGCTCACACCTTATATTTTATCGATGGGACTCTTTGTAGGGGCTCTCATGCTCACTGTTGTATTCCCAATGAAAGACCCTGCTGGACGCCCTAGAAATGCGTTTGAATGGTTTTTCAGCAAATATAGTGTGCTCCTCTTTGTCGGTATCCTGCAAGCAGTTATTGCAAGCTCCATGCTCATCTTTGGGCTTGGTCTTGAGGTGGAAAGCCTCTGGCGCTTCTATCTCTTTGCGATTATCGTCAGTCTGACATTCTTAGCGATCATTCAGCTGCTGGCGACAACGATGGGGAACCCAGGACGCTTCATTGCCGTTATTATCTTGGTTCTTCAGCTCGCAGCAAGTGCTGGTACATTCCCGCTTGAGCTTGTGCCGAAATTCTTCCAAGTCATTCATAGTCTGCTTCCAATGACGTATACCATCAACGGATTTAGAACGATCATTGCAAGCGGTGATGACAGCTATTTATGGCACCAAGCAGCGATCCTTGGAACAGTTGCGATCATCATGATGGCAGCAACTACAGCATACTTTGCTTGGAACGTAAGAAAAATGAAACAGGACGAAGCTTAATCTATGAATCCTTTCTCTTTATAGAGGAAGGATTTTTCATTTGAAATTAGACATCTCGAACCTGAAGCGATATATTTTAAGAAGAGATGCTGAAAAAGGCATACATGGAAGGAATTGCTTTCAGACAAAGGAGGAAATGCCGAATGACAACTGAAGTAAACGAAACCGTTCAGCTGATTCAAAAGCTCGTATCAATCCCAAGTCCCTCAGGCAATACAGAAAAAGTGATCGGCTTTGTTGAACGTTTTTTACAAGATTTGAATATTGAAACAAAACGAAATCGAAAAGGCGGATTAATTGCGACTATCAAAGGAACAGATGACAAAGAACACCGCATGCTGACAGCGCATGTTGATACGCTCGGTGCGATGGTTAAGGAAATTAAATCAAATGGACGGCTTCGTCTTGCACTCATTGGAGGCTTTCAATATAACTCAATTGAAGGCGAATATTGTGAAATTGAAACAGCATCAGGCCATACATACACAGGGACCATTCTTATGCATCAAACATCCGTTCATGTTTATGCGGATGCTGGAAAAGCGAAACGAGATCAAGAAAATATGGAGATTCGTCTCGATGAAAAGGTGAAAAATGCAGACGATATCAAAGCACTTGGCATTCAAGTAGGGGACTTTATTTCATTTGATCCGAGAGTGGAAGTGACGTCTTCAGGGTTTATTAAATCAAGACATCTTGATGATAAGGCAAGTGTTGCGCTGCTTTTGAGGCTCATCCACCGGATTCAAAAGGAAAAGATCACATTGCCGCATACGACGCATTTCTTAATTTCCAATAATGAAGAGATTGGCTACGGCGGCAACTCGAATATTCCAGAAGAAACAGTGGAATACCTAGCTGTAGATATGGGTGCGATCGGTGACGGTCAATCAACAGATGAATACAGTGTATCGATTTGTGTAAAGGATTCGAGCGGCCCTTATCACTATGGACTACGCAAGCATTTAGCTGCATTAGCAGAAGAGAACAATATTGATTACCGCCTTGATATTTACCCTTATTATGGCTCTGATGCATCAGCAGCAATTAGAGCAGGGCATGATATCATTCATGGACTGATTGGTCCTGGTATAGATTCCTCGCATGCTTTTGAAAGAACACATGAAGATTCACTTGTCCATACAGCGGATCTCCTTTACTACTATGTTCAATCACCATTAATTACAGCATAAAAAAAGAACCCCGAAAGTTGGGGTTCTTTTTCATTAACTTGAAAGCTGTGTTGGCTCAGGTGCCTCTTGTCCAGTCATCACACGATGTCCTTTTTCAGGGTCATACTGCCCTTCCCATTTAGACATGACAACAGCTGCAAGTGCATTTCCTGTTAAGTTCACAACTGTCCGCGCCATATCCATGATACGGTCCACACCTGCAATAAATGCAAGACCTTCAGCAGGTACACCGATCGTTCCTAATGTCGCGAGTAATACAACAAATGAAGTACCAGGAACGGCAGCCATTCCTTTAGAGGTAACCATCAGCACAAGAACTAGTGTAAGCTGCTGGACGATCGTGAGGTCAATGCCATATACCTGTGCAAGGAAAAGCGCTGCAATGGCTTGATACAAGACGGAGCCGTCCAAGTTAAACGTATAACCGATTGGGATAACAAACGAAACAATCCCTTTTGGACATCCGATGCGCTCCATTTTATCCATGACTCTTGGTAAAACTGTTTCAGAGCTGGATGTACTAAAGGCAAGAAGCATCTCGTCTTTCATGTAAGCAAGAAATCTGAAAATATTGACGCCAATCATCTTTCCGATAATTCCGAATACAACGATAAGGAAGAGAGCGAGCGCAAAATAAACAAGACCTACAAGCTTACCTAATGAAATAAGAGATTCAAGACCAAATTTTGATACCGTCACACCAATGAGTGCGAATACACCAAATGGCGCAGCTTTCATCACAATATTGACGACATGGAACATGGCATGTGATACACCTTCGAAGAAGGCGAGCACTGGTTTACCGCGTTCCCCAATCGCTGAAACGCCAAGTGCAAATAGCACAGTGAAGAAAATAATCGCAAGCAAATCACCTTCCGCCAATGATTGGAAGAAGTTCGTTGGAACGATATGAAGGAACGTATCAGCAACTGATTTGCTGCTTTGCTCTTTTTCCGTTTCAACATACTGGCTAATATCTTGTTTTTCTGCATGTCCAAAGTCAACGCCTGCACCAGGTTGTACAAAGTTTGCAAGGACAAGACCAAGGACAATCGCAAATGTTGTGATAATTTCAAAATAAAGAATGGTTCTAAAACCTAGTTTCCCTACTTTTTTACCATCACCCGCACCTGCAACACCTAAAATTAAGCTGGATACGACAATTGGTATGACAATCATCTTGATGAGTCTTAAGAAGAAGTCTCCAATTGGTTTTAAGTATGTCTCGACACCTGGGTTACCGAAAAAGATTGCCCCAACAACGACACCGAGAATAAGACCGATTAGGATTTGAGTAGCCAATCCAAATTTTAATTTTTTCATAGATTTCCTCCCTAACATATTCATTAAAGGAATATTCCCATCATATTAAGTTTTAATATATGAATTAAAGTATAACTAAAATTAAAGAGGTTCGTCCACGATAAAATTATATTAAGAAAATACAAAATTGTTAGAAAAAATAGACATTTAGAACCCCCTTCATTGCTTCGAGTCAATAAAAAGTGTCTTCAGAACTAAAACTCATCATATGAAAATACTAAAAAACCCTTTTGTGACAGGGGTTTTACCTTTTTACCTATTTTTCAGAAAAAATAAAAAGCACTTTTGACTCCAACTGACGAAGGAGGAAAAAAGTGCTTTTTTATTCAATTTATTTCCTTATTTAAGATAACTTACTTGTGAGCATTCCTCACATTCATTACCATAACACTCGTGCTGTTCCATTAAATCATTTCCACATTTTGTGCATTTTTTTGAGGGCAAATTTCTAAAAAACTCTGTGATTTTTCCTAGCATTTGTCATCCTCCTATACGTTTTGTTGCTATTATTGTATTATAACAGATTAATAATTGTCAATCTGTTTTGTAACAATAGGCAGGAAGAATGCTTTTTTCATGAAAAATGGGTATATTGTAAGAAGGGGATTTTTAGAAAAGGAGGGAAAAATGACGATGAAATTAACCGTAATTGGATGCTATGGAGGGTTTCCGGCAGCTGGTGAAGCGACATCAGGCTACCTTTTTGAATCAAATGGCTTTCGTCTTCTTGTAGACTGCGGAAGCGGTGTTCTTTCAAAGCTTCAGCAATACATTGATATAGAAGAACTAGATGCTGTTCTCCTTTCTCATTATCACCACGATCATATTGCAGATATCGGACCACTCCAATATGCGAAGCTAGTGGGATATCATTTAGGAAAAAGCAGCGGCCCGCTTCCGATCTATGGACATACTGGTGATCAAGAAGCATTTGGACGGCTTTCTGATGATGTACATACAAAGGCAAAGCCTTATCAGCCGGAAGAAGGGATTCAACTCGGACCCTTTCAAATTGATTTTTTGAAAACGGTTCATCCAGCAGAATGCTATGCGATGAGAATTCAGGCAGAAGATGCTGTGGTCGTGTATACAGCAGACTCAAGCTATCAGGAGGCATTTATTCCATTTAGCAAGGGGGCAGATCTGCTCATTGCCGAAAGCAATTTTTACGCTGGACAAGATGGATCAGGTGCTGGACATATGAACAGTACGGAAGTAGGAAAGATTGCAAAGGAAGCAAATGTTGGGGAACTCATCATCACCCATCTGCCCCATTTTGGTCGTCATAAAGACCTAGTCAATGAAGCACAGGCGTTATATACTGGCAGTATACAGCTTGCCCATTCAGGGCTTAGATGGAACAAGGAAGGAAGATAGAGATGCTGTTTATCGATAACGAACAACATTATGATCCAATGATTAATTTGGCAATTGAAGAATATTGCTTAAAATATTTAGATCCAGAAGAAACGTATTTGCTGTTTTACATTAATCAGCCGTCGATCATTATCGGAAAGAACCAAAATACAATAGAAGAAATCAACACAAAGTATGTGGAAGACAACGGAATCAAAGTCGTGCGCCGCTTATCCGGCGGTGGTGCAGTTTACCATGACAAAGGGAACTTAAACTTCAGCTTTATCACAAAAGATGATGGAGACAGCTTCCATAACTTTAAAAAGTTCACAGAGCCAGTCATCAAAGCGCTTGAAAAGCTGGGCGTTAAAGCTGAATTGAGCGGCAGAAATGACATCATGGCAGATGGACGTAAAATTTCTGGAAATGCCCAGTTCGCAACAAGAGGACGTATTTTCAGCCATGGCACACTTCTATTTGATTCAGAAATTGAACATGTCGTTTCGGCTTTAAATGTGAAAAAAGAAAAAATTGAATCAAAAGGCATCAAATCGATTAGAAGCAGGGTTGCCAATATTAGTGAACTGATGGATCAAAAAATGACAACAGAAGAATTTAGAAAAATTCTTTTAAGCTACATTTTTGATACAAATGGGGACGTGCCTCAATATCGCCTGACTGAAAAGGATTGGGAAAAGATTCACGAAATTTCTCGAGATCGCTATCAAAAATGGGAATGGAACTACGGCCGTTCACCGAAATTTAATTTGCAGCATTCTAAGAGATTCCCTGCAGGCTCCATTGATTTGCGATTAGAAGTGAAAAAAGGGATGATCCAGGATTGCAAAATCTTTGGTGATTTCTTTGGCGTAGGGGATATTGCCGATATTGAGAAGCGGCTCATCGGACAGCAATATGATCGTAAAACGATCAGTGATGTCTTAGAAGATATGGATATGCGCCACTATTTCGGCAACGTATCAAAAGAGGATTTTCTTGATTTGATTTATTAATTGCGGGAAAGCACAGCTAGAGATAGCAGTGCTTTTTTGATTGAATGAAATGAAAGCGATTTCCATTTGATCTTGTGGATTTTTTCGATTGTCTATTATAATAGAAAGGAGGAATGTTCGGCCATAAAATGAATGGTCATTCATTCATTGATGACATGTAAGGGGTGGGAGAATGGATTTGATCAAAAATCTTCAGCAGACGGCGATGACGAAGGGAGAAAATACCGCACTGATCTTTGAAGGAAAGAAGTGGACCTATCGAGAGCTGATGACAAGTATCGAGCGTTTTGCAGATGGATTAGTCAACGAAGGGTTTCTAGCTGGGGATCATATCGCGCTTATTTTAGGAAATTCACCGCATTTTGTCATTTCTTTTTTTGGCGCATTAAAGGCAGGGCTTGTCGTTGTACCTATTAACCCAACGTATACACCTAGTGAAATTGGATATATGCTCATCACAGGCGATGTGAAAGGTATTGTGGCGCCTGAACAGCTTCTGCCAGTTTACGAGCAGGTGTATGAGCAGCTTCCGTCCATTGAAAGAGTCATTATTTGTGCAGAAAATGAATCGGCGTGCAGATCAAGCTTCAAGGAAGTATCTGATCGACTTGTTTTCTTTGGAAAACTTGTGTCAGGTGCTGCGAATGAAAACGTACATCCTTCCATTCAGCCAGATGATACTGCTGTTATTTTATTTACATCTGGCACGACAGGAAAACCAAAAGGTGCCATGCTGACTCATTTCAACCTTTATTCAAATGCCAGAGATGTCGCTGAGTATTTATCGATTGATAAAAAGGACAAGGTTATCGCCGCTTTGCCAATGTTCCATGTATTTTGTTTAACAGTCTGTATGAATGCACCGTTGATTCATGGTGCGACGATTTATGTCTTGCCGCATTTCAGCCCGTCAGAGCTTTTGCGCATGATGGAAAAAGAGAAGCCAACGCTATTTGTTGGAGTGCCCACCATGTATAACTATTTGTACCGCCAGGAGGGGCATGAGGAAGCGATGTCATCCGTGAGGATCTGTATATCAGGCGGTGCCTCAATGCCTGTTGCCTTACTCCATGGCTTTGAGAAAAAATTCGGTGTTACGGTCCTTGAGGGCTATGGGCTATCAGAGGCATCTCCAGTGACTGCATTCAATCCTCTTGACGGAAAAAGAAAACCAGGTTCTGTCGGGACTGACATTATGAATGTGAAGAATAAAATTGTGAATGAACTAGGAGAAGAAGTCGGTCCAAATGAAGTCGGAGAGCTGATAGCAAAAGGGCCAAACATCATGAAAGGCTATTATCAAATGCCAGAAGATACAGAAGCTGCACTAAGAGACGGCTGGCTGTATACTGGCGATTTGGCGAGAAGAGATGAAGAAGGATATATTTATATTGTCGATCGGAAAAAGGATATGATTCTTGTTGGCGGTTATAATGTTTATCCAAGAGAAGTAGAAGAAGTACTCTATCAACATGAAGCTGTAGCAGAAGCGGTTGTCATCGGTGTGCCAGATCCGAACACGGGAGAGGCAGTCGTCTGTTACATTTCCCCTAAGAAACATGCTCACATCAATCAAGAAGACATCATCACACATTGTTCACGCTATTTAGCAAAATATAAGCAGCCCCAAACGATCCATTTCATAGATGATATTCCTAAAAACACAACAGGTAAAATTTTAAGAAGAGCGCTAAGAGAAAAGTATCAAGCAGAAGAAAGTAAATAAAAAAAGGGAGTCTCTGATGAGGAGACTCCCTTCGCATGTAGACAAACCCTCGCAATTCAAAGTTTTCTCTCAAAGATCATTTTAGCTCTTTTGAATGGCTTCTTTTAACTGTCTCTGAAAAGAATTCGACTGTTTTTGATTCAGTTCATAAAACGTTCCATCAACTAAAAAAACGACCTGTGATCGGTTGGTCCAAAGCTGGAAGGTGGTGCCGTTTGTTCGTCCGAACATCACCTTGGCGATATAATCGGGCTTTTTTAAATTTTTCTTGAGATGATTGCTTGTTTGTTTGCCTTTATTTAATTCTTCGATTAAATCTTCTGCTGTGTCCTTATCATCTATTTCATAAGAGATGGATTCATTCGCAGGTGAGAGCAGCAATTTTTCAGCTCGATTCTCATCAAAGATTTCGCTCGTACGGCTGAACACATAAAAGAAGGTGATTAATAAAAGTCCAAAAATCACAACTCCTGCAAGGATTTTCTTCATTTTGATCCTCCAACTTACTGTTTTACATGTAGCTTCTCCGATTTTTGAGTCGCATAATCATTTTTTTCGCGAAAGCTTTTTCTGATGGGGCATGCTATGATGGAGCCACATGAGACAGGTTCTAAACGAAAAAATGCGTGACTATAATAGAGAGAGGGATGGAAAGGAGGCTGACCTGTGCGAGTACGTAAATGGATGGCTCTTGCAACGGTAGCATACATATTGTACGGTCTTTTTATTTATTCGTATCTGTTTCTAATGGGGGATTCATCGGTACCTGAAAGTGTAAAAGGGACAAGTGCAGATCCGCATACCTTTATGACAAGTCATGAGCTTGTGATCAGCGAGAATTTCTCGAATATACGGAATCTGCTGTATTTCATAACCATCCCATTAGATTGGTATGTCTTTTTCCTTTTGCTCATTTCAGGGTTTTCACGGAAAATAGCAGACTGGAGCCTGGCAGCAGCTCGTTTCAAGTTTTTAAGCAAACTTGTGTATGTGTTGGTGCTGTCACTTCTAACAATGATCATTTCATTGCCAATTAAGTGGATTGGCTATCAGCTGTCTTTGCACTACGGAGTATCTGCTCAAAGTACGGCAAGCTGGTTGAAAGATCAAACACTGGATTTTTGGATTCAATATCCGCTTCTTGCCCTTTGTGCTATTGTGTTCTTTTGGCTGATTCAAAAGAGAAGAAAACGCTGGTGGCTGTATGCGTGGTGTTTGACAGTCCCAGTTACGCTGTTTCTCTTCTTTATACAGCCGGTCGTCATTGATCCGTTATATAACAATTTTTATCCACTAAAGGATCAAGCTCTAGAGAAGAAAATATTAACGCTGGCAGACAAAGCGCATATTCCGGCAGATCATGTATATGAGGTCAATATGTCTGAGAAAACGAATACGATGAACGCTTATGTCACAGGAATTGGTGAAAATAAGCGTATTGTCTTGTGGGATACAACACTGCAAAAGCTGAAAGACCAAGAAATTTTATTTATCATGGCGCATGAAATGGGACATTACGTCATGAAACACGTCTATATTGGATTAGCAGGATATTTAGTGCTGTCATTGGCCGGATTATTTGCGATCGACCGTCTTTATTTTTATCTTTATCAAAAAGGAGCAGCCACATTTCGTCTCAAGGTGTCACACGACATTGCTGCTCTTCCGCTTCTTTTAATCATCGTATCGATGCTGTCATTTGCAGCTTCACCATTTACAAATGCAGTGTCAAGGCATCAAGAACGGGCAGCCGACGAATATGCGGTGAACATGACAAAAGACGGGGAGGCAGGCGTAACGTCTTTTCAAAAGCTTGCAAAATCAGGGCTGTCCCAGGTAAATCCACCGTTTTTAGTGAAGATCTTCCGCTATGGACACCCAACCATGATGGAGAGAATCATGGATATGGAAAAAGCGGCGGAAAAAGAGAAAACGCCGAAAAAGCAGTAATAAATAAAATCCGGCTGGATCAGCCGGATTTAGATTGTTGACAAAGAGCTAAAATGATTTTTATTTTAGCTCTTTGTCTTCTTTTCAGCGTGATAGAAAACCTTTGAAGTCTAGGAAGGACGAG